>NZ_JAQQPT010000002.1:0-382510 GCF_036688725.1 Pseudomonas lactucae | reverse complement strand
TAGGTCATCGTCAAGATTAAATTCCGAAACCCCATTTGCGAAAGCAGGTGGGGTTTTGTTTTGGGCGCTCGGAAAGTAGCCCCAAGGCCATCACTCTCCTAAATGAAAAAATCACTCTCCAGACTGCCGTTGGAGAAATCCATGCAAAGTGTTTCCGCATTTTTGGTATGGTGCAGCACATTTTCGCAAGGAATGATCTTTCATCCGCAGGACGCGGCGTCGACCTTCCTCAACGAGATGCTGTAGAAATGCCTGAACCGATACCGATCAAAGACCACGAGAAAGAAAACCGTCTAGTCAACAAGCGCTTGCTTGCCTGTGCCATTTTGGTAATAAGCATCACGTGTGCCCTGGTGGGGCGGATGTATTTCCTGCAGGTGGTGCAATTCGACTATCACTCCACGATCTCTGAAAACAACCGTGTCCACGTGCTGCCGATCACGCCGACTCGCGGGTTGATCTATGATCGAAACGGGGTGCTGCTGGCCGACAACCGCCCCAGCTATAACCTGACCATCACTCGCGAGCGCACCACCGATCTCAAGGGGGAACTCGACGCTATCGTTAATCTGCTGCACCTGCCTGCTGAAGACCGCGCAGTGTTCGATAAGGCCCTGAAACAGGCCCGTCACCCGTTTGTTCCCGTGACATTGTTCTATGAGCTGAGCGAAGAGCAGATCGCGGTGTTGGCGGTAAACGAGTTCCGCCTGCCAGGGGTAGACGTTGAACCTCAGTTTGTTCGTCACTACCCGCTGGGCGCGCACTTTGCGCACTCCATCGGCTATGTAGGACGGATCAACGAGAAAGAGTCCAAGGACCTCGACTCGGTGGAGTATCGCGGCACGCAGTCGATCGGCAAGACCGGCATCGAACGCTTCTATGAAGCTGAGCTGCACGGTCACGTGGGCTATGAAGAAGTCGAAACCAACGCCCAAGGCCGCGTACTGCGTGTGCTCAAACACACCGACCCCATTCCCGGTAAAAATATCGTCCTGAGCCTCGACGTCAAACTCCAGGAAGCCGCGGAAGAGGCCCTGGGTGATCGTCGTGGTTCGGTGGTTGCCCTTGATCCGCAGACCGGTGAAGTACTGGCGATGGTCAGCAAGCCGAGTTTCGACCCGAACCTGTTTGTCACGGGGATCAGCTTCAAGGAATACGCCGCGCTGCACGATTCCATCGACCGGCCGCTGTTTAACCGGGTCCTTAGAGGCCTCTACGCGCCGGGTTCGACCATCAAGCCCGAGGTGGCCATCGCCGGTCTGGACAGTGGTGTCGTTACCGCCCAAACCCGTGTATTCGACCCCGGTTACTATCAACTGCCCGACTTTGATCACAAATACCGCAACTGGAACCACAGCGGCGATGGCTGGGTGGACATGGACGCCGCCATCATGCGTTCCAACGACACCTATTTTTACGACTTGGCCCACAAGCTGGGCATAGACCGGCTGCACGACTACCTGGCTGAATTTGGCCTGGGTCAGAAAGTCTCTCTGGATATGTTCGAGGAGTCAGCCGGCCTGATGCCTTCCCAGGCCTGGAAACGTGCCACGCGTCGCCAGCCGTGGTTTCCGGGTGAAACCGTGATCCTCGGCATCGGTCAGGGCTACATGCAGGTCACGCCGCTGCAACTGGCTCAGGCCACCGCTTTGATCGCCAACAAGGGTGTGTGGAACCGTCCTCATCTGGCCAAGACTATCAACGGTGTCCCGCCCGTAGACGAAAACCCCATGCCCAATGTGGTCCTCAAGGACCCGCGTGACTGGGAGCAGGTCAACCACGGCATGCAATTGGTGATGCACGACCCACGCGGTATCGCCCGGGCGGCAGCACAAGGTGCCCAGTACCGTATTGCTGGCAAGAGCGGTACCGCGCAAGTCGTCGCGATCAAGCAGGGCGAACGCTACAACCGTGAGAAGACATTGGAGCGCCATCGGGATAACGCCTTGTTCGTCGGCTTTGCCCCCGCTGAACATCCGAAAATCGTGATTTCGGTGATGATCGAAAACGGCGAGGCCGGTGGACGCGTTGCCGGGCCAGTGGTGCGGCAGATTATGGACGCCTGGTTGCTCGACCAGGAGGGTCACCTGAAACAGCAGTACGCGACGCCTGCGAAAGCACCGGGTGATCCGCACGTCTGAGTCACACTTCCCATTCATCCCAATGCTCTGCGTCTTCATAGGCAAGCCAGGGCACATCATGAACGGTCCAGATATGCGAGGTCGGCCTAACGCCTGGATCTTCATCCAGCGTCGCCACCCGCACAATCACATGGGGCTGATGCCCACGCTCAGCTATCAGATGTGAGCCGCAGCGCGAACAGAAATATCGGGATTTCCCGGGCGACGATTCGAAGGACGACAGCAGCTGCGCACCTTGCGTCCAGCGGAAATTCACGCGCATCACCCCAGCGGTAGCGACAAATGGCGCTGCATGCACTTTGCGACAACTGTTGCAATGGCAGTGGCTGATGGGCATGTCCAGGCTGTCTATCTGGTAGCGCACACTTTTGCAGAAGCAACTTCCATTGAGTGGTTCAGTCATAACCTATGGCCGGGTAAGGGGCGGATTATCATCATTGCTTACAACCTCGGGTTGCGCATTGTTTGATGTCGCCTACTGTCAATGAAGGAGGTGACTTATGCACGTATCAGATCGCATAGAGCGAAAGGTTCTTCTGCTCAACGCAACACGTAAACAGGTCTGGGAAGCGCTGACGGACGCCGAGCAATTCGGCGCATGGTTTGGTATTGCCCTCAAGGGCAAAACCTTCCGCGCCGGCGAAACCATTGAAGCGCAGATTACTTATCCGGGCTACGAACATGTGGTCTGGAAGGCAAGGATCGAACGCATCCTGCCGCAAACACTGTTTTCTTTCCGGTGGCACCCCTTCGCAGTAAAAGAGAACATCGACTATGACAAGGAAAAGCCGACTCTGGTTGAGTTCATCATTGAAGATCGTGCCCCTGGCATTTTGCTAAGGGTCGTTGAGTCTGGTTTTGATGAGGTGCCCGAGGCACGGCGTAAAAAGGCTTTCAATATGAACTCCCGTGGTTGGGATGAACAAATGGGCAACATTGAAACCTACCTGGCTGATTCGCACTCAAAACCTGGGCCTCATCATCAGCCCAGTGACTTATAACGCTCAATCACAGAACCATTCCTTTCCGCCCGGCGTCCCGCACCGCGTAGAATCATCGCCTGAAAGCGATTCCTGAGGTGCGGTACGGTGGATTTACAGCAGGGTTTTGTCCTGACCCGGCATTGGCGCGACACGTCGGCGGGTACCGAGGTCAGTTTCTGGCTGGCCACCGACCAAGGGCCGCGCTACGTCCGCCTACCGGTGCAGACCTCGGTGATGTTTATTCCCGAGGCCCATCGCAAGCCGCTCGATTGGCTGCTCAAGGGTGAGCGCGATATCGAGTTGCGCCCGCTGCAGTTATGCGATTTCCATCACCGTCCGGTGCTTGGACTCTATACCCGCCAACACCGCCAGTTGATGGACGTGGAGAAACGCCTGCGCGCGGCCGGGGTCGACGTTTACGAAGCCGATGTACGCCCGCCGGAGCGCTACATGATGGAGCGCTTCATCACCGCCCCGGTGTGGTTCGGCGGCACGCTCGACGCCACGGGCACCCTGTGCGACGCCCAGATGAAACCCGCGCCCGACTACCGTCCACCGCTCAAACTGGTGTCTCTGGACATTGAAACCACCGCCCAGGGCGATCTGTACTCTATCGCTCTGGAAGGCTGCGGCGAACGCCAGGTGTACATGCTCGGCCCGCCGAACAAAACCGACGCGGTGGATTTCAAGCTCGACTACTGCGACACCCGCGCCCAACTGCTCGAACGCCTCAACGCATGGCTCGTCACCCACGATCCCGACGCCATCATCGGTTGGAACGTGGTGCAGTTCGACCTGGGCGTGCTCCACGAGCACGCCCAGCGTCTCAACGTCCCGCTGATGCTCGGCCGCGGCGACGAGCCCATGGCCTGGCGCGAACACGGCAGTCGCAACCATTACTTTGCGGCAGCAGCCGGGCGTTTGATCATCGACGGTATCGAGGCGCTGCGTTCAGCCACTTGGAGCTTCGAATCCTTCAGTCTGGAAAACGTCGCGCAAACCTTGCTGGGCGAAGGTAAGGACATCTCCACGCCGTACCAGCGCATGGACGAAATCAACCGCATGTTCGCCGAGGACAAGCCCGCCCTGGCGCGCTACAACCTTAAGGACTGTGAACTCGTCACGCGGATCTTCGAAAAGACCGACTTGCTCAAGTTCCTGCTCGAACGCGCCAGCGTCACCGGACTGCCGGTGGACCGTAACGGTGGCTCCGTCGCTGCGTTTACTCATCTGTATATGCCGCTGATGCACCGCCAGGGCTTCGTCGCCCCCAACCTGGGGGACAAGCCGCCCCAAGCCAGCCCCGGCGGTTTTGTCATGGATTCACGCCCCGGCCTTTACGAATCGGTGCTGGTACTCGACTACAAAAGTCTCTACCCGTCGATCATCCGCAGTTTCCTGATCGACCCCGTCGGCCTGATCGAGGGGCTCAAGCACCCGGATGACAGTGAGTCGGTGGAAGGTTTTCGTGGCGCGCGCTTTTCCCGCACGCGCCACTGCCTGCCGTCCATTGTCGCGCGCGTCTCCGAAGGCCGCGAAGTGGCCAAGCGCGAGCACAACGCGCCGTTGTCTCAGGCGCTAAAAATCATCATGAATGCCTTTTACGGTGTACTCGGCTCCAGCGGCTGCCGCTTCTTCGATACGCGGTTGGCGTCGTCGATCACGATGCGCGGCCACCAGATCATGCGCCAGACCCGCGAACTGGTTGAAGCCCAGGGCTATGAAGTGATCTACGGCGACACCGACTCCACCTTCGTCTGGCTCGGCAGCGCCCATTCCCAGGAGGACGCCAGCCGCATCGGCCAGGCATTGGTGCTGCACGTCAATGAGTGGTGGCGCGAGCATCTGCGCAGCGCGTTCGGCCTGCAAAGTGCCTTGGAACTGCAATACGAAACCCACTTCACGCGCTTTCTCATGCCCACTATTCGCGGCGCGCAAGAGGGCAGCAAAAAACGCTACGCCGGCCTGGTCACCCGTGCCGACGGCAGCGAAGACATGGTCTACAAAGGCCTGGAAACCGTGCGCAGCGACTGGTCGCCCCTGGCTCGTCGGTTCCAGCAGGAACTCTACCAGCGCGTCTTCCACCGCCAGCCTCATCAGGACTATATCCGCGACTACGTACGGCGAACCCTGAGCGGCGAATTCGATGAGCTGCTGATCTACCGCAAGCGTCTGCGCCGCCAGCTGGATGACTATGAACGCAACGTGCCGCCTCACGTACGCGCCGCGCGCGTGGCCGATGAATACAACGACCACCTGGGCCGCCCGCGCCAGTATCAGCGCGGCGGCTGGATCCGTTACGTGATCAGCGTAAACGGTCCCGAACCGTTGGAGCTGCGCCAGTCGCCGATCGACTACGACCACTATGTCACCCGTCAATTGCAGCCGGTGGCCGACGCGATCCTGCCGTTTGTGAATGACGATTTTGGCACGTTGGTCGGCGGTCAAATGGGCTTGTTCTAGAACGCTTGCCTCGTTGAGCCCCGGCAATGCATTGTTGTCATCCGATGACGATTACCTGGGAGGAACACGCCATGTACACACTCTACGGCACCGACGAATCCGGCTCGTGCATGATCGAAATCGCCCTGCAGCGTTGCGCCGTGCCATGGCACCGGGTGGACGCCAGTTCCTGGCAGGACGGCGAGGGCAGTGATGCCCTGGCGCGGATCAATCCGCTCAAACAGATCCCTACGCTGGTCACCCCTGATGGTCAGGTGCTGACAGAAAGCGCGGCGATCCTGATCCACCTGGGCCTGGAGTTTCCTTCTTCGGATCTATTGAACGGCAACCGCGCGCAGATCCTGCGTGGGTTGGTGTACATTGCCGCCAATTGCTACTCGGCGATCGGCATCATCGACTATCCGCAGCGTTGGCTCGACAGTGGCAACGAAACGCTGCAGGCGCAGTTGGTCACAGGCACGCGTCGTTACCTTCATCAAGCCTGGGTGATTTTCGCCGATCAGTTCGCCGGGCAATTGTTTGCCTCGAGTGGCCAGCCGAATGCCCTGGGCATCATGGCGGCAGCGGTGTCACGCTGGGATGAAGCACGGGAGGCATTGAGCGCTCTGGCGCCAGGCTTTGCGCAAACACTGGCGCAGGTGGATGCAGACCCCATCGTGGCGCCTGTGTTTGCCCGTCATTGGCCGCAGTGGAATGTCTCGTAATGTTTGTGCAATCAGATGAAACAATGAACCTCGTCGCTTCAACCCCCTTGCTTAGCGGGCGTCGTGACCTACGCTTTCTTGAAGTGGTGTAGGAATCATCCTTGAATTTGAGTGTCGCAGACATGAAACTCAAGAACCCTGCATGGAATTCAAAGGAGGTGCGCATGCTCATCCGGTCGCTGACCCTGGCTACCTTGATGGCTTTTACGGGGCCGCTGTTGGCTGCTGATGATAATCCGCTCAAGCAGGACCTGGGCAAGGCCCGGCCCCTGATAGTGGTAGAGCTTGACGCCGGTAACCCCACGTTGTCGACGCTGAAGAAACAGCTGGACGAGCCTGCAACCAAGCAGCCCTTCGAAGAGCGCAGCATGGTGCTCTACACCGTGAAGTTCGGCAGCATCGGAGCGGAGGGGGAGAAGTTCGCAAAGGATCCCAAAGACAACAAAAAGCTCTCGCCACCGGAAACCAACGCGCTGATCCGCGCCCTCAAACTTGGCGTCGGCAGCGGTACCAAGGTGATTCTGGTGGGCAAGGATGGCGAGAAGAAACTCGAGAAGACCGTGCCACCTGACAGTCTCGACCTGAAGGAGTTCTTCAACGCCATCGATCAGATGCCGATGGCTGAAAAAGAAGCCGCTGCCGCTGCGGAACCCGCGCCCGTCGAGCCTGCTCCGGCCAAGGGTACGAAACCCGTCAAGCCGGCCAAGCCAGGCAGTAAACCGGCACCGCAACCACTGGACGACTGACGACGCATGATCGCGCGACTTTTTTCGGCGAGTAACGGGCCGTCGACGTTTGTCGAGTCAGGGTAATGTCAGCGCAGGGGGCGCAGTCCAGTGCGCCTGTCATTCTGTTACCTCCGCGGGTGCGCGATCGTACAGATCATCGAATCGCACGATGTCGTCTTCGCCCAGGTACTCACCGCTCTGCACCTCAATTATCACCAGGTCGATGATGCCGGGGTTGGTCAGCCGGTGTTTGTGCCCGGCCGGGATGTAGGTGGACTCGTTGGCGTTGATCAACAATTCACGCTCGCCGTTGGTGATCTGCGCCGCGCCGCTGACCACTACCCAGTGTTCGCTGCGGTGGCGATGCATCTGCAGCGACAACGACGCCTGGGGCTTGACCACGATGCGCTTGATCTTGAAACAGCTGCCTTCCTCCAGCACGGTATAGCTACCCCACGGCCGCGTGACGGTGCGATGCAGGCTGTATGCCGGATGGTGCTGACGCTTGAGCTCGGCGACGATATAGCGCACATCCTGGCTGCGGTGGGCATCGGCGATCAGCAGCGCGTCGGGCGTGTCGACGATGATCAGGTCGCGCAGGCCCACCGCGCCGACTACCCGCTCGGGCGAGTCGATGTAGCAATCGTGCACGTCATGCAGAATCGCTTCGCCGTTGACCTGGTTGCCTTGGGCATCGCTGGGCGCGAGTCGGCGCAGGGCTTCCCATGAGCCTATATCGCTCCAGCCGATGTCGCAGGGCACCACGGCCACTTGGCTGGACTGCTCCATCAGCGCCACATCGATGGAAATATCCGGCGCGCCGGCGAAGGCGTCCGCGTCCAGTTCACGCTGGCGCAACGTTTGGTTTTGCAGGCTATGGCTGTGCGCAAGCGAAGCGCGGCTGGCTTGGAGCACATCGGGTGCATGGGCGGCCAGTTCGTTCAGCAGGGTGCTGGCCTTGAAGCAGAACATCCCCGCGTTCCACAGGTGTTTACCGCCATCAAGGTAGCCTTGGGCGGTGGCCAGGTCGGGTTTCTCGACGAAGCGTTTGACCCGGTTGCCGTGGCTCAGTTTTTCGCCTTGTTCGATATAGCCAAAGCCGATTTCGGGGTAGTCGGGTCGGATGCCGAAGGTCACCAGGTAACCGGCCTCGGCGAGGTCGCGGGCCTGTGCCACAGCCTCGGCAAACGCCACCTCATTGAGGATCAAGTGGTCGGCGGGCATCACCAGCAACTGCGTGTCGCCGCCGACGTGTTCCTGCACATGCAGAGCCGCCACGGCGATGGCTGCCGCGGTGTTGCGACCAAACGGCTCCAGCAGAAGGTCCAGGGGCAGGTGGGTGTTGTTCACGCTGCGGTAGTCGTCGAGGGTGCGAAACAGCAGGTCGCGGTTGGTCACCGTGAGCACGCTGTGCACCCCAGGCAATTTGGCGGCGCGCTGGAAGGTTTTTTGCAACAGGCTCTGGCCGTCACGCATGCGCATGAAGGGTTTGGGCATGTCCTGCCGCGACACCGGCCACAGCCGCGTGCCCGAACCACCGGAAATGATGCAGGGAATTAATCCGTTGAGAGGCGTCATCAATGATTTCCTTGGTGGAAAGGACGGCAGCCACCGTCATGTAGACGGTGCAAGTCGCCCCACACCGACCATTGGGAGATGCACGCCACGTCGTATTCGACACGTTCTGAAGGTTGACAGGCTGTTCTCTGGTTCAGAAGTTGCCTTTCAAGCTTACCGTGAGATTGCGCGGCTCTCCATAAAAGTTGCCCCAGGAGGCGGTGCCGACAGTGTTGTAGTAGGTTTTATCAAACAGGTTGTTGCCATTGAGCGCCACGGTCCAGGTGTCGTCGATGCGGTACGCCAGCCGTGTGTTCCAGGTCGCATAACCGGCCTGTTCAAGTTTGATGGTCTGCACGCGATAGTTGCTGCTCTGGGCGTTGACCCCGGCGCCCACGCTCCATTTCGACAGCGCGCCGTCGAGTTGGTAATCGCCCCACAGGCGCAGCATGTGGCGTGGCACATAGGTGTTGGAAACGCCGCCTTCCTTCGCCACGTCGATGTTATTCAGGGCCTTGGTCTGCGTGTAGGTGTAGCCGCCGAACAGTTGCATCCGCTCCAGCACTTCACCACTGATTTCGGCTTCCACGCCCTGGGCGCGCACTTTGCCCTTGTCGGTGTAGCAATAGCCATCGACGGAGGTCGCGCATTGGGTGGTGTAGTCGGATTCGGCACCGTTTTTCTCCACGGCACGGAACAGCGCCAGGGAGCTGTTGAGGCGCCCGTCGAACCATTCGCCTTTGATGCCCAGCTCGTAGTTGTCGCCAATCTTCGGCTTGAGCGCCGCGCCGTCAACGGTAGCGTAGGAGCTTTGCGGCTGGAAGATATCGGCGTAGCTGGCATACACCGACAGGTGCTCGTCGAGGTCATAGATCAGCGCTGCAAACGGCGTCACTTCGCCGGTTTCGCGGGTGCGTGCATCCTGTACCGCCCATTCGCCCCAGGCCAGGTTGTTGGACTGGCGACGGTTTTCGTACCAGCTCACGCGGCTGCCCACGATCAGCATCAACGGCTCGGCCAGGCGCAGGCGCAACGTCGCATAGGTGCCGTACTGGGTTGCGGTTTCCTTGACCGTGCCGCCACGGTACATGTTCGGCCAGAAGCTGTTGTTGGGCGGTTCCGGAAAATGGTGATTGGGGTTATAGATGCTTTGGCGCGTGGGCAGGTTCTGGATCGCATACACGTCATCCTGGGTGCCCCGGCTGCCGTTGGCACCGAGGATCAGCTCGTGCTCAAGGCCGAAGGCTTCGAACTTGCCGTCCACATAGGCATCGAGGCCGAAGTCCTTGTGGTCGTAGTCCATCAGCGCCGCATAGGAATTGGCCGTGGGCGCCGGGTTGTCGTAGGCGATGGTGCCTTCGCTGGCGGCGTACTTGATGTCTTGCAGGTTGCGGCTGTGCACGGCCGCGACCTTGAGTTTCCAGTCGTCGTTGAACGCGTGGGTAAGGTCGGCGAAGACGGTGACGCGCTGGCTCTGCCAGTCGTTCCAGGATTGGCCCAGGCACGTGGAGCGGCTGAGCTTGGCGCTTTTGCCGTCAGCGTAGCGCGGCACGCCGCCCCAGCACGGGGTGGCGTCGACGTCTTCGTAGCTGGCGCCGACGCCCAGGGTAGTGTCGGGGCTGAGGTCGAAGTCCAGCGCGCCATAGAACGCCTGGTCCTGGCGCTTGGCAATGTCCATGTAGGAGCCGCGATGCTGCTGGCTGATCGCCGCGCGGCCACGCACCGTACCGCTGTCATTCAACGGGCCGCCGGTGTCGACGTCGGCGCGGTAGTTGTCCCAGGTCCCGGCGGACAGCGAAAGGCTGGTGGTGGGTTTGGCCTGGGGTCGCTTGCGCACGAAGTTCACCGCACCGCTGGCGGTACCGGCGCCCTTGAGCATACCGGCCGCGCCTTTGAGCACTTCCACCCGATCGTAGATCGCCATGTTGGCGCTGAAACTGTCGGCTTGTACGTAATCCTTGCCCATGTCGAGCGGTACGCCGTCGTACTGGTACTGGCCGAGCATCTTGAAACCACGGGAATAGAAATATTTGCCGCCCATGGGCGATTCGTAGGTGGTGATCCCCGGCGTGCGTTCCATCACGTCGTCGATGGTGGTGAGGTGTTGGTCGTCCATCAACTGGCGGGTCATCACGCTGACCGATTGCGGCGTTTCCCGCAGGCTGTGTTGGCCTTTGCCGATGGTTACAGCGCCCGTGGTGTAGGAACCAGTGCCGTCGGTGGTGGCGCCCAGACGGTCGCCGGTGATGGTGGTGGCACCCAGGTTCAGCGCGCCGGTGTCGGCCGGCTGTGGCATCAGCAGCCAGGTGCTATTGCCCTGGCGCTGGGCTTGCAGCCCCTGGCCGCGTAACAACTGGCCGAGTGCCTGCTCGCGGTCGAAGTGGCCACTGAGGCCGGCGCTGCTCTTGCCGGCGACGCTGGTGGCGTCGTACGACAGGCTGATCCCGGCCTGGCGGGCGAACTGGTCCAGCGCCGTGGCGAAGGCGCCGGCTGCGATGTTCCAGTCGCGGGCCTGGGTATCGCTGGCCGAGGTTTCGGCCTGCACGGCCAGTGACACACCGGCGCTGCTCAGACAGGCGCCGAGCAAGGCTGCCTGCACCGCGCGCTTGAGGGGTGAACGTTGGGAGGGGAACGCTTGCATGACCGCGGGATGCTCCTTAAGGAAGTGGACAGAACCGGCCTGTTGATCGGCCTTTCCTTACAGGTCGAGCGGCAATGCGAATTCACCTCATTTATTTTTGTGTTTTATACGCGGGCTGAAACGGTCACCCAATAACGGCTGCGGAAGGTGACATCGACCTTGAGCGATTGCGCCAACAAGGTCAGCACTTGATCGGTGTCGTCCAACTGGTACGTACCTGATACCCGCAAGCCGGCAACCGCTTCGCTGCAGCGCAGCAAACCATGTCGGTAGCGGCCCAGTTCGGCGAGGAAGTCATCCAGGCGCATCTGCTGGGCGCTGATCACGCCGTCGCTCCAGGCCCAGGGGTCCAGGCCGTTGGCGACAGGAGGGTGGATGCCGTTGCGGTCGAACATCACCTGTTCACCGGGGTTGATCAACTGTCGCGCACTGGCGCCATGGCTATCGGCAAACAGCGCCACGCAGCCCTGTTGCACGGCAAGCAGCGTGCCTTGGGCGTCTTCGCGGACCAGGAAACGCGTGTCGAGGGCGCGCAGGTGGCCGTCGCGGGTGCTGACCCAGAACGGCCGGCTGTCGGCGCCGGTGTTCACGCATATTTCACCTTGGCGCAACCGCACCTGGCGCCGCTCTTGAGTGAACGCCATATCGATGGCGCTGGCGCTGTTGAGCTGGACATGGCTGCCATCGTCCAACGCGACCCAGCGTCGTTCACCGGTGGCGGTGCGGTAATCGGCCATCAATGCAGGCAGCGGTGTGTAGTCGCGTCCCAGCCAGGTCAACCCCGCCGCGCCGGCTACCAGCCCCAGCAGTTTCAAGCCTTCACGGCGGCTGATGCGTTGGCGCGCACCGCGCAGGGCATGGCGTCCGACTTGTGCCGGCAGCAGGGCGAAATCATCATTCATCGTCGCCACGCGTTGCCACACACGCTGGTGTTCGGCGCTGGTCTGCAGCCAATGTTCGAACGCCGCGGTACTGGCATCGTCGGCGACATTGAAACGCAGCGTGATCATCCACTCGATAGCCTGGTCCACCAGGCGCGGGTCAGAGGTCGACATAGCGCAACCGATAACAGGCATGCAGTGCCTTGGACAGATCGCGTTCCACCGTGGCTTTGGACACACCCACGCGCAGCGCGATCTGCGCGCAGGTCAAGCCGTCCAGTTGCGCCAGCAAAAAGGCTTCACGCACACGTGGCTTAAGCTGGTCGAGCAGGCGGTCGATACGCTCCAGGCTGTCGAGAATCAGCAAGCGGGTTTCTTCCGACGGCACTTCGACCTCGGGAAAGTGCGCAAGGCTTTCAAGGTAGGCGCGCTCCAGTTCACGGCGCCGGTAGTGGTCGATCATCAGGCTGCGCGCAATGCTGCTCAGGTAAGCACGCGGTTGCTGCAAGGTCTGCTGCTTGCGTGCGTTGAGCAGGCGTACGAAGGTTTCCTGTGCAAGGTCGGCGGCGTGTTCACGGCAACCGGTGCGTCGGTTCAGCCAGCCGCGCAGCCAGGAATGATGGGCATGGTACAGCTGGCCGATCGCGGCATGGTCCAGTGGTTGATCGCTCGACATGGGCATCCTGGCGCAGCAGTCTTAATTGATAATGTTTCGCATTCTAGTCCGTATGTAGAGTAATGAGCAATCGTCGGCACGGGTATCCCGAACGAACCACCTATTGAGCAAAATGGTCGCCTGGCACGTCGCATCGCAGTATGAATCTCCACGACGACTGCGACGCGAGGGGCTCGCTCATCCCAACCGAGCCGCCGCCCGGGCCGTGATCTCGCCCCGCACCCTGCGCGAGTCCACCACACGCTTTTTCGCCTCTGCCACTACCTGCTCCGGCGCTGTCTGCGGGCTACCTGCCTCAAACGGCGGTGCCGGCGCATATTCGATCTGCAACTGCACCAATTGCGCCGCCGCTTCACTGTACAACTCCGCCGCCAGCACCAGCGCGAAGTCGATCCCGGCGGTGATGCCGCCACCGGTAAACAGGTTACCGTCGCGCACCACGCGCTCCTGCACCGGGATGGCGCCAAGCGGGGCGAGCATGTCGTGGTAGGCCCAGTGAGTGGTTGCCTTGCGCCCGCGCAGCAAACCCGCCGCGCCGAGCACCAGCGAGCCGGTGCACACCGAGGTCACATAGCGTGCGGTCTGCGCCTGGGCCTTGAGGAAGTCCAGGGTCTGCGGGTCTTCCATCAACGCACCGACGCCGGAACCGCCGGGCACGCAGAGCACATCCAGGTTCGGGCAGTCGGCATAGGTCATGGTCGGGGTAAACACCAACCCGGTGCTGGAAGTGACCGGCGCGAGGTCTCTCCATACCAGGTGCAACTTTACATCCGGCAGCGAGCCGAGCACGTCATAGGGGCCGGTCAGGTCCAGTTGCTGGATGCCGGGAAACAACACAAAGCCGATCTGCAAGGTCATCGATGATGCTCCGATAAAGGGGTGGACGGCTTCACTCTAGAGGCCTAGGCTTTGGCGAATACGCCATTGAGCCCACAAATTACGCCAATCATGCCCAGAATCGTCCACGTCCTCGCTTTCGATAATGCTCAGGTGCTCGATGTGACCGGGCCGTTGCAGGTCTTCGCTTCCGCCAACGACCTGGCACGCCAGCGCGGCTTGTCGTTGCCTTACGCCGTCTCGGTGATTGCGGCGCAGACGGAACCGGTAATGACCTCCGCCGGGCTGGCGCTGGTGGCTGAGCCGCTGCCGGCCGTCGATGCGCCGTGTGACACCCTGGTGATCGCCGGTGGCTGGGGCGTATACGGAGCCGCCGAAGACCTGGCCCTGGTCGACTGGGTGCGCGAAAAAGCCCGGTACACCCGGCGCATGACGTCAGTGTGCACCGGTGCGTTTCTATTGGCCGCCAGCGGCATGCTTGACGGTTGCCGCGTGGCTACCCACTGGACGCGCTGTGAAGAACTGGCGCGCAAGTTTCCCGCGCTGACGGTGGAGTCCAATCCTATCTTTATCCAGCAGGGCGGCGTGTGGACCTCGGCCGGAGTGACCGCCGGCATCGACCTGTGTCTGGCGCTGGTGGAAGAGGATCTCGGTCGCGCCGTGGCTTTGGAAGTGGCGCGGCACCTGGTGGTGTTCCTCAAGCGTCCTGGCGGCCAGTCGCAGTTCAGCGTCACGCTGTCCCTGCAAAAGAGCGACAGCCGCTTCGCCGAACTCCACGCGTGGATCGCCGAAAACCTCAACCTGGAGCTGAACATCGCGACGCTGGCCGCCCAGGCCGGCATGAGCGAGCGCAGCTTCGTACGCCATTACCGTGCCGAAACCGGGCAGACCCCGGCGCGCGCGGTCGAACTGATCCGCGTCGAAACCGCGCGCCGACAATTGGCCGACAGCCACACGCCAATCAAGCGCATTGCTGTGCAATGCGGTTTTGGCTGTGAAGAAACCCTGCGCCGCAGCTTTCTAAAAGCGTTGTCGGTGACGCCCCAGGCTTACCGCGAACGCTTTTCGCCGGTGTCGTAAGCGAGCAATTCCAGCAGTGCATCAAGCGTCGCTTGCGGCGCTTCCTGGGGCATATTGTGGCCCACGCCGGGCAGCACCTGTCGCCGGTAAAAACCACTGAAGTGCGCCAGGTCATCGTCCTCTTGCGACGGCGGGCCGACACCATCATCGGCACCGCACAAGGAAATGCTCGGCACCGAAATCGGCGGTTGTCTGGCGAGTTGTTCTTCGATGAACGCCAGCGCGGGATCGCCAGGCGCATACATGAAACGGTGGCGATAGGAGTGAACCACCACCTCGACAAAATCCGGGTTGTCGAACGACGGCGCGGTCTGCTCATACAGCCCCGGCCCCTCGGCCCAGGATGGCGACCACAACGACCACAGCAGCCTGCACAGTTCGCGACGGTTGGCGGTCAAGCCGTCCACGCCACGCTGGGTGTGGAAGTAATACTGGTACCACAACCGATGTTCCGTCTCCGGCGGCCTTGGCTTGAGCGACTTGGCAATGTCCTGGATGTTGTAGCCGTCCCCGGTCACCAGGCCGCGCACGCGTTCCGGCCATAGCGCGGCGACGATACACGCGGCGCGCCCACCCCAGTCATAGCCGGCCAACGTCGCTTGCGCGATGGCCAACTCATCCATGAAGTCCAACAAGTCCTTGGCCAGCGCCGCCTGTTGTCCGGAGCGCATCACCTGGTCGTCGATAAACCGTGTTGGCCCATAACCGCGCAGGTAGGGCAACAGTACGCGGTAGCCGCGCTCGCCGAGCACTGGCGCAATCGCGTCGTAGCCGCGAGGGTCGTAGGGAAAGCCATGCAGCAGAATCACCGGTTCACCGTCGGCGGGGCCATGGGTTTCGTAGGCGATGTCGAGCATGGACGTTCGTACGTTTCTCAGGGTTGCCACACGGTTTTCTCCCCACTCAATTTGCGATCCAGAAACGTCGCCGCACTGATCAACGCCAAATGGCTCAACGCTTGTGGCGTATTGCCCAGGTGCCGCGCCTGGCTGTCGAACTCTTCGGCATACAAGCCTAAAGGGTTGGCATAGCGCAACAGTTGCTCGAACTCCAGGTGAGCTTTGTCCACCTGCCCGGCGCGTGCCAGGCATTCGACGTACCAGAACGAGCAGGCGGCAAACGCGCCTTCGGTGCCTTGCAGGCCGTCGATCCGGCTGTCGTCGTTGCGGTAACGGTAGACCATGCCGTCGCGCACCAGGCTTTTCTGAATAGCCTCCAGCGTACTCAGCCAGCGTGGGTCGGTGGCCGCGACGAAGCGCACCAGTGGCATCAGCAGCATCGAACCGTCGAGCGCGGTGCTGCCGATGTGCTGCACGAAATGCCCGCGTTCTTCGTTCCAGAAGTTGCTCCAGATGTCGGCATAGATCGCCTGGCGTGTCTGGTCCCAGCGGGCGAAGGGCGCCGGCAGCGAGCGTTTGGAGGCCAGGCGGATCGCGCGGTCCAGGGCCACCCAGCACATCAGTCGCGAATGCAGGAAGTGGTGCTGCTCGCCGCGCATTTCCCAGATGCCCACGTCCTGGCTGTCCCAGATCCCGCAGACCTGATCGACCACGTCCACCACATGTGCCCAGCCTTCGTGGGAGATGGCCTCGCCGTACTTATTGACCAGGTACACCGCGTCCATCAACTCGCCGTAGATATCCAGCTGGATCTGCTCGACCGCCTCATTACCGATGCGCACCGGCCTGGCGTCGCCGTGGCCGCTGAGATGGTCCAGGTGGGTCTCGGGTAACTCCTGGCGACCGTCGATGCCATAGAGGATATTGATCTTGACCGGTTGGCCGCAGCAGTCACTGACCCGGCCTCTGAGCCAGCGCATATAGGCATTGGCCTCCTCGACAAAGCCCAGGCGCATGAAGGCGTAGACGGTGAACGACGCGTCGCGGATCCAGGTGTAACGGTAATCCCAGTTGCGTTCGCCGGCAGGAGTTTCCGGCAGGCCGAAGGTGGCGGCGGCGATGATTGCGCCGTGTTTGCGCGAGGTGAGCAACTTCAGCGCCAGGGCCGAACGGTTGACCATTTCACGCCAGCGCCCGCGGTAGTTCGACTGGGCGATCCAGCCACGCCAGAACTTCAAGGTGTGGGCCAGCGCGAGGTCGGTACAGCCGCTGTCGACGCGTTCGTCCGCCTGGCCGCCGAGTACGAACTCGGCGCCTTCATCCTGGGCCAGGGTGAAGGTGGCCACGGCGGCATTGTCTTCGATGTGCAGCGCATGGCTGCCGGCCAGGCGCAAGCCGGGTTGGCCCTGGGCGGTGAACGTCACCGTGCCGTTATCGACGGTGGCGTGGGTCGGTTTGCGTGCATAGTCGTGGCGTACCGCGCAGCGCAGGTGCAGGTCGGCCGTGCCGCTGACCACGCGCACGCGGCGAATCAACAAGGGCAGGTCGTCGACTTCTTCGCTGATGGTCAGCAGGTCGGTGATTTCCACCACGGCTTCGTCGCTGAGCCAGCGGGTTTGCAACACGTTGGTGTCAGGCAGGTAGATCTGTTCGCGGCGCGCGTTGGGCAGGTCCGGAGTGAGCTGGAAGGTGCCGGCATCGGGGGTGTCCAATAGGGCGCAAAAGATCGATGGGCTGTCGAATTCCGGCCAGCAAAAAAAGTCGATGCTCCCTTTATCGTTCACCAGCGCCGCGCTGCGCATATCGCCGATGATGCCGTGGGCGTCAATGGCACTTTGGGGTTCGTTCCTGAGATCAACCATTGTCACGAAACTCCGGATAAAGGCTCATGCCGCCGTCGATGAACAGCGTGCTGCCGACGACGTAATCGGAGGCGTCGCTGGCCAGCCACACCACGGCGTTGGCCACGTCCTCCACGTCACCGACGCGGCCATAGGGAATCAGCTTCAGCAATGCCTGTTCGGCCGCGCCTTCGGTGGCGGCGCGGTTGATCGCCGTGCGAATTGCCCCCGGCGCGATGCCGTTGATACGGATGCGGTGCTCGCTGACCTCCTGGGCGAGGGTGCGCATCAGCATCTCCACGCCGCCTTTTGACGCCGCGTAATTCACATGCCCGGCCCAGGGGATCAGTTGGTGCACCGAGCTCATATGGATGATCTTGCCGGCGGCCCGTGACACGCCGTCACGAATCCCCTGGCGATTGAAGATACGCACGGCCGCCCGGGCGCATAGGAACTGGCCGGTGAGGTTGACGCCGATCACGCTGTTCCAGTCGTCCAGGGTCATGTCGACCAGCGCCGCATCCTTTTGCATGCCGGAGTTGGCCACCAGGATATCCAAGTGGCCAAACGCATCCAGGGTCTGGGCGAACAGCCGTTCCACATCCGCCTCGTTGGACACGTCGGCGCCAATGGCAATCGCCCGGCCGCCGTTGGCGTTGATGTGTGCCGCCAAGTCCTGGGCCGGCGCGGCCTGGCTGTTGTAGTTCAGCACTACTGCAGCGCCCGCTTGCGCCAGCGCTTTGGCCGCGCCAGCGCCGATTCCGGAACTGGCGCCCGTCACCAGCGCCACTTGTTGCTCCAGCGAAATGTGCATTGCCCACCTGACCTTGAATTCGTGAGTTCAGCTCAGCTGACTGATGGCGCGCAATAGAAGTTCATCCATGTGAAATTCGCGACTACAACCATAGCGATAAAAGGAATAAAAGAATTATAAAAAATAACCATAAGATACTAAAAAACCGTTGAAAAGCGTTTGACAGGATTTTTTGCCACGTGTCTTATAGGCACACATCAACCCGCTCCGCTGGTAGTTCAGCAGTCACGCGGAGTCACCTATAAGAGACGCCTATGTCTATATTGGCAGCTATAGGGGAACTACCAGGGCAGGGGGCAACGCGGTTGCCCAAGTTGGTTATCTTCGATTGTGATGGTGTATTAGTCCAAAGTGAAGAAATTACCCTGTCTGTATTGATCTCCTTGCTTAATGCACGTGTACCTGCCAGCAAAGCACTCGATCAGGCTTATTTTATTGAGCACTTTCGTGGGCGAAAGATTGCGGACTGTCTGCGCGAAGCCGAGCAGCTATTGGATATGTGTCTGGAGTGTCAGTTTGAAGATGAGTTTCGGGCGCGTGCGCTGGAAGCATTGACACTTGAGTTGAAAGCCACCGATGGAATCATTGATGTCTTGCAGCGGCTGCAGGTGCCGTATTGTGTGGCCTCCAGCGCGCCACGAAACAAGATAGAGCAATGTTTGCAGCTGACCGGTTTGTTCTCTTATTTCGAGGGGCGAATATTCAGTTGTTATGAGTTGGGGCGTTGGAAACCTGACCCTCTGGTGTTTTTAACGGCGTGTGCTGCATATAACGTTAAGCCATATGACGCCCTGATAGTTGAAGACAGTGTCACGGGTATTCAAGCCGCTGTTGCGGCCGGCATAAAAGTTCTGGGGTTTGGCCCGGTGCACCGTCACGATGTATTGGCCGACGCGGGCGCAGGTGTGTTTGCCAGTATGCATGAACTACTGAGCATCATTGAACAGTTCACTCAAGGAGCAGGCGTTGTGGGTACATTGGGTTATATGGAGCGGCTTAAACATAATGATCATCTTGCGAAGTGTGGTGGGATTCATCGCCTGTTATATACGCGCCCTATAAAAAATACCTGTTGGAAAAATACCCGGCGGCCGTTGCCCATATCGAGCAATTGATGCCGGACGACTTTGCGCAGCCCGGCGGGTTCGCCAGCGTAACCACCAACCCACGGTTGGTCGCTGCCGTGATCCTGGAAAAGCGCGACTACTGGTCCTCGCGTTTCAACCTGGCCAGCCTGTCGGCCGCTCAATTGCGCAAGAAGCTGTATGACGAAGTGATCGTTGAAGGCGCCGCGACGCTCATGCCGCGATGGGTTCAATCGGCCCAGGCCGAGGGCTGGGTCTGCGCCCAGGTCGACCCTGGGGACGTGCATTGCTGCGAACGCATGACTGCGCGGGGCCTGGAGCTGCAGCGCCTGGCCGCGAATGTGATGGTAAAGGTGCCAGGCAGCCTGGAGGGCTTCGAGGCTGTCGAACAACTGGTCGCCCAAGGCACGTCGATCAACATCACCTTTTGCTTTACCGTCACGCAATTCCAGGCCGGGCTCCAGGCGATAGAGCGAGGCCTGGCCACCGCGCGCGGCAAGGGAATCGATACGAGCCGTTGTAAATATGTCATCACCTTCATGATCGGGCGTTTTTCCTGTCAGCCCGAGTTCTCGCTGCAGGCCGCAGAGCGCGGCCTGATATTGAGCCCGCAAGCGATGCGCTGGGCCGAATTACTGATCTACGAGCAGATACAAAGTCTGGTGGGCGCCTCGAACGTGCCCGTCAAGACGCTGCTTTCCAGCATAAAAATCGACGTCGACGAGCGTGGCAACAAATCCTGCTGGCACCTGGAGAAAACCGGGCGGACGGCAACATGCTACACGTTGACACCCGATGTGGTGGAGTTTCTGATCGAGCGTGAAAGCCACGGCAAACCGGTGGTTCCCGCCAATGAGCCGGCTTCGGTGCCGTCGTCGATCTTCGCCACGCTGATGCGGATTCCGTACTTCTGCGAGGCGTACTTCGCCGACAGCATCGAACCCTACGACTTCGGCAATCATGAGGCGTTTATCAACGCCTGCAATGAAGCCAACAGCGCGTACCGGCGCCTGACCGATTACTGCGTTCGACTCTGCCCTGCGGCCAGCCCCCTAAAAATGGCGTTCAACACCCTTCTGGCTGCTGAATACGGGGTGTTGGCATGAACAGAATGATCGGTTTATGGGCACATCCACGCTCGCGCTCCACCGTGCTGGAACGGGTGTTTATCGAACGCGGCGACTTTGAGGTCTTCCACGAGCCTTTTGCGCATATGGCGTTCCGTGAAGACTCGGCGATTCCGTCGGATGAGTGGGATCACAGTTTGCCCACCACCTATCAAGGGATAAGGCAGCATCTTATAAAGGCCAAGGAACAGGCCAACGTCTTTCATAAAGACATGTGCTATCACTGCCTTGATGCATTGAAAGTGGATGTGGACTTCCTGGCGCAACAGGACAACATCTTTATTATTCGCGAGCCTGCCAGCAGTATTGTTTCCCATCACCGTATACACCCGGACATGCCCCTGCAGGCGATTGGGCATAAAGCCTTGTACGAGATCTTTTGTGTGGTGACCAAACTCACCGGCAAAGTGCCTTACGTGATGAATGCAGATGAACTTGCCGCCGATCCGGAACGCGTTATTCGCAAGTTGTGTGATTACCTGCAGATCGAATTCCTGCCCCACGCCATGACGTGGAAACGCGAGTGCCCGCCGCAATGGAAAACCTGGAGAAGTTGGCACGTGGCCGCGGAAAACAGTGAGCGCATTGTGTTGCCGCAGCCTCAGTCTGTCGACTTCAGTGCATTCGACCGCGCGCCGGAACTGCAACGTATGTATGACTTTCATCGGCCGTTTTACGCGCGAATGAACGAATTTTGTCAATAGGGTGGGTGCATGAAAAAGTTAATTATTACCGGCGCTGCCAATGGCATTGGTCGGGCAACGGTGGAACAGGCCATCCAACAAGGCTACTTCGTGATTGGCGCCGACAAAGATGCGGATGGCTTATACGCATTGCAACGACTGTATGGCGCGGATGTATTGGAAGTGCACGTCGCAGACTTTTCGGACAGTGCGACCCTCAAGGGTTTTATTGCCATGCTCTACGAACGTCACGCGACGATTTACGGATTGATCAATAACGCCGGTATTTACCATGGCAAAAGTATCTACCACTATTGTGATGATGAAATCGACGAGATCCTCAATGTAAACCTCAAGGCGCTGGTCTACCTCTCCAAAGACTTCGCCGAACGGGAGATGCGTCACGAAGCCCCGCGCAGCATCGTCAATATCGCCTCGGTGGCCGGGGAGGTGGGCAGCTGCGACGCGATGTATGGCGCCACCAAGGCGGCGGTGATCGGCCTGACCAAGGCCAACGCGTGGAATTTTGCACCGTTCGTGCGGGTGAACGCAGTGTCGCCGGCGCTGATCCACGACACCGCCATCTACGACACCATCCCCGAATACCGCCGTGCGGAATATGCGCGCCAGGAAATTCTCAAGGACCCGATCCTGCCCGGCGCGGTCGCCGAGGTGATTTTGCTGCTGGCCGGTGAGGCCATGCGTCATATCAGCGGCAGAGTGATTCCGGTCGACAACGGAGCCTACCCACGATGACTGCGTCGGCACCCAAGAAAAAACTGCTGCTGGTGGGCGCGGGCAACCTGTGCCTGCAGATCCTGAAGATCCTCGGGCCAAAAAATGCGTTCGAGTTTGTGGTGCTCGGTCGCAATGAAGAGGCGACCGTACGCCTGTGTAACCTGGTGCAGCTGTCATGTGCACAGTTGGGGCACTACATCGCGATCAAGCCCGTGATCGCCGACCTTACCGATATCGACAGGGTCACGCGGCTGCTGCGTGAAGAAGCGCCGGACCTGCTGGTGAACTGCGCGTCGCTGCAGTCGTGGCGGGTGATCACCGGCTTGCCCAAACAGTCCTTCGAGCAACTTGATCAGGCGCAGTTCGGTCCCTGGCTGCCCATGCACCTGACGCTCATGCACGGCCTGATGCAAGCCGTGAAGGCCTCGGGCATCGCAGCCAGAACCGTCAATGCGGCGTTCCCCGATGCCGTCAACCCGATACTGGCCAGGGTGGGGCTGGCGCCGGATATCGGCGTGGGCAACGTAGCCAACCTGATCCCGGCGCTGCGTTTTTCCCTCGCGCGGCTGCTGGAGTGTGCACCCGACGATGTGCAGGTGCAGTTGTATGCCCAGCATTACTTCAGCCACTACGTGCCACGCGGCGGTTTGCCTGGACGCGCCAATTACCGCTTGTTGTATGAGGTTCGCGACCGTCCGGACGTGGCACGCCTGCCGGCCGAGGTGATCTTTGCCACGGTCAAGACCGCGTTCCGGCGCCTGGGCGGCATCGATGGGCAATTTCTCACAGCCTGTTCGGCGGTCACGGTGATCGAAGGGCTGGTTTCACCCACGCCGGTGCTGGTGCATGCCCCCGGCCCGTTGGGGCTGCCGGGTGGGTATCCGGTGTGGCTGCACGATGGGCGCATTGAGGTGCAGTTCTCGCACGCCTGTCCGCAGGACGAGGCCGTGCGCATCAATACCATCTGCCAAAGCCAGGATGGCATCGACGAAATCCATTGCGATGGATCGGTGAGCTACAACCCTCAGTGCATGGCCGTGATGCAGGCGATGCTCGGCTACTCGAAAAAAACCATGTCCATCGAACAATCCGCCGACTGTGCTCGCGAGTTGGCGAGCAAGTACGCGGCTTTCAAAAATACAACTGGGGTAGGTGCGTGATGAATCGGATGTCGTGGCACAAGCACAACGAAGTCGCCAGTTACGCGACGCAATATTCGGCCGACTTCGTCGAGCGCTGGGATGACTTGATCGATTGGGAAAAAAGAAAGGCGGGGGAGAACGGTTTCTTTGAAAACCTGCTGAAGCGGCACGGCGTGAAGTCGGTGATTGACGTGTCGACGGGCAGCGGTTTTCACGCGGTGCAACTCAAGCAGGCGGGGTTCGATGTGGTCGCCACGGACGGCAGCAGCACGATGCTGACCAAGGCCCGCGCGAACTTCAGGGCGCGAGGGCTGGATATCGAATCGCACTACATGGACTGGCAGACCCTCGACCCCAGCGTGTTGGGGCACTTCGATGCCGTGGTGTGCCTGGGCAGTTCGCTGTGCCATGTGTTTGCGGCGCGTGACCGAATCAGTGTGCTGGAAAAATTTCGCGCGCTGCTCAAGCCGGGCGGCTTGCTGATTGTCGATCAACGCAACTTCTTTGCCATTCGCGCGGGCAAGTTCAAGTCCAGCGGCAATTACTACTACTGCGGCAAACAGGCGTCGGTCAGCCTGGGGCAAGTGGATCAGTCGCTGTGCGAATTCATCTATTCCTTCGACAACCAGGAACAGTACTGCTTGCAGGTCTATCCGCTGCTACCCGGGGAGCTGACCAGAGAAGTGCTTGAATCCGGGTTTTCATCCCATGAAACCTACGGCGATTTCGAGCGCGACTACGACATGATGGATTGTGATTTTGTCATCCACACCGCACGCGCCATATGAGGAGGGCCTGATGAGCACACTGGTACACAGCAGCACCCGCCCGTTGGACAGTGTCGTACTGGCCGTGGTCCTGACCGGCTTCGTGGCCAGCACCTATGGCTTTGGCGTCTACCTGTTCGCCAACCTGGTGGTGGATATGCGCCGCGACATCGGCTTCGACTACACCACCGTGGGCTTGATCACCGGCGGGGCGCAAGTCGGCTTCCTGCTGTTTTCGTCGGTGACCAGCGTGATCAGCCGCTATGTCGAAGGCTGGAAAATCAGCCTGGTGTCCACCGTGATCACCTCGCTGGCGCTGTTGGGCCTGAGTGTCAGCCAGAGTATCTGGCTGTCCGGCGGCCTGTTGATTCTGCTTGGAGGCTGCTCGGCCTCGGTGTATATCCCGCTGGCGGAGATCGTCACCAAGGGCTTCAGCCCCGGTAACCGATCGCGGGTCATGGGGCTGATCTCCAGCGGCACCAGCTACGGCGTGTTTATCAACGGCTTGCTGGTGTCGTTTCTTACCCTGAACGGCGGCTGGCGTTCGATATGGCTGACGGCCGGCCTGATTTCTGTGGTGTTGTGCGTGATGGCCTGGTTGCTGTTGCGCAATCTGGCGGCGGGAGGGGAGGGCGAGGTCGCCGCTGAGCGTTTGTCGTCTGCCAAGCGCCCCGTGCCCTGGCTGAGCCGCTCGCTGTACCTGACCTGGGCGATTGCATTCCTCAATGGCATGGCGTTACTGCCATTCCAGACCTACCTGGCGCCGTATCTGCGCGATGAGCTGGGCGTGTCGGTGCGGGATGCCGGGTTTATCTGGACGACCATCGGCGCGGTGGGCATGGCTTCGGGGTTTCTGGTGGGGTGGATTGCCGACAAGGTCGGCGTGCGGGTCTCGTTGGCCATGTGTTTTTTGAGTGCGGGGCTGGCCTCGGCCCTGGTGTTCAGTTTCAACAGCATCGCGTTGTTCTACCTGGCGGCGTTGTTGTTTGCGCTGGCGTTTTATCCGGTGTTCGGGTTGGTCCCCAGTTATATCGGGCAAATCGTGCCGGTCAGCCGGCTGACCCAGGCCTTTGGCATAGCCAATGTGCTGATCGGCTTGGGGGGCGTGTGCGGCAATTTTCTGGGGGGGCTTTCCAAGGACGTTACCGGGTCGTTCTCGACAGTCTATTGGGTGGTGGCGCTGTTGCTGTTTGCGCAATGCGTGATGGTCTTCATGCTGGGTAACCCCTCCGTTGCGGCGCGGGAGAGCGATCATGAGTGATGTTGTACAGCGTCAAAACCCTGATCTGCATGCGTTTGCGTTCAGTCACCGCGAGCGTTTGCGCATCGGGCAACAGCCCAGGGTCATCTGGCTGACGGGGCTTTCCGCGTCCGGCAAATCAACCATTGCCGATGCGTTGGACAGTGCGCTGCAAGCGCGAGGACACGTGACCTGCATTATCGACGGCGACTCGGTGCGTGGCGGGCTCTGTCGCGACTTGGGATTCAGCGATCGGGACCGGGAGGAGAACATCCGTCGGGTCGCGGAGGTCGCGCGCTTGATGCTTGAGGCGGGGCTGATGGTGATCGTGGCGTTGATCTCTCCTTCGGCGGCCTGTCGGCATCACGCGCGCTCGATTGTGGGCCATGAATATTTTGTCGAAGTGCACGTGGATGTCTCGTTGGAAATCGCTGAACAACGTGACCCCAAGGGACTGTATAAAAAAGCCCGGGCCGGGCAGATCAAGCACTTCACCGGGATCGACTCGATTTATGAGGTGCCGGTCTGTCCGGACGTACACCTGAACACCCAGGCGCTGTCCGTAGCGCAGTCTGTCGAGGCTATTCTTGAACGGGCTCTGCGCGCCGACGATCACGCCTAGCCGTTGGTCTTTGCGTTTTTTATCCCAGTGTCTGCAACCAGGAAAAACACGGTACTCTGCGCCATCGCAGCACTAGCGTGTTTATCAGGAGCAGGCATGACGCATTTTACCGGCACTGCAAAGTCGATTCGGCTGATTGGTGGAACCCGCGTGCTGGACTTCATCAATACGACGAATGGCCGTCGGCCCGGCTCCTCGCTCAAGGTCATGGAGGAGCGGCTCACCAGTTTCCAGTTCTTCTTTGAGTGGGCGCTGCATGCCTCTTTGATTTGCGCCCGGGAGTTCGAGGCATACAAACCCATGGTGTTTGAAGCGTCGATGTCGTACCAGCCGGACCTGGAGGCGCTGATTGCATTCAGGGAATGTTTGTATACGGCGTTCTATCCGTTGTCCCTGGGCCAGGTTGCGCCTGATCAGGCCTTGCAGCAGATCAACCTGACGTTCCAGCAAGGCGTCGCCTGGCGCGTATTGCGGTCGGTGGACGGCGTGCCGGGTTGGGCCTGGAAAAGCTGCGCCAGTAGCCGTGAACTGACCGCGATGTTGATCGGCCGCCTGGCCATCGAGGCAACGCAACTGTTGGCATCCGGCAATCTTCGCGAACTCAAGAGCTGCACCGCCACCGACTGCGACTGGCTGTTCCTGGATAGCTCCAAGAACAAATTGCGCAAGTGGTGCCAGATGAGCGTGTGCGGCAGTCGGGAGAAGTTGAGCCGTCTTAAACAGGTGCTTTGATTTCGATACCGCTGGCGAGGTCGATAGCAGGCAATTGCTCGACCTGAATAGGACTGAGGAAACGCGCTGCGTTCGCGGCGATTTTTTGTCTGTTTCCTACGTTCCCGGCACGTACTGATTGCAAGATCAGGAACCGATTCCGACAGATGGGCCACACAAGGGGAAAGCTGATGGCTTTCGACTTCTGGTTGACGCTACCGGCTGAAAATCGTCCCCTTCGATGGAGAAACCTATGTCGGTCCCGATGCTAGATAAAACCCTCAACCCTTCTTCAACCCCAACCCCATCACGAACCGCTGCCACGTCCGAGGCCAAGGTCGCTCGCCCGATGCCTTCCGCGCTCTCCTTCAACAGCCACAGCGCTGCTGACGTCAATTTTCGATTCAGGGAAACCCAGGGTGGTCCGGTCTTCGGCAATTATCAGCCGTCAACCGAGCGGCACTATCGCCCTTACCACCCCGGCTATCAGGGCGGCGCTCCTGCAATGCCGAGTTTTATGGAACAGTTCAAACAATGGATGACACAGTGGTTTGGCGGGGGGCGCCCACCCCATCGTCCAGGTTGCGGCAACCCGCCTCCACGGCCTGATCCGACGATTGGCAATCCGCCGCCAAGACCTTTCCCGACAATGCCGGGCAGGCCTGACCCACACTATTCGAAGATGAATAGAGAAGAGCTGGCGCAGTTACTGCTCAACAATTTCGACGCCTTCAAGGATCCGAGCAAACCGGGGTATATCAGCACCGAGAGCCTGCACGCCATGGCGAACAAGTCATGGTCCAGCGACCCGCTCATGAACCAGAACATTCGCCTGGCCCGAGAGCTGCTGCGGCGCCCCGAGTTGACCGATGCCCTCGATCGACATAGCAGCACGGGCGCGCTGGATGGGCTGATCGACAGGCAAAACCTGAGCCTGGTCATCAAAGGCGAGAACTATTTCAAATACAAGAGCGATAAGGAGTTGGCCGGAGAGATGCTTGAGCATTTCGATGACTTGAAAGGGCGCCGGGGGGCCGAGCTCAAAATCAGCGACCTGAGAAAACTGGCGCGCCAACCCCCCACGCAAGACTCCGACAAGAACCACTTGATCCAGTTGGCCCAGGAAATTCTCAAACGCGGCGATGTATTGAAAATGATGGATAACCTCGCGGGTAACGACAACGACGGTCGCATCAGTCGCAAAGCGCTCAAATTGCTTTCCCGCTGAATGACGCCTGGACGCTGCGACTGGCGTGCAGCGTCCGGGCAGATTGTGCAGGGAACCAATAACGACCATTTACCACGAAGAAAGCACCCACCGGCGTTTTGACTGCCGATGGATGTTTCCATTTATTGGATCAGGTCTGGACCATGAATTCGACATCCTTTGAATCTCGCCACTCCCAGTACGCTGTTTCGACCTTGTCTGCTGCGGCAAGTGAAGTAGAAAACCAAGCCCCCCCGGTGCCTCAAAAGCTCAACCTCACCTCCTCTCCTAAGAGCAGCTTCAAGGCGCCCACCGCCGAAGATTTTCATAAAGGCGCTCAGACTCGCATGGAAAAACCGACGTTAAGCGCGGGGCTTTCAGTGTTGGGCAGTTTGTGGGGCAAGTTGTCCGGCCGCCAATAAATAGGCGTGTTCCCCCACTGGCTCTGCAGGCCGCGGATGCAGGGTATGGCTGGCTGGTTACAAACGCTCAAAGTCTGCCAGGCCCTGTTCAGGGCTTGAGCCTCTTCTTGCCGGAACCATAACTTTTAGAGCGCCACATATCCGTAGCTTGTGCCGTGCGAATGCCCAGACGGTTGTGACATCCGGCGGACGATTCAGGCTAAAAAATTCAAAATAGAGTGAGATAAAGAATGACGAATGGCATCAATAATTCAGGTTTCAGGTCGCTTCTTACATCCAATACCCCGTCAGCACAGGGTGGGCAGCAGGTCTCCACCGCCGGCGGCGGGTATTCCAGGCAGGGCATCGATGCGCGGACGACCGGTACGCAGCCTCTTCAGTCGCCGCTCTCTTCGTTCCCTTTTATCGGCGGTAGAAGTTCTGCCAATCGGCATGTCGACAATCAGAACTTTTTTGGCGCCATGCACACTCCCGGTAACCCCTATATCAGTTCCGATGACCACCTGTTGGCGAGCGCATTGAAAAACAATTTTTCATTGCTGGAAAAATTTCAGAAAGACGGGCGTCTGGACCAGAAAGCGCTGCAGCAAGTCGCCGACGAAGATCCGAACAACAGCACCGTGTCCGAGCGTACGATCATGCTGGCACGGGAGATACTCAATCGACCGCGCTTGAACGAGGCGATCACCCAGGATGGCTCCATCACTCGAGACAGCCTCTCCAAAGCCGCCGATCTGATGGTCGGTAATACCAACCCCAACACGCAAAGCGCAGACCCTTACCATGCCAAGACCGATGCCCAGGTGGTCCAGGCTTTCAGCGGCATGTTCGACGACTTGCGTGATAAATCGCAGGACTACAGCTTCTTTTTCGAGAAGCACCGCTACGTGAAGAAAGACACGCTTATCGAGATGAGCAAGGACCCCGACGAAATCACCGCAAACGGTGAGGTGGTGCGGGACCCGGCGACCGGCTTCCCGAAGAAAAAGTACAGCGAACAACAGGTATACCTGGCCAAGAACCTTGTCGAGCGGCCGGGGCTGCTGGCCTCGCTGGACAGCACCAAGGCGAACGGCAGCAATATTTTTGGCAGCCACAACAATGATGGCTGGCTGAAAAACTACAGCATCGAGCGTTGGTTGGATAACGACAGGAAAGAGAGGGGTCATTAAGGCGCAGGGGTTCGCATAAGCTCCCTGAGTGATTCATGCGGCGTACAACGGAGGGTATTCATATCCGCAATATTTTGCCGCTGGCTGCAACCGCCGCCAGCATTCCCGCGATCAACAGGAACGCTGCGGCCAGACTGCTGCCATGCGCGATGAACCCGATGACCGCAGGCCCGGCCAGTATCCCGGCATACCCCAGGGTGGTGATGGCCGGCACGGCAATGTGTTCAGGCATGACATTCTGCTTACCAACGGCGGTGTAGAGCACCGGCACAATATTGGAACAGCCGGCGCCCACCAGAGCGTAGCCCAGCAGCGCCATTTCCCAAGCGGGTGACAGGGTGGCAAGCAACAAGCCGGTTGCGGCCAGAGAGCCACCCCCCACGATCACCCACATGGGGCCCAATCGACGCACGATGGCGTCACCGGTGAGGCGCCCGGCCGTCATGGTCAAGGCGAACGCGGCATAACCGAGGCCCGCGTAGGCCTCATCCAGGCCACGTTCGGCGCTGAGGAACACGGCGCTCCAGTCCAGCACGGCGCCCTCGGCCAAAAACACGACAAAACACAGGCAGCCGATAAACAACACCACGCCATGGGGCACCGCAAACGCCGGCCCGGCGCGTTCGCTACCATAAGGCAGCCAATGCGGCCCGGCCTTGAGCAGCGCCGCAAGGGTCACGACCACCACCACCAGCGTTGCCTGCAACGGCGACAAACCCAGGCCCAGCAGCCCCGAGACACCCGCCGCACCGACGATGCCTCCCAGACTGAACAGTCCATGAAACCCCGACATCATGGTTTTTCCACTGGCCCTTTCGACAATCACTGCCTGCAAATTGACCGTGGAGTCGACCGTGCCCAGGCCGGCGCCGAACAGGAACAGCGCGGCGATCAGCAGCGGTACCGAACTGACCGTGGCCAGCATCGGCAAGGCCAGGCAGATCATGAGCGTGCCGGCTGTGAGCACGCGACGGCAGCCAAAGCGCGACGCCAATAGACCGGCCATGGGCATGGCGATGATCGAACCCACCCCCAGGCACAACAGCAGCAGACCCAATGTGCCTTCATTCAGTTGCGCGCGCGCTTTGGCGTACGGCACCAACGGTGCCCAGGCCGCGATACCGAAGCCTGCAATGAAGAACGCGATTCGGGTCGACATTTGCTCCAGGCGCCCTGGAACCACGGGGGCTGAGGTGGGAATGGCAGTCATGAAAAATCCTTGTTTTTGCGTTCAACGAACGATGTCCGGCGCGACATCCTTGCACATCAGGCCATAGAGCACGAGGGAGGTTCCATGGGAGCAGTCTGCTGTGAATTTTATTTTTACACACTTGGAACGCTATGCAGGCCGTCGACCACACAGAGACTGTCGGATGTGTAGGAGGCGTTCTGGAAGGTGCGTAATCCCGGTGGGAAATGCTGAACCCCAGGGTTCCCGCCGTGGATTACCACCTTCCAGGCCGCCTCTGACAATGAGTCAGGACATGGGCATATAGGCCGCTACTTCGACGACCTCCGCATGGATGACCCGCACCAGCAGCATGCCCCTGGGGGTGGTTTCCTTGCCCATGTAACTCTCGACCACCACGCGGTCCGCCGCCGTGGCGTGCAGCGCAAGGCGCCGAGGTTTGCGCAGGAGTTTGCGGGCCTGGGCATCGACCGGATACGACGGTCGACCCGTTCGCACACTGTCGCAAAAAGCCACGACAACGGCTCGTGGCGTCGCAGGCGGGGGAGAGGGCAGACCGGCGCTGGCGAACAGCTGGTTGAGTTGCTCGGCGGTAGCCACCGCCCGGGGGAACCCGGTGAATGCCGACGCCACCAACAGCAACTCGGTCAGCTCCGCAGGTGCCAAGCCTTGTGCGAGGCTGGTCTTGAAGTGCACGCTCAGGGGTGGTCCGACCATACCCGCTGCGACAATGGCGGCAAAGATCGCCGCCTCTTGAAGGCGCGGGTCAAGGCCCTGGCGGTCATGCAAGTATCCGTACACCACACCGACTGCAAGCTCGCCCAGGGCCGGTGCCGTGTGGAACAACGCATCCAGCCGTGCGCCGCCATCGGGGACCAGCTCGGTAAATGTCTTGCGGCCTTTCTTGTACAGGGTTTCAACGGGGTTACGAGGAGCAGTGCTATTCATGTGTGCAGCCTCTGGGAGAAGAGGACCGCGTTTGTTCGACTGCGCACGGACTTCGGCCTGATGAAACGTCGATCCATCGGAAACATCAGTGTAGGACGCGCAGGCCGATTCGACATGCCTGGGTGCGGCCGCCTCGTGGTGGCGTGCCACGCTTGCTTCCCACACAATCGAGTCGCCTGTTTCTATTTTGATCGTAGCGATTGCTGAAGTGGATACCCCGATGACCCTGTTCTATGACGCACGCGGCAATATTTATGCTGTGGTCAACCCGGCTGCCTTAAGACACCAGGGCATCGACGTGCCTGACAGCGCAGCGTCAGCGGCGCGCACGCGCAAGGCCTGGGCCGCATCGGCCATCGCCGCCGAATGCGAGTGGGGAGAGACCCCGCACCCGGCCGAGGGCAAGGCCCATCGTTGCGACGGCTTGCTGGTCGGCCCGTTCCAGGCCCAGCCGCCGTTCGACCTGCTGATCGTCAACACCGACGGCTCACTGGCCGAGCGCAGTGGCAATGGCTTGACCATCTTTGCCCAGGCGCTCACCGACCAGGGCTTGATGACCGACGGCTGTGAGTTGCGCGTGCACCATGACCAGCCCGATGGGGTGTCACCGGTGGCGACATGGGTTGAGCCGGCGGTCTTTGAGCAGGTCGCGGGATTCTGGCTGGCCTTGGGACCACCCGCCTTCGGACCGTCGGCCGTGGGGGCCAAGGATGTGGATCAGGTGTTGCTGGATACCACTGAACTCAGCCACGTCAGCGCGCTGGCGGCGATAGACCCGCACTGGGCACACAGCCAGTTTGTGCGTGTGGGCAATCCCCATTGCGTCACTTTGGTCGAACAGGCTTCGGCCCTGCCGGACAACTCACAGATGCAACGGTCGGCCCTGTTCGAAGCGCTGCAGGCGATAGCCTTCGCACCGCCTGCGGGCAGTGGCCAACCCTGTGTTGCCGGGATCAATTTGCAGTGGGCCGCCCAACAACCCGGCAACCGGGTGGTCGCCCGGGTCTTCGAACGGGGCGAAGGCCCCACGGCGTCTTCCGGAACCAGCGCCAGTGCCGTGGCCTGTGCCGCATGGCGGGCGGGCTGGGTCGAGGCCGGTGAAGTGGCCGTCGTGATGCCGGGTGGCATTGCGCCAGTTCGCTTGCATGTTCAGGACGATACGTTGCTGAGCGTCAGCCTGTTCGGGACCGCGCGACCTCAGGCATAAGTTTTTGAACGGCTGATAGCCTGTACGGGTGTCAGCTGTTTCTCTATTGGTTAGTTAATTAACTCAAGTCGGTGTAGGGCATTTCTTATATGTAAGAAGTGGCTCATTGATGCGTTTTTTATTTTGCAAAAGATACTTCCATTTTTGCTGTGCGAAACTTCTTTTTTATTTTTAAGCGGCCGTTTTTTTCCTGAAATCGCTAAGCTTTAGAGCGTTCAGGTGCTTTTTCTCGAAAACTTATTCGCTGTTTTACGGGAGGAAGTCTTTCAGTTCGATATTGGTTAATTAGGGCGGGTAACAACGGATGGTTAACGCGTTTGTTTCGTCACGTTTCAAATTGATCCTTCCATATATAGATACCGACTTTCAGGTCGTAGCGTTCAAAGGTCGCGAGATTCTCGATCAACCTTTTATCATCCAGGTACAGGTGGTGAGTGAAAACCCGTCCCTGGACCTGGAGGCGATGCTCCAGCAACCGGCCTACCTGGATCTGGGCGAAGCGAACGAAGGGCTGCACGGGCAGGTATACACAATCGGCCGGGATGACCCGGGACGACGACTTACCCGCTATCACCTGACGCTCGCGCCGCGCCTTGCGTGCCTCGCCCATCGGCGTGACCAACGAATTTTCCAGCAGCGCAGCGTTCCGCAGATCATCGCGTCGGTCCTCGAGTCCCATGGCATCCTGGCCGACGCCTATTCCTTTGAGCTGGGTCCGGTGCTCTATCCACCGCGCACGTTCTGCGCGCAGTACGCGGAAACCGACCTGCATTTCATCCAGCGGCTGTGTGAGGAAGAGGGCATTCACTACCACTTTCGCCACAGCGAAGACGCGCATGTGCTGGTGTTCGGTGATGACCAGACAGTATTTCGCCGCTTGCCCGCACAGCATTATTGCGCTGCCGGCGGGCCCGAGGCCCAAATGCGGGTAATCCAGCGTTTCGATGTGCGCCTGGCCACGCGCAGTCGGCGAACGGTGCGGCGTGATCATGATTTCGAGCGTCCTTCCCTGTATCTGCAGGAAGCGGCGGGGGCGGATTGCAGGCACCCCCTTGAAGACTACGGCTATCCGGCAGGCTTTACCGGGCATGCCCACGGTTCGCGTCTGGCGCGTCGGGCGCTGGAGCGTCATCACAGCGACCGTCAGCGCGCCTCGGGCAGGAGTGATCAGCCGGCGCTGCGCAGCGGGCATTTCCTTGAGCTGCATGATCATCCAGACCCGTCCTGCAATGACCTGTGGTTGATCACTTCGGTACGTCACGAAGGCTATCAGCCGCAGGTGCTGGAAGAGCTGGCGGGTGGGGTGATGGGAGAGGTCGATAGCTTCCACGGCTATCGCAACCGCTTCACTGCAACCCCCTGGCGTGCGACGTATCGGCCGCCTCACAAACATCCCAAACCGGGTATCAACGGCAGCCAGACCGCCACGGTAACCGGGCCTGCCGGTGAGGAGGTGCACTGCGATGCGTATGGCCGGGTGAAAGTGCGCTTTCATTGGGACCGCCTGGACACGTCCGATGACAAAAGCAGTTGCTGGGTACGGGTGGCGTCCGGTTGGGCCGGTGATGGGTTTGGCGCAACGATGATCCCGCGCGTGGGCATGGAAGTGCTGGTGACCTTTCTCGAAGGCGACCCCGACCAGCCGCTGATTAACGGCTGCCTGCCGAATGCGCTGCACATGCCGTCCTATCCATTGCCTCAGCACAAGACCCGCAGTGTTCTGCGCAGCCGCAGCACCTTGGGCGGTGGCGGCTCCAACGAGGTGTACCTGGAAGACCGCCGCGGTGAGGAGCTTATCTACCTTCGGGCACAACGGGACCTGGAACAACAGGTGGGCCATGACAGCCGCCTGGAGGTGATGGGAGAGCGGCGGGAAATTATTCGCGGGTTAAGCACGGTTCACCTGGAAAACCAGGAGCATCACCAGGTCACCGGGGATCGCAAGGTCGTTCTGAAGGCTGACGATCATCTGCATGTGCAGGGCGACAGCCGGACCTATGTGGGACAGACCCTGTTGATTGAGGCTGGACAGCAGGTTCATCTGAAGGCCGGCGCCAGCTTGGTAATCGACGCAGGTGCACAGCTGAGTCTCAAGGCGGGAGGGGAACATCTGGTCATCCAGGCGGGCGGTATTTTCAGCAGTCGCCCTATCACGCTCGGTGGCTCGCCGTGCGCGACCCCGTCGACGCGTTCCCAGTGGATGGCCGAGGAGCCGAAAGTCGCCGCCGCACAAGGCGCCATCATGAACCTGGCCAGGCAACTGGGCGCGGACTTCTGCCCCGTGTGTGAACGCTGCCGGGAAGGCCTGTGCGATATCCGCGAGAGGGCTGCCTGATGGAAACTCAGCCAAACCAGTGGATGGTCCAACAGATGCAGGCAGGACGCAGGCCTTGCCTGATACTTGAGGGCGATAACGCAGCACGCCAGCCAATGCTGGCCGTCCGCGACTTGTCAGCGTATTGCAGCCTGTATGCACACACCCCGCTGGCGGAAATAGCCACCACAGGCCCGGTGATCCTGCTGCTGGAGCAGATGGGCGAGCCTGCGCTGCTCGACCTTTTAGAGCAGCCAGAAACGAATTGGGGCTGGTTGGGCTGCATCCCCACCACTGACTTGTCGAGCTTGACTCATCACTGGCGCGAGCGGCTGCTGGTCGGGCCGGCTGGTCACCAGTCGCTGTACCGCTTTCACGACAATCGCACACTCGCACGCGCATTGGATTATCTGCCATTGCAGGATTGGGCGGCCTTTCTCGGTCCATTGATCAGCGTTTGCTACTGGCACGAAAACCGCTGGCACAGCGTCGATAATCCCGCCCCTGGCGAGTACCCGGTGCCCGATCCCGCCCCTTGGCTGAAGGCTCCGAACCCCAACGCCCGCACCATCCTGCACGCCAATGTCTTGCGTTATCTGTTGGCGGAATACAGTGAAAACCTGGTCGCGCTGGTCGAATTTCAAGACCCCAAAGTGTGGCTGGCCCAGGTGCTGGAACAGGCTCGCGCCTGGCAATGGACCCGGCCCGAGCAGCTGGAATTTTTGGTCGTGCGACGGTTGGAAGAAGCTACTGGTGCCAGTGTGATTCGCTGGCAGCCGAAAGAGGGGGAAGCACCCGAGGAGCACTTTGACCGGGTGGTATGGCAGTGGCGTTCGCTGGAGAAGAAAAATGAATAGGCAAGTTTGGGGTGTGCTGATTGCGCTGGGTACGGCAGGGCTTTTTGGGTGCGTGGGTCGGCCGGTTGAGAGCTTTACGTTGGAGGTGGATTTGCCTGCGAATTTTAAACTCAAAACGGCCGCCAATTACCGGCCCGCAACGGGGGAAACCTGCACCTTGCCGCGTCGTCGAGGCAAGAGGCCGGAACGCAAAGTATTCTTTACCGATTACACACCAGTGGCTCATCGGCTGAGTTATCAACTGCCGCTGACTGAAATTGTCAATGGATGCCCGTTGGTATTGCGCGGGTTGGAGTTTGATGTCTATGCGAAGTGGGGGAGTCGTGATTGGGATATCGGCGGGGACATTGGCAACATTTCAATTTTAGATCGCACCACCCATTCCTCAGGGATGCCACAGCAGGGAGTTCAGCAGTTGTTGGGGCAGTGTCAATGGTTATTCCGGACGATAGGGCCAAAGCAGGCAATCATAAAAATTCTTAAATGCAATTCTCTAGACGCTGCAGGCCAACTGCAAAGCGCATCGGCAGGTGGCGTCGCACAACGAGATCAGCTAGCGGGGAACACCCTCAGGATGGCGCTGAGATTAAGTGGTGAGGAGGCGCCTGCTATCGACGATAAGTGGGTAGCTGTTCCGAATGGTTGGAAGCGTTGCAAAGGGAAAAGCTTCGAAGACCCGTACGCTTACTGCAACGGTAATATCACCGACTTTAAGCCTATAAAAATGCCGGATGGTCGCATCTGTGAGGTTTATCCATCCTGCAAGTAAAAAGGAGAAATTCATGAAGCTGGACGCACGGAAGCAAATTTTTTTCAGTGATAAAAAACCTGCCTGCTCACTGCGAGGGCATTGGATTAGCTTTTGTTTGGTTGATGAGTTTGGAACGGGCTCTTCATATGGTGGTTTGCCGTATACCGTTTACGACAGTGCCGGTCAACACTATAAAGGACGCTTGAACGGAGACGGCTTTGCCAAACTAACGGATATCTATTGCGGCCCCGTGGTTCTTGTTTTTGACGATCTTTATTCTGGGGCCGAGCAACCCTATCAGTACTTAATGACGCGCCCCACTTATAAGCTTCCTATTACAGAACTTCAGTTTCGCGCGGAAGGAACTCGGTTTGCTGCGACGGATGGTCGGCGCGTTGAAAATAATCCCGCTCGACAGCAAGCCAATCGGTTCTATCAGGTCGAAGTGCGTGATTTGGTCAGACATGTCGCACACTTACCTCCAATTGCGCCCCGGACTCATCAGCCCCAACGGCATGCCTTGAAAATGATTGCCGACCTGGGCTTCGGCCCACCCCAGTCAACGTTATCGGGCATCGTACTGTTTCCTAACAATCATACTGTTCTTGAGGTGCGGCCCCTGCGAGCGCTGAGGCCGATGCTGTCCACCGCTGATAACTTCTGTGCCTTGAACCTGTATCAGTTGGGGTTGTTTGCTGCGTTGAGTTATTGCGATTTCGGTCAGGAACCGCCGGTCAAACCCTTGGATAAAGTTCATTTTCCGCTGGACCCAAGCGTTGGAAATCTCTTTGCCGAACAGCTTTCGGGGCACGACGAGGCCTGGCGGATTGATCCTGAACAAACTCAGCGTTTCTATCCGCTCTACGAAGACATTCCTTACTCCAAACGTTTCGAAATTTTGCCCTTCGATCCCGAGCTGTATCCACAAAATCGTCCAGAGCTTGAGGACGACCAGGAATACCCTTCGCGCCTGCACTTCTTTGATGACGAAAAAGACGGTACTGACACCCAGGCATTCATAACCCATCACGATGACGTAATCTTGATAGCAGTACGTGGCACCGCCAGCACAAGTGACGGGTTGCGTGACGCAAACGCCCATCAAAAACCGTTTGCCGAAGGTGTCGGCAAGGCTCATGAAGGGTTCTATCAGGCTTACCGGGCGATGCGTGATTTCGTACTGCGATACCTCGGCCAGTTTTACAACGACCAACGAATAGTCATCTGCGGTCATAGCCTGGGCGGTGCCATTGCATTGTTATTGGCCGAAGGGTTGCGTCGTGTGTCGGATAATGACTACAACATCCTCCTCTACACCTACGGCGCCCCCCGCGCCGCCGATTCCGAATTCACCGCCGGTGCATCCACCCTGGTCCACCACCGTATCGTCAACCACAACGACCCCGTTCCCAGTGTCCCGGCACCCTGGATGAATACCACCGCCAAGCTCTGGGTCCCGGGCCTCGTCACGCTATTCAGCGCTCCCACAGCCGGTGGCCTGTTGTTTGCCGCCGGCCTGGTGCGGTTCGGTGGTAACCCCTACCAACACCATGGAGAGCAACAGCATTTCATGCCGATCACGCTCTCGGATGGCACGCAATCATCGGTGCTGTGGAAGCCCGGTTGTGAGTCCATCGAAGAGGCAGGCCGCAATCGAGCGTTGCAAGCTGACAGCGATATGCCCGAGCGCGCCGGGTTGATCAGCCAGTTGGTGCAATACAAACAGCATTTCATGACGGCCAGCTACATCCCGGCCGCTTGGGCGACGCTGCGGCGTTGGCAACAAACCCTGGAAAACAACGGCCCGCTGGTGACCCAAAGAGAGTTTGAGTTAATCGACCATGCCCTCGCGACCATGCGCAGACAGCTTCAAGACAAGCGGCGAGAACTGACCCGACATCGACCGGCCAATGACCGTGCCTATGAACATCACGAGCCATTGAACGCCGAAATCGACCGCCTGCACGCCAGTCGCGAACGCTTGCAATCCCTGCGCTGGCGCCGCCTCGAAGCCCGCGATGTCTACGGCAGCCATGCCCATGCCGCCCACTTGCAACCGAGTCTCAAGCGTTGGTTCAGCCACCGTGAAAACCGTGAATGGTCCCAGGCCGCCAGCGTACCTCCCGCCACGCAGAACGAAAGGGGGAAGCCGCAGCCGCTGGACATCGACTCGATTGTCTGATCAGTGTGCCGACACAAACTCTACCTGTGCCGGCTGACGTTTCATCACAACCTTGCCGCTGCGAATTGAGTACAGCGCCAGGCCCTGGCTGCGAATCACCTCGTAGTCGCTGTTTGCCGAAAGGATCAACAGGTTGGCCGGGCGCCCGGGCTCCAGGCCGTAGCGATCACCCAGGGCCATGGCCTTGGCGCTGTTGTCCGTCACCAGGTCCAGCGCGCTTTGCAGGTTGCGGTAGCCGAGCATATGGCAGATGTGCAGACCGGCCTCCAGCACCCGCAGGATGTTGCCATTGCCCAACGGGTACCAAGGGTCGACGATGGAATCCTGGCCGAAGCACACGTTCATGCCTGCTTCGAGCAACTCGTTGACGCGGGTCACGCCGCGGCGTTTCGGGAAGCTGTCGAAGCGGCCTTGCAGGTGGATGCTTTCGGTCGGGCACGAGACGAAGCTGATACCGGAGTGCCCCAGCAGGCGGAACAGTTTGGCGCAGTAGGCGTTGTCGTAGGAACCCATGGCCGTGGTGTGGCTGGCCGTTACGCGGGCACCCATGCCGCGGCTGCGGGCTTCTTCGGCCAACACTTCAAGGAAGCGCGAGTGTGGGTCATCGGTTTCGTCGCAATGCACATCGACCAGGCAACCGGTGCGTTCGGCCAGGTCCATCAGGAACTTCACCGAGCTCACGCCCTGGTCGCGGGTGTATTCAAAGTGGGGGATGCCACCGATCACGTCGGCGCCCAGGCGAACGGCTTCTTCCATCAGTTCGCGGCCATTGCGGTACGACTCGATGCCTTCCTGGGGAAAGGCAACGATCTGCAGGTCGATCAGGTGCGTGCTTTCTTCGCGTACCTCCAGCATGGCTTTGAGCGCCGTAAGGTCCGGGTCGGTGACGTCTACGTGGGTCCGCACATGCTGGATGCCATGGGCCGCCAGGGCCTGGATGGTTTTTTTTGCGCGAGTCCTGGTGTCTTCCAGGGTGATGGTGGCCTTGCGTTCGCCCCAGCACTCGATGCCTTCGAACAGGGTGCCGCTCATGTTCCAGCGGGGCTCGCCGGCGGTGAGGGTGGCGTCGAGGTGGATATGCGGTTCGACGAAGGGCGGGATCACCAGATTGCCGGCAGCATCCAAATCACCGGTGGCTAAAACCGGCACCCCCGTTTGTGCGGTGATGCTGGCGATCCGGCCATGTTCCAGGTGCAGATCATGCAGGCCTTCACGGTTGCGCAGGCGGGCGTTGATGATGTGCATGGGCAAGTTCCTCTTGGCTAAAACAATCAGGCAGACGGCGGCCAGATTACCATTCTCGTGAAACCACGCTTGTAGATTGGGTAGCCGGCGCACGCACGCGCAATACGGCGGTGAGCGCCATGTAGGTCAGCGATGCGGCTGCGATCCCCACCAACGGCGCAACCCACGGAGAATTGAACGCCAGCACGGTGCCCACGGCGTACGCCGCCAGCCCTGGCCAGTTGAACGCCGGCAGGCGCGCTTCGGCCAGGCGTGGGTACTGGCCGCGATAACGGTAGAAGAAGTCTGCCATGATCACTCCGCCAATCGGTGGGATCACCGTGCCCAGCAGGATCAGATAGGGCACCAGCATGTCGTACATGCCCAGCAGCGCGAGCAAGGTGCCGATCACTGCGCCGGCAAGCGTCACCGTCTTGCGGCGCCGGGTGCGCAACAGGTTGCAGCCGGCCACGGCAAAGTTATAGATGGTGTTGTCCTGGGTGCTCCAGATATTGAGCAGCAACATGGCCATCGCCGCCATGGCAAAGCCTTGCAGCAGCAACACTTCGACCACATCCGGTTGTTGATAGACGATGGCACCGTAGGCCCCGATCAGCACCATCAGGCCATTGCCGATAAAAAAACCGATCAGGCTGGCCAGCACCGCCACCCTGGCCGAACGCGAAAACCGCGTCCAGTTGGTGGCCTGGGTCGCGCCGCTGACAAAGGTGCCGAACACCAGAGTGATGGCTGTGGACAAGTCCAGCTCACGGGTTGGCACGACCGCCAGCAGGCCGTCCCAACCGCCAACTTTTAGCGTGGCGACCCACATCGACAGTATCAGTAACAAACCCATGGCCGGCACTGCGATGTAGGACAGAATCTCCAGCCCGCGATAGCCCACGTAGGCCGTGGCGCAAAACACCAGGCCGAACACCACCATCAATGCCAGCACGCTGCCAGAGCTTAATTCGAAATATTTACCCAGCACCACGGCGGCAGTGGCGGTGCCCCAGGCATACCAGCCGATCTGGGTGAAACCGAGGATCAAGTCACTGAGCTTGCTGCCCACTTCGCCAAAGCAGAAGCGTCCCATCAAGACAGAATTCAAGCCGCTCTTGAAGGCGATGTAACCCAGGCCCGCGGCATAAATGCCCAACAGCAGGTTCCCCAAGGCCACCACGCCGAGCATCTCGGTAAAACTGAACGCTACCCCCAGCTTGCCGCCGGCAAACATGGTCGCGGTAAAGAACGTGAAGCCCAGCAGCACCATGGAGGTAGACGCCAGGCCTTTGCGCGCGTGCAGGGGAACTTCGCTTAAGGGGTAATCGTTGCCCGGTTCTGGCTGCGTCATGGTCTTGCTCCCTGAATGAGTGACGCAAGCCCGTTGCACCGCGCGTGCCAACGCAGCAGCCGTGGGTATTTATTGCCAGACAGGGGAAAACGCAGGCGGGAGTGCTCGCGATGCCCGGCCGGGCACGAAAGCAGTGCAGTGGTGATACAAAATGGATCAGTCGAACAGTGTGTGTTTGACCTGTGGCAAGGGAGCCCTCGCCACAGTCGACGCCGGTTTACTCACCGCGATAGATGCAGCCGCTGGTGCAGGTCTCATGGATACGAATCGCGCTGAGTTCCGGTAGCAGGGGTTTGAGTTCATTCCAGATCCACTTGGCCAGCACTTCGCTGGTGGGGTTTTCCAGGCCTGGGATGTCGTTGAGGTAGTTGTGATCGAGGCGTTCATAGAGCGGCTTGAAAATCGCCTTGATCTCCGAGAAGTCGCGAATCCAGCCGGTATGAGGGTCCAGGTCGCCGCTGAGGTGGATCGCCACCTTGAACGAATGCCCATGCAGGCGCCCGCATTTGTGGCCGTCCGGTACGTGCGGCAGGCGATGGGCGGATTCGAATGTAAATTCCTTGAAGATTTCCACAGTATTTTCAGCTCGGTCAGTATCTGGCAGGCGGCGAGTTTAACAGCTTGGTCCGTCACCGCGCATACCGCTCGGTCAAAGCGCCTGCAAGCGCTCACCCAGCCCACCGTTATCGGCCAGCTCCAGAAACTCATCCCCCAGCCGCCGGCTCTCGCTCATCGCGGTTTGCCAGTATTTGTTACGGCCTTTGTCATTGCCCATGTAGCGCTTGAAGTCGCTGCGGTCCGGCAGTTTGCCGTGGGGCAGTCGGGCCAGGTAGTCCATGGACGGCGCCAGTAGCAGCACGTCCTGCAAACCCTGCCGGTTGCTGCGCCGCCATGGCAGGCCCTTGTCGAACCAGCCGGGGATGATCCGGTCGGTAAAGTGCGGGTACAGCACAATGTCGTCGCCGTGGTAGGGCAGGTCAAGGTGGTAGTCCAGCAGGCCGCCGTCGCGGTAGGTGCCGGTGCCTGCGCCAGGCAGGTCGCGCACGCCTTGCATCACCATGGGGATCGAGCCGGAGGCGAGCAGCGCCTGGCGCAGGTTGCCGGTGTCCAACTCAAGGAAGCGCGAGGGAAAATCCGTGAGCGGATGCACCGGTGGCGCCTGGCGTGGGTCGTGAATGATCAGCCGTTCGAAATGCCGCGACAGCCGTGCGCGGCCGCGCAGGTTATCGGCGATCACCGAGGACAGGCCCAGGCCCAGGCGTCCACGATGGTCATCGGCGAGCAGGCCATGGCTTTTGACTACCATGATGTTCAGGCGGTAGTCGGGATTGTCCAGCACCCGCGCATCGCGGCCGGCGAGCAAATCGTCGAGCATGCGCTGGCAACTGCGGCTGACCTCGGCCATGGTCACGCCTTTGGCAAAGCTCTGTTCGTTATACAGGCGGCCCAGGTCAAGCAGGCCTTGCACCGGGTCGGGCAGGCAGGCACTGGCAAACCGCCAGGAGCCGATCGAAGCACCGATCAGCGCCCGTTCGCGTGGCGCACGCGGCAGCCAGTCACCGAACAGCGCCAGGTCCAGGCCTTGGATGCCCAGCGCCTTGGGGCCGCCGGCCGCGCCGGGGAGAATGCCGACGTCCGCCGGCTTCAAGCCCTGTTCGCGAATGCGCGTGAGGGCGCGTTTACCGGCCTTGAGGGTCATGGCGGGGAACTTGATGTGGATGGCTGTCATACCGGTCTCTGTTGAAGCGAGCGGGGCAGTATAGGAAATCTCGCACGCTGCAGGAAAATGGCGTGCCGCCGCAATTGCCATGGTGGCAATTCAGTTTCAGTTAAGTTGCAGTCGTTACCGTGGCAGGCGTAGGAAAAACATTGTGTAACGGAGACTCATCATGAAGCGCCTCACAGCCCTGGTCGCCACCGTTATGATCGGCGTCACGGCGACCCAGGTTGCCGCTGTGGACCCCGACAAACCACTGATCGTGCCCGCCACTGTTACAATTGTTGCCTTCGACCAACTGGAAGCCGCGGCTCTGGCTCTGCACCCCGGCTCGACACTGCTGGACACCGATCTGGATGAGGACTACGGCAAGTACGTCTATGAAGTCGAAGTGCGCGACAGCAACGGCATTGAGTGGGACATCGAATTGGACGCGCTCTCCGGGCAGGTTCTCAAGAATCATCAGGATACGTAATGACGGTAAATTTACGCACCGGCAGTCGAGTGGCACTGGTGCTCGTGGTGTTCTGCTCAGGTTTGCAGGCCCGCGACCTCAACCAGGACGAAGCGCTGGCGCTGCGCCAGCAGGGCGTGATCCTGCCGCTTGAGCAGCTGCTGCAGCAGGCCATGGCGCGGTATCCCGGTTCGCGCCTGCTGGAGGCCGAGCTTGAAAAAAAACATGGCCAATATGCCTATGAAGTGGAACTGCTGACCACCGATGGAGTGGTGCGCGAGATCAAGCTCGACGCGACCACCGGTGTGCTGATCAAAGATGAGGAAGACTGATGCGCCTGCTTCTGGTGGAAGACAACGTACCCCTGGCCGATGAGCTGTTGGCCGGCCTGCAGCGCCAGGGCTACGCCGTCGACTGGCTGGCCGATGGGCGCGACGCCGCTTACCAGGGCCGCAGTGAACCCTACGACTTGATCATTCTCGACCTTGGCCTGCCCGGTCTGCCGGGGCTTGAGGTGCTGGCGCAATGGCGTGCCGCCGCGCTGGTCACGCCGGTGCTGATCCTCACCGCGCGCGACTCTTGGGCCGAGCGTATCGAAGGGCTCAAGGCCGGTGCCGACGATTACCTGAGCAAACCCTTTCACCCCGAGGAACTGCACCTGCGCATCCAGGCACTGTTGCGTCGTTCCCACGGCCAGGCCAACCAGCCCACCTTGCAAGCCGCCGGGCTGCATCTGGACGAAGGCCGTCAGTGCGTACTGCGTGATGGCGAAGAAATCCAACTGACCGCCGCCGAATTCCGCCTGTTGCGTTACTTCATGCTGCACCCCGAACAGATCCTGTCGAAAAGCCACCTGGCCGAGCATTTGTATGACGGTGAAACCGAGCGCGACTCCAATGTGCTGGAAGTCCACGTCAACCACCTGCGCCGCAAGCTGGGGCGCAGCGTGATCGAAACCCGGCGCGGCCAGGGCTACCGGTTCGGCGCCAGCCCTGCATGAGGTCGATTCAGCGGCGCCTCAGCCTGGGCTTGATCAGTGTGATGGTGATCGTCGGCGTGGTACTGGCGCAAACCAGCCTGTGGTTGTTCGAAGCCGGTTTGCAGCGCTACCTGGAAGCCGGGTTGCGCAACGACGCCGAAAACCTGCTGGCGGCGCTGGTACGCGGGCCCAACGGCGTGCAACTGGATGAGCAGCGTTTATCTCCGGCCTACCAGCGGCCGTTTTCCGGGCATTACTTCCGCATCGATTTTGCCGACACCCACTGGCGCTCTCGTTCGCTGTGGGATCAGGAACTGCCTCGGCTGCCTGAGAGCGGGATCAAAGGCAATCTGCAATTGGGCCCGGAAGGCCAGCAGCTGCTGGTGCTGCGTGCGGACTACAAGCGCTTTGGCCAGTCGATTTCCATCAGCGTGGCCCAGGACTACACCCCGGTGCGTGAAAGTTTCCGCCTGATGCGTCAGATCGGTCTGGTGCTCGGGCTGGCGGCATTGTTGCTGGTGCTGATCCTGCAACGCCTGACCGTACGCCGTGCGTTGCGCCCACTGGAAACCACGCGTAACCAGATTGCCCAGTTGCAGCAGGGACAACGTTCGCAACTCGACACCCAGGTGCCCGTGGAGCTGGAGCCCTTGGTCGCGCAGATCAACCACCTGCTGGCCCACACCGAAGACAGCCTTAAACGCTCGCGCAATGCCTTGGGCAACCTCGGGCATGCGCTGAAAACCCCGCTGGCGGTGCTGCTCAGCGCAGCGTCGAGCGAAGCGCTCAAGGACCAACCCGAACTGAGCAAATTGTTGCGTGAGCAGTTGGAGCAAGTGCAGCACCGTCTCAACCGTGAACTCAACCGCGCGCGCCTGGCCGGCGAAACCCTGCCGGGCGCGTTGTTTGACTGTGAGAAGGAACTGCCTGGCCTGCTGGCCACCTTGAACATGATCCATGGCGAGCACCTGGACCTGAGTTATCACGCGGGCCCCGGGCTGCAACTGCCGTGGGATCGTGAGGATTTGCTGGAACTGCTTGGCAACCTGATGGACAACGCGTGTAAGTGGGCTGATGCCGAAATTCGCCTGAACGTCCGCGAAACCGAGGACGCTTACCTGCTGACGGTGGAGGACGACGGCCCCGGCATCCCTGAAGCCCAGCGTGATCAAGTGTTCAGCCGTGGTGCGCGATTGGATGAGCAGACTGATGGCCATGGCCTGGGCTTGGGTATCGTGCGCGATATCGTCGACGTGTGGGGCGGGGTGTTGCGGTTGAAAGAGAGTGAATTGGGTGGGCTCAAGGTGCTGATTGAACTGCCCAAGCGCCATTCCTGACGCACTGCCATCGCAGCATGGGTATCTTCACATCTTGAGCGAGTCCCTTGCGTAGCAGCTGTCGAGGGGTGTGCAGATACTCATGGCCATCTGGGGCGAGCCTCCTCGCAACAGGTTTTTTGACATGCAGACCCACCTGCTGCAAAGTGCGCGCCCTCTAATAAGACCTCCTTAAAGCCTGCACTTGGGTTGCCATTTAATGGCCACCTGGGCGCGGGCATGCCTGTTTTTTATGTTTCTGCTTGAGGTAACCATGATTAACGCAGTCATCGCCGCGGTCGGCACCATGCTGGTGCTCAGCCTGTCCCGTGTGCATGTGGTCATCGCCATCATTGTTGGCGCGCTGGTAGGCGGCTTGACCGGCGGCCTGGGAATCGAGGCCACGCTCAAGGCCTTCAACGGCGGCCTGGGTGGCGGGGCGACTGTGGCTTTGTCCTACGCATTGCTCGGCGCTTTCGCGGTGGCGATTGCCAAGTCCGGCCTGGCTCACGCCCTGGCGGACAAGGCACTGCTGCTGGTGGACCGCCAGGATGCCACCGGCGGCAACCACGTCAAATGGCTGTTGATCGGCCTGTTGTGGGTGGTCGCGATAGCCTCGCAGAACATCCTGCCGATCCATATCGCGTTTATCCCGCTGCTGGTGCCGCCGCTGCTGTACGTGCTGACCAAGCTGCAACTGGACCGCCGCCTGATCGCGTGCGTGATGACCTTCGGCCTGATCACACCGTATATGTTCCTGCCGGTAGGCTTCGGCAATATCTTCCTCAACCAGATCCTGCTGGCCAACGTGGCCAGCAGCGGCGTGGACATCAGCCAGGTCAATGTGACCCACGCCATGAGCCTGCCGGCCCTGGGCATGGTGGTCGGCCTGCTGGTGGCGGTGTTTATCAGCTACCGCAAAAAACGTGTATACGACCTGGAGAAAATCGAGCGGGTCGAGCAGGTGGCGGTGCAGTACAACCCGCTGACCCTGCTGGTGGCGGGCGTGGCGATTGCCTCGGCGTTCATCATTCAGCTGTGGTTGGACTCGATGATCATCGGCGCCCTGGCCGGGTTCCTGATCTTCTCGGTGTCGGGCATCGTGCGCTGGCGCGATACCGACGACCTGTTCACCGAAGGCATGAAGATGATGGCCATGATCGGCTTCATCATGATCGCCGCCTCAGGCTTTGCCGAAGTGCTCAAGGCCACGGGTGACGTGCGTTCGCTGGTGGAAACCTCGGCAGCGTTCATCGGCCACAGCCGTGGTGTGGGTGCTTTGCTGATGTTGCTGGTGGGGCTGCTGGTGACCATGGGCATCGGCTCGTCGTTTTCCACGGTGCCGATCCTTGCGGCGATTTTCGTGCCGCTGTGCGTGCAACTGGGCTTCAGCCCGGTGGCTATCGTGTGCATCGTCGGGACGGCAGGTGCGCTGGGCGATGCCGGCTCACCGGCGTCGGACTCTACCCTCGGGCCCACCTCGGGCCTGAACATCGACGGCCAGCATCACCATATCTGGGACACCGTGGTGCCGACTTTCCTGCACTACAACCTTCCGCTGCTGGCGTTTGGCTGGCTGGCCGCCATGACCCTCTGACGGTCCACGCCTATAGAACCTGCGCAGTTGGCCGATAACCTCTCAAGTCGCTTAAATAAGAGAGAAAAATCATGCGTCTGAGTCTGAAGGCCAAAGTCCTGTCCCTCGCCGTCGTGCCGGTGCTGCTGTTTGCCCTGGTGATCAGCCTGACCACCGTGTGGATTCTCCAGGGCCAGGCGCGCAACGAGGTGGCTGAAACCCGCGAGCGCCTGCTCAACAACGCCAAGGCCACCCTGCAAAGTTATGTGGAAGTGGCCATGAGCACGATCAAGCCGCTCTACGACGCGGCCGCCCCGGGCGATACGGCGGCGCGGGCCGAGGTGGTCAAGCTGCTCTCCAACACAAGCTACGGCAAGGACGGCTACTTCTTCGGCTACGACTCCGAAACCATCCGCCTGTTCAAAGGCAACAGCCCCGACGGCGTGGGCAAGAGTTTCAAGGACAACCGCGACCCTAATGGTGTGTACGTCAACCGTGACCTGGTCAAGGTCGGCAAGGACGGCACCCACTACTTGCAATACAGCTCGACCCAACCCGGCCAGACGGAGCTGGTGCCCAAGATGGGCTACACCGAGTATTTGCCCAAGTGGGACATGGTCATCGGTACCTCGGTGAACCTCGATGGCATCGAAGCCCAGGTGGCGGTGGTCGAAGCCAAAGTGGAAAAACGCATGGAGGGCGTGTTGTTGAGCATCTTCGGCGTGGCCGTAGTGGTGCTGCTGGTGATCGCTGCCGTGGGTATGTTGCTGGCCAATACCATCTTGCGTCCGCTGCATTTGATGAAAGCCAACCTCGACGACATCGCCGCCGGTGAAGGCGATTTGACCCGCCGCCTGGCCATTACCAGCCAGGATGAGCTGGGCGACCTCGCGGGAGCCTTCAACCGGTTTGTCGACAAGATTCATGGCCTGGTGCGCCAGATCACCGACATGACCGCGCAACTTACCGGCCTGGTGAGCCAGGTGTCCGACCAGGCCCAGCGTTCCGAGCAGGCCATGGAGCGCCAGCGCCACGAAACCGACCAGGTGGCCACCGCGATCAACCAGATGTCCTCCGCTGCGCAAGAAGTCGCGCGCAGCGCCCAGGGCGCTTCAGTAGCTGCGCAACAGACCGACGCCGAAGGCCAGGTCGCCAAGCGTGTGGTGGACGGCAGCATCGCGCAGATCCACGCGCTGGTGAATGATATTCGCAGCAGCGGCGTGTCTCTGGACAGCCTGCAGCAGGACGTGTCCTCGATTGTCAGCGTGTTGAGCGTGATCCGTTCGATTGCCGAACAGACCAACCTGTTGGCGCTTAACGCGGCGATCGAGGCCGCGCGGGCAGGGGAGGCCGGTCGTGGTTTCGCGGTGGTGGCCGACGAAGTGCGTGCGCTGGCCAGCCGTACCCAGACCAGCACCCAGGAAATCCAGGGCATGATCGACCGCCTGCAAAAAGGCACCGAGGCTGCCGTGGACGCAATGCGCCGCTCCAGCGACGCCGGTGAAGGCACCTCGGCCCAGGCCAACCAGGCAGGCGCGTCGCTGGACGCCATGGCGCAGCTGATCGGCACCATCAACTCGATGAACGCGCAGATCGCCAGCGCTGCCGAAGAACAGACCGCGGTGGCCGAAGAGATCAACCGCAGCGTGCACCAGATCGCAGTGGCCGTGGACAGCGTGGCCGATGAGACGCAGTTGGGCGCACAGACCTCGCGCAGCCTGGCGGACCTCGGCCAGCGCCTGGGACAACTGGTCGGTCAGTTCAGGATCTGACGTCCTCAGACATCGCGCATCAGCAGCGCAAAACGCAGGTCCATCTGCGCCGGAACGCGCACATACACCGTGTGCCCGTCCCCCGGCGCCACCTCGATGGCTTGCCCCTGGCTGTTGTGCAGGGTGTCCAGATCAAAGTGAAGGTTGCCGGTGGGCGTCATCAACTCCAGGTGGTTGCCCAGGGCAAAGCGGTTCTTCACTTTGACCTCGGCCAGCTCGCCGCGGCGTTCGCCGGTCAACTCGCCGACAAACTGCTGGCGCTCCGACACTGAGCTGCCGTTCTGGTAGTTCTGGTATTCATCGTGCACATGGCGGCGCAGGAAGCCTTCGGTGTAACCGCGCTGGGCCAGGGACTCAAGGTCTGTCATCAAGGCGCGATCAAACGCGCGTCCGGCCACGGCATCATCAATCGCCCGGCGATACACCTGGGTGGTGCGCGCGCAGTAGAAGTGCGATTTGGTGCGGCCTTCGATCTTCAGCGAGTGCACGCCCATATGGGTCAGGCGCTCCACGTGCTGCACCGCGCGCAGGTCCTTGGCGTTCATGATGTAGGTGCCGTGCTCGTCTTCGAACGCGGGCATATGCTCATCGGGACGGTTGGCTTCCTGCAGCAGGAACACTTGGTCGGTCGGCGTGCCAATCCCGAGTGTGGGCTCATACGCCTGGACGATGTCCCCCGTGGTGTTTTCCACCGCCGGCGTGGCCTGGTATTTCCAGCGGCACGCGTTGGTGCAACTGCCCTGGTTGGCATCGCGCTTGTTCATATAGCCCGACAATAGGCAACGCCCGGAATAGGCCATGCACAAGGCGCCGTGCACAAATACCTCCAGCTCCATGGCCGGCACCTGCTGGCGGATTTCGCTGATCTCTTCAAGGGACAGCTCCCGCGACAGGATCACCCGGCAAATCCCTTGTTGCTGCCAGAACTCGACGCTGGCCCAGTTCACCGTATTGGCCTGCACCGACAAGTGAATCGGCATCTGGGGGAAGTGCCGGCGCACCAGCATGATCAGCCCCGGGTCGGACATGATCAGCGCATCCGGGCCCATGGCGATCACCGGGGCCAGGTCCTTGAGGAAGGTCTTGAGCTTGGCGTTGTGCGGCGCGATGTTCACCACCACGTAGAAGCGCTTGTCTTGTGCGTGGGCTTCGTCGATACCCAGGGCCAGGTTGGCGTGGTCAAATTCGTTGTTGCGCACGCGCAGGCTGTAGCGCGGTTGGCCGGCGTACACCGCATCGGCGCCGTAGGCGAAGGCGTAGCGCATGTTTTTCAGGGTGCCGGCGGGGGCGAGCAGTTCGGGAGGAAGGAGCAGAGGCATGGAAATTCGAGTCGTAAAAGGTCGCGAGGGTACCGGGCGGCGCCGAAGGGTTTATTGATCTGGGTCTACGCTTACCGCAACAAAGATGGCACTCGCAGGATTTGCCACGGACTAAGCAGCAGGGCGCGTGCGCGCCGAGCTTTCTGACATGGACCGGACATGAACCAAACCAACCTGCAATTCAAGACCCTGTTGTTGCTACTGGTCCTGGTGACCGTCGCCTTTATCTGGATATTGCTGCCGTTCTACGGCGCAGTGTTCTGGGCGGTCATCCTGGGTATCATCTTTGCGCCGCTGCAGCGCCGCCTGCAGCAGCGATTCGGCTGGAACCGCAACCTCACCTCACTGACTACCTTGATGGTGTGCCTGGTGATCGCGATTCTGCCGGTCATCATCACCAGCGCCTTGCTGGTGCAGGAGGGCGCGACGCTGTACAAGAACGTCGAGAGCGGCAAGCTGGACGTGGCCGGGTATATCGAGCAGTTCAAGCACTTTCTGCCGCCCTATTTCCAGCACCTGCTGGACCGTTTCGGCTTGGGCAACCTGGAAGGGCTGCGCGAAAAGATCGTCAAGAGCGCGATGCAGGGCAGTCAATTCTTCGCCACCCAGGCATTCAGCTTCGGCCAGGGCACGTTTGATTTCCTGGTGAGCTTTTTCATCATGTTGTATCTGCTGTTCTTCCTGCTGCGCGACGGCCCGGAACTGGTGCGCAAGGTGCGCACGGCGGTGCCGCTGGCCGAACCGCAAAAGCGTCGGTTGCAACTCAAGTTCAACCGCGTGGTGCGCGCAACGGTCAAGGGCAATGTGTTGGTGGCCGTGACCCAAGGCGCCCTGGGTGGCTTGATCTTCTGGTTCCTGGATATCCCCAGTGCGTTGCTCTGGGCGGTGTTGATGGCGTTTCTGTCGCTGCTGCCGGCGGTGGGGGCGGGGATTGTCTGGGCGCCGGTGGCGGCTTACTTCCTGTTGAGCGGCTCGATCTGGCAGGGCGTGGTGCTGGGCCTGTTCGGCGTGTTTGTGATCGGGTTGGTGGATAACGTGCTGCGCCCGATCCTGGTTGGCAAGGACACCAAGATGCCGGACTACCTGATCCTGATCTCGACCCTGGGCGGCCTGTCGGTGTTCGGCCTCAACGGGTTTGTGATCGGGCCGCTGGTGGCGGCGCTGTTCATGTCCAGTTGGGCGCTGTTTGTCGAGAGCAAGCCGCGGGTCAAACTGCCGTTACCTTGAACCTCAGGCGTGGAGCCGGAAGTTCGAGGCTTGCTGCAGCTGTTTTTCAGCGGCCGACAGCGACGTGAGCGGGCCGCTGATGGCCTCGCCGTCGCGTACCAGGTACCAGCAGGCGAGCAAGCCCGACGCTCGAAGCGGGGCGGGGACGGCGCTGCCGATGACGGACATGATTTGAACAGTGGGCATACATACCTCCAATCGCTATGGAGGCCACCTTACGAGACCAGGCGGCTGAGGAAAAATCACCTGGCTCGATAGTCGACATCAATGCCAGGCGTCAGTCGACTACCTGATCGAGCATGCTCACGACTTCCTGCTCGTTGAGCAGGCCCTTGCGCACCAGGTTTTCCGCCAGCAACGCCAGGAATTTCGCGCTGCGGTGACCTTCCAGGTGCTTGAGTTCGGTGAGTGCGCTGTAAACCTTGCTGGACGTACAGAGGCCAGCGGTGCGGTGCGGGTTTTGTGTGGGCATGGTTCAGTCGTCCTTGTTGTTATTGGGTGGACAGGGTCGAATAGTGAGAGTGAGTCGTGACACAAACATGACAGCGCGAGCCCCTATCGGGCAAGTAGACTTTGGACCTTGATCATGTGGGATTGGCGCCAGGCCATTGTCCTCATAGCGACCTTCGCACGATAAATCCGGACTTCACAGGCAAAAAAAGGCCCCGCGTGCGGGCGAGGCCTGTTTCGTACGTCATGCCTGGCATTTACCAGCCGCGGCGGTAGTAGCCGTGCGGAGGGCCGTAGTAGCCACGAGGTGGACCGTAATAGACCGGCGCCGGGCGGTAATACACCTCTTGCTGCACATACACTGGCGGCGGCGGTGCGTAGTACACCGGCGGGGGCGCGGCATACACCGGCTGCGGTTGCACATACACGGGCTGTTGCACATACACCTCGCGGGGTTGGCTGGCAACCACGGAGCCCACAACGGCGGCGCCGACCAACGCACCCAAGGCGGCCGGGCCAGCCCATCCACCGCCGTGGGCGGAGGCTTGGCCTGCCATGGCGAGTGCACCGATAAGCAAGGCGATCCTGGGGATTTTACGATTCATGGTCATTCCTCGGTTAGCCCCTGCGCTTGTGGTCTGCAATCAATAGACTCAAGTAATGTCGCGGGGATACTTTTAAGACAACGTATTTCTGAAAAACAGCACAGCCGCTAGGTAAAGGTTGTGTAAGGTCTGTACCGATTTGCTTACTCAAAGGAGTTTTCCATGCAGATGCACCCCAACAAGGACACCCAGCTGTGCATGTCGCTGTCGGCCCGCCCTGGGAATTTCGGCCTGCGATTTCATAACCACCTGTATGAACAGTTGGGTCTGAATTTTTACTATAAGGCCTTCAGCAGCCACGATTTGCCCGGCGCGATCAGTGGTATCCGGGCGTTGGGCGTTCGGGGTTGCGGGGTGTCCATGCCGTTCAAGGAGGCCGCCATTGCCTTGGTGGACGAACTCGACGCTTCGGTTCAAGCGATTGACTCGCTGAATACCATCGTCAATACCAACGGCCATCTCAAGGCCTACAACACGGATTACATCGCCGTTGAGCAATTGCTCGGCAAGCATGCGGTGCCCAAGGACTCGACCTTTGCCCTGCGCGGCAGCGGCGGCATGGCCAAGGCCGTGGCCAGTGCCTTGCGTGACGGTGGTTATGCCAACGGTGTGATCGTGGCGCGCAACGAGGCGGCGGGGCGCAGATTGGCGCAGAACCTGGGGTACGAGTGGCAAACCGACCTTGGCGGGTTGCGCCCACGGATGCTGATCAACGTCACGCCGATCGGCATGACCGGCGGGGCGGAGGCGGATGCGTTGGCATTTGAGGCCGACGCTATCGATAAAGCCGAAACAGTATTCGATGTGGTGGCGATCCCCGCCGAAACGCCGTTGATTGTGCGGGGCCGGGCCAAGGGCAAGCGGGTGATTACCGGGCTGGAAGTGATTGCGATCCAGGCGCTGGAGCAGTTTGTGCTTTATACCGGTGTGCGGCCGACCCAGGAGCAGTTCGAAAAAGCCGTGGCGTTTGCCCGAAGCTGAAGGGCACTGATAGCCAAAAGTGGGAGGGGGCAAGTCGAATCGTCGCACCGCCCCTCCCACATTTTTGCCTGTATTACGCCTGTTCCAACTGCGCCAAGCGTTCTTCCAGCGCCGCAATTCGCGCTTCCAGTTCTTCAATACGGTCCACGGACACTCCAGCCCCGCGCTCCACCGGATTCCCGCGCGCGGCCATGATCACCTCAATATCCGCCGGGTCGCCCAGCGCATGGGTATAGCGGTCCTCCCGCTGTCCGGCCTGGCGCGGCACCAGTACCGCCAGCCCGCGTGAGATCAGGCGTTCGAGCTGATGCACCACTTGCTCGGCATCTTCGAAATCATGCATGCGCCCGCTGCGGGTCAGCAGTTCGTTGACGGTCTGCGGGCCGCGCAAGAACAACAGCCCAATCAGGATCACCTGAGCCGGCACCAACTCCAGCGCCTTGTCCACGCGATGTTCCCAGCGGTCGGCGCGGCTGCCCATCACCAGGCGGGTAAAGCCTTGGCCTTCCAATACGCGCAGGCTCTGGCCGACCTGGCCCTGGCTAAGGTTCATCACCGGCTCGCGGCTGGTTTTCTGGTTGCAGGCCAGCACCAGGGCGTTGAGCGTCAGGGGGTAGGTTTCGGGGTTGGTCGCCTGTTTTTCGATCAGGCAGCCCAGGAGGCGGATTTCCGTGCTGTTCAGGCGCGGCTCAGGGGTGTCGGTGTCGTGCTCGGCGGTCATCGCGCGCGTTCCCTATGCAGTGAAGGCCTTTAGCCTATCCTTGAAAAAATAAAAGACAAGCGCTCGGCATGGCTATAATCGCCGCTGGTTCCAACCCTGCCATTACCGATGAGACTGTCATGACTATTTCCCTCTATGCCGCTTCCATCCCAGTCTTCAAGCAAATGCTCAACGCCCTGAGCGATGTGCTGAGCAAAGCCGAAGCCCATGCCACAGCCAAGAACATCGAGCCCAACGCCCTGCTGCAGGCGCGCCTGTTCCCGGACATGTTCCCGCTGGTGCGCCAGGTGCAGATCGCCGTCGACTTCGCCAAGGGCGTGTCCGCGCGCCTGGCCGAGATCGAAGTGCCTAAATACGATGACAGCGAAGTGACCTTCGCCGACCTGCAAGCGCTGATCGCCAAGGTCCTGGCCTTCGTCGACACCATCAAGCCCGAGCAAGTCGACGGCAAGGAAGGCATCGAGATCATCACCCGCCCAGGCACGCCGAAAGAGAAGCGCTTCAGCGGCCAGTCCTACCTGCTGTCCTACGGCCTGCCGCAGTTCTTCTTCCACGTCACCACTACCTACGCCTTGCTGCGTCACAACGGTGTGGAAGTGGGCAAGCGCGATTACATGGGCGCTTTCTAAGCATCCAGTCAAAAAAAGCCCGGTGCGGTTCATTCAAGAACCGCACCGGGCTTTTTTATAGCCGGCGGTTAAGCCGCTTGTTCTTCCTTGCCCAGGCATGCGGCAGCGGTGAACAGCACATCGGTGGAGGAGTTGAGCGCGGTTTCCGCCGAGTCCTGCAACACGCCGATGATGAAGCCAACGGCCACCACCTGCATGGCGATTTCACTCGGAATGCCGAACAGGCTGCACGCCAGTGGAATCAACAGCAGCGAGCCACCGGCCACACCGGAAGCCCCGCAGGCGCACACGGCCGCGACCACACTGAGCAGCACGGCGGTCGGCAGGTCGACGTTGATGCCCAGGGTGTGCACGGCCGCCAGGGTCAGCACGGTGATGGTGATGGCGGCACCGGCCATGTTGATGGTCGCGCCCAGCGGGATCGATACCGAGTAGGTGTCTTCATGCAAGCCCAGGCGTTTGCTCAACGCCAGGTTGACCGGGATATTCGCCGCCGAACTGCGGGTAAAGAACGCGGTGATGCCGCTTTCGCGCAGGCACATCAACACCAGCGGGTAAGGGTTGCGGCGCAGTTTCCAGAACACGATGGCCGGGTTGATCACCAAGGCAACAAACAGCATGCAGCCGATCAGCACCACCAGCAAGTGCGCGTAGCCGAGCAGGGCGCCGAAGCCGGAAGTGGCCAGGGTCGAGGCCACCAGGCCGAAGATCCCCAGCGGCGCAAAGCGGATCACCACGCGTACGATCAGCGTGACGCCGTTGGACAGGTCATCCAGCACGGTGCGGGTGGTAACGCCCGCATGGCGAATGGCAATGCCCATACCGATGGCCCACGCCAGGATGCCGATGAAGTTCGCGTTCATCAGTGCGCTCACCGGGTTGTCCACCACGCTGAGCAGCAGGCTTTGCAGCACCTCGCCGATGCCGCCGGGGGCGCTGACGGTAGCGTCGTGGGTGGCCAGCACCAGCGACGAGGGGAACCACATGCTGGCGACTACCGCGACCACGGCCGCGGCAAAAGTGCCGAGCAAATACAGGAACAGGATCGGCTTGATGTGGGTTTCCTGGCCGTGTTTATGGTTGGCGATCGAGGCCATGACCAACACGAACACCAGGATCGGCGCCACGGCTTTCAGCGCGGTGACAAACACTTTGCCAATAAAACCAGTGGCTCTGGCCGCCTCGGGCACCAACAGGGCCAACAGGATGCCGGCAATCAGGCCGATAACGATTTGTGTGACCAGGCTGACGCGCATGAGTCGTTGCAAGAGGGAAGGGGCAGCAGTCATAAAGGGATGTCTCTAGTTTTTTTAGTAGGGCGCAGCATTGCAGGAGGAAAGCGCTGTAGGAAGCAGGCGCGAAGTCTAGCACGCTGTACGAAGCGTCCTATTCGCTGTGACATTCCGTCACCCACGGCCGTCGGACTTGCTTGCCGTGCCCTACATTGCCGTCACGGCAGGGCAGTAAACAGTTCCCGTCTTGCACCTTCGGTAATCGCCACGATGCCAGGATGCTTGACCTTACGCTCCACGGAGATCGCATAGAACGACTCGGTAACCGCATCGGTCTGGCCGATCAGTGCCACGCCATACTGGCGCACCACTTCATCGGCAATCACGCTGGGGGCGATAAAAATCCCGCTGCCGGATTGGCCAAAGGCCTGCATCAGAGCGCTGTCGTCGAATTCGCCGATGATCCGCGGCTGGATCTGCTGCTCGGCGAACCAGCGTTGCAGACGGCTGCGGACTACCGTCTCCGCACCCGGAATCAGCAGCGGTGCGCGATGCAGGCAGTGTGGGAAGTCGCCGCTGTGTTGGTCAGCCAATGCCTGGGTGGCAAAAAAGCTGATGCCGCATTCCCCCAGTTTCTGGCTATAGCCCTTGATGTCCAGGTGCGAGGGCATGGGACTGTCGGAAATCACCAGGTCCAGGCGCTGAATCGCCAAGTCGGCCAATAACCGTTCGAGCTTGTCTTCGCGGCAGGTAATGCGCAGCGGCTCGCTGAGCTCCATGGTTGGCGCGATCAAGCGGTAGACGATGGATTTGGGCACCACGTCCGCCACCCCGACCCGGAACACAATCTGCTGTTCGTTGGGCTGCGCGCGCAGCATCGCCTCCAATTCATTGCCGGTCTGGAACATCTGCTCGGCATAGGGCAGGGCCTGGCGCCCGGCTTCGGTCAGCTCAAGCTGGCGGCCGACCCGTTGAAACAGGGCGATACCGAAGGTCTGCTCCAGCAGGCTGATCTGCCCGCTGATGGTTTGGGGGGTGAGGTTCAGCTGCTCGCAGGCGCGCACGATGCTGCCAGTCTTGGCCACGACCCAGAAGTAGTGCAGTTGTCGGTAATTGAGCATGGTTGCCTCACTTCGTAAAAACCGAAGTATAAGCGAGAAAAATACGAATTTTACTGAACTGTTCATCTGCATAGAATGCCTCGCTATCGCGGGGCCACTATTTGGACCCAAGGGTTATAACGAGGAATACATCATGAAACTCAATTCCCTGGGCGCGGCGTCGTTGCTTGCGCTTTCATTGATGATGATCGGCGGTTGCGATCAGGTCGAAAAAAGCGCACAGCAAGTGCTGGGTAAAGCCTCCGAATCGGCCAAGCAAGCGATCGACGATACCCAGAAGGCCGCGGAGCAGGCGTTGAGCGAAGCGACGCAAGACCTGATCAATCCGCAAAAAAAGGATGAGCAGGAAACAAACGAATCCGAATCGAACACTAAAGAAACCTAATCTCCCAGTACAACGTCAGGACTGACCTATGGATTACCTTTTACAACTGGCCGCCAGCCCCACCGCGTGGATCGCGCTGGCCACCCTGATCGTCATGGAAATCGTGCTGGGCATCGATAACCTGATCTTCATCTCGATCCTCACCAACAAATTGCCCGAGCAGCACCGGGCCAAGGCGCGGCGCATCGGTATCAGCATGGCGTTGGTCCTGCGCCTGGGCTTGTTGAGCACCATCGCGTTTATCGTGCAACTGACGACGCCGGTGTTCGAAGTGTTCGGCCAGGCGTTTTCCTGGAAGGACATGATCCTGATCGCCGGCGGCCTGTTCCTGGTATGGAAGGCCACCACCGAGATCCACCACAGCATGGACCCGGAGCCGGAAGAGAAGACCAGCACCAGCAACGTCGTGACCATCGGTTTTGCGGCGGCGATCGGGCAGATCCTGTTGCTTGACCTGGTGTTCTCCATCGACAGCATCATTACCGCCGTGGGCATGACCGAGCACTTGCCGATCATGATCATTGCCGTGGTGACTTCGGTGATCGTGATGCTGGTAGCGGCTGAACCGCTGGCCAAGTTCATCAACGACAATCCGACCGTGGTGATGCTGGCCCTGGGCTTCCTGATCATGATCGGCATGACGCTGATCGCCGAAGGCTTCGGTGCCCATGTGCCTAAAGGCTACGTGTACGCAGCCATGGCCTTCTCGGCGGCCATCGAGTGCTTGAACATTGCACGGCGCAATCGCCATAAGCGTTTGCTTGCTGCTCGGCAGTAGGGGCTGAAATTAAAAAGCCGGCTTTGCTCCTTGGAGCTCAGCCGGCTTTTTGTTGTGCGATTGAAACCTTTGCTTGCTTAAGCCGCGCCAGCCGTCCCGTTGCGGAACGGCCGGCTTATCGCCTTAAACTACCTGATAGGTAGTGTCTTGCTGCCATGTTTGTGTAATGAACTGAGGTGAAAGCACAAGGTTACCCTTTGCTGTGTCGGTCACGGGTAAACCGTCATTCAGACTGCCATCAAACCCAACGAGAGACAGTTCGACGTTTTCGCTTAGTACCGGAAGGTCAGCTTCGGCGGTGAACAACTCGGAAGTGATCTGCAGCAGATCCGACAAGGCTGGTAATCCGGGCTCTGCCGGGTTGGCCAACAGTGGCGCTGCGTGTGCGGCGGCTTCAACATGCAACACAAAGGGCTCGGAGGTCAGGCCATCGGAAATGACGGTAAAAGTGTGTGTTCCAGGTTCCAACGCTTGAAAATCGTGGGGTTGGAACGTCCACCTGCCATTAGTGTCGGCTGGGACGGTATCCATAAACCCACCGGGGCCATACACAAACACGACTGAGTCCGGTTCTGCCTGCCCACTGAATACCGGGCGATTATCGTCAATGGTCGAATCGCTGGCGACGGGTCCAGTCTCAATACCTACCTTATCGAATGCGCTATCGATTTGCGGCGTGCGAGTATCAGGTGCCCCCTCCACATTCAAAACAAAGGGCTCGGAAGTTACGCCATCGCCGACGAAGGTGAAGCTGTGCAGGCCTTGGCTCAGCTTGTTGAATTCACCCGTATACGTCCAGTTACCATCCTGATCCACTAATACTTGACCGACTTTCTTATCGTAGTCATGAACAGTAAGGATGGTACCCGGCTCGCCTCTGCCATGGAATGTTGGCCGGGTATCATCCGTGGTGTCGTTGCTGGCAAGCTCAGTCACTCCCCCGATATTGTCGACCACGGAGGTAATCTCCGGTTTGATAGCGTCCGGTGCGCCAATAGTCAGCGTGAACGGATCGGAAGTGACCCCAGCAGTCACCACGGTGAATACGTGTTCACCCTGGCTCAGGGTTGGCACTTGGAACGACCAACTGCCGTCCGAGCCGCTGAAGGCGTAACCCACACGGGTGCTGCCCTCGTAGATGGCCACGTTTGTATAGGGTTCAGCCTTGCCCTTCAGCGTCGGTGTCGCGTCATCGGTGACACCGCCATTGGCGACTTCGCTTTCTTTGCCGAAGTTGTCATATGCCAGTTCGATCAGCGGCTTGGCTAAGTCCGGTGCGCCGATGATCAGTGTGAACGGTTCGGAACTGAGTGGGGTGCCGATATTTGTTTTGATGACCGCAGTGAACGAGTGCTCGCCTTGGCTCAAGGTAGGCACCGGGAACGACCAGCTGCCATCCGGACCGCTCAAGGCATAACCTACACGGGTGCTGCCATCGTAAATGGCCACTTGTACAAAGGGGGCGGTTTTACCCGACAAGGTTGGCGTGGCGTCATCGGTTACACCGCCGTTGGCGATTTCACCGACCTGGCCGAAATTGTCAAACGCTGACTCGATCAGCGGTTTGGTGAACGGCTCCGTATCTGCCACGGTCAGCGTGAACGGTTGCGATGCAATACGGTTGGCGACGACCGTCAAGGTATGCTCACCCGGTGTCAGAGGGCGGTCAGCGTGTATCGTATAAGTACCATCAGCACGGACGATATCCGAGCCGATAACGACGGTACCGTTATACAGAAACATTTGTGTGCCCGGCTCGCCACGGCCATGGACGGTGGGCGAGGCATCGTCTGTTGTTGCGCCGTTTGCGATATCCCCGACCACACCGACGTTGTCGAACACCGAATCAATCACGGGCCTTGAAGATTCAGGAACGCTGATGGTCAGCGTAAAAGGTTCCGACGGTTGGCCCGTGCTATCGATGACGACGAACGTATGCTCACCGGGTTCGAGCGCGCTATCGGCCGGGATGCGAGCGAACCATTGGCCTGACTGGAGAACACGCGCGGAGGTCAGGTATTGGCCATTGTGATGGATCTCAACGAATGTGCCGATGGCCTCACTTTTCCCTGAAAAGGTAGGGCGTGTATCGTCAATCGTGGCACCGCTTTCGACTCGCCCGGTCTCAAGTCCTGCCTCATCGAGCGCGCTTTCGATGGTCGGTGCTGCCGTTATGCTCAGGCTCGTAACATCGGTGTGTACCGAGACGCTTTCGGCGGCAGATGGAGGATTGAGTGCAACCTGCAATTGCGGGCTGACCTCATCCGACATGATGTCTGGCGCAGCAATAGCGAACGGTGTCAGGTCGGAAGCCGAGGTCACAACGTCGATCAAATAATCCTGGGTGGCCTGGCCGTCTATGAAAACCTTGAAGGTTTGCCCGTGTTCGTTGACCGGCTGGTCCGATGTATAAGCCCATTGTCCACTGGCATCGGTCAGAGTGGATCCCAGCCAATTGTTGGAGGTGTCATGGATTTCGACTAACGAGTGGGCACTGGCTGTGCCGTGAAGCGTTTGGCTCACCTGGGTGTGATCGATAACGCGTTCAGCGTTGTCACGGCCATCTGCATGCTTCTTCTTTGAGTCCATAAGGTCTTATCGCCAATAATATAGAGAGAATAAATAGTTATGACCCCCCCGAGTCACAGGTACATTTGTGCCCGTTTCAACACGGCTAAACGCTAAGACCTGTCTCAAAAAAAACGGCTCGGACTCGTCTCACGGCTGGCGGTGCTCACAAGAGCCCAGCCGGCCTTTTGCTGTCTGGTAGAATCGGCGCACTTGATAGCTTGAGGTCCACCATGAACGAGCCGATTCGTCTTACCCAGTACAGCCACGGCGCGGGTTGCGGCTGCAAGATTTCGCCGCAAGTACTGGAAGTGATCCTCGCCGGCAGCGGCGCACAGAACCTCGACCCCAACCTGTGGGTGGGCAACGCCTCCCGTGACGATGCGGCGGTGTACGCCATCGATGACGAACGCGGCGTGGTCTCCACCACCGACTTTTTCATGCCGATTGTCGATGATCCCTTCGATTTCGGCCGCATCGCCGCCACCAATGCGATCAGCGACATCTACGCCATGGGCGGCGACCCGTTGATGGCTATCGCCATTCTTGGCTGGCCGGTGAACGTACTGGCGCCGGAAATTGCCCGGGAAGTGATCCGTGGCGGCCGTTCCGTGTGCGACGCGGCCGGTATCCCCTTGGCGGGTGGGCATTCCATCGACGCGCCGGAGCCGATCTTCGGCCTGGCCGTGACCGGCATCGTGCAAAAGCGCCATATGAAGCGCAACGACACCGCCACCGCCGGCTGCAAGCTTTACCTGACCAAGCCCCTGGGCATCGGCATCCTCACCACCGCCGAAAAGAAGGGCAAGCTGCGCGAGTCCGATATCGGCCTGGCCCGTGATTGGATGTGCACCCTCAACAAACCAGGCAGCCGCTTCGGCAAACTGGCCGGCGTGACCGCCATGACCGATGTCACCGGTTTCGGCCTGTTGGGCCACTTGGTGGAAATGGCTGACGGCAGCGGCCTGACTGCCCGTATCGAATATGAAAAAGTCCCACGCCTGCCAGGGGTCGAGTACTACCTGGAGCAGGGCTGCGTGCCCGGCGGCACTTTGCGCAACTTCGACAGCTATGCCAGCAAGCTGGGACGTTTGCAGGAGTTGCACAAGCGTGTGCTGTGCGACCCGCAGACCAGCGGCGGCCTGCTGATCGCCGTCACCCCGCAAGGCGATGCCGAATTCCACGCGGTGGCCGCCGAACTGGGCCTGAACCTTGAGCCGATCGGCGCGTTGGTTGAGCGACAGAGCAACGCGGTAGAGGTGATTTGATGGCGACGGACATCACCGATTACCGCGATATCTTCCTCAACGACCGGCCGATGATGGATACCCGCGCGCCGGTCGAATTCACCAAGGGCGCGTTCCCCGGCGTGATGAACCTGCCGCTGATGACCGATGACGAGCGCCAGCGGGTCGGCACCTGCTACAAGCAGCAGGGCCAGCAAGCGGCAATCGTGCTGGGGCATGAGCTGGTGTCCGGGGCGATCAAGGCCAAACGTGTCGAACAGTGGGCGCAGTTCGCCCAGGCCAACCCCAACGGTTACTTGTACTGCTTTCGTGGCGGCTTGCGTTCGCAGATCGTGCAGCAATGGCTGAAAACCGAAGCCGGCATCGACTACCCGCGGGTGGGCGGTGGCTACAAGGCTATGCGTACCTTCCTGGTGGAAACCATTGAGCAGGCCACGGCCCAGTGTGACTTCGTGTTGTTGGGCGGCATGACCGGCACCGGCAAGACCGAAGTGCTCGGTCAACTGCATAACGCCCTGGACCTGGAAGGCCACGCCAACCATCGCGGCTCCAGTTTCGGCAAGCGCGCCACGACGCAGCCGTCCAACATCGACTTCGAAAACCGCCTGGCGGTGGACCTGCTTAAAAAGCGCGCGGCGGGTATCGAGCAATTTGTGGTCGAGGACGAGAGCCGCATGATCGGCAGCTGTGCATTGCCATTGCCGCTGCACAAGGGCATGCAGACGTATTCGATGGTGTGGCTGGAGGACAGCGTCGAAGGCCGCGTGGAACGCATCCTGCGCGACTATGTGGTGGAGCTGTGTGCGGAGTTTATCGGGGTGTTTGGCGAAAACGGCCACGCGCTGTTTGCCGAACGCCTGACCCAGAGCCTGGCCAATATCCACAAGCGCCTTGGCGGTGAACGCTTCCAGCGGTTGCACGCGATCATGCAGGATGCCTTGGCCGAACAGGCACGCAGCGGCGCGGTGGACCTGCATCGTGGCTGGATCGAAGGCCTATTGCGCGAGTACTACGACCCGATGTACGCCTTCCAGCGTGAAAGCAAAGGCGCGCGTATCGAATTTGTCGGGGAGCAGGGCGCTGTGTTGGAGTATCTGCACCATAGAAACGGGCGCTCTGCATAAGCATATTTATGTGTTGGTGCTATGCGGGCATTCATGCAATGCCTACAGAATCACCGCCCCGATCAACCCGCAGACCACACCCACCAGCATGGTCAACCCCGCCACCGTCACCAGCACCCGCGCATCGAAGTCCTTGCGCAGCATCAGCAGTGACGGCAGGCTCACGCTCGGCAGGGTCATCAGCAAGGCCACGGCCGGGCCGGTGCCCATGCCCAGGGTCATCATGGTTTGTACGATAGGGATCTCCGCCGCTGTAGGAATCACAAACAGCGTGCCGACAATCGCCAACGGCACCAGCCATATCAGGCTGTTGGCCATCGCGCCGTCCACGTGGGGGAACAGCCACACACGCGCCGCGCCCAGCACCAGCACCGCCAGGATATAGACCGGGATGGTGCTCCAGAACAGCTGCCAGAGGGTGCGCAACCAGCGGCTGAGGAACGGTTGCGATTCCAGGGTGCTGACTTCGGCTACCGCGTCCAGCGCCGCCTCCGGCACTTGCTCCGGTCGGGCAATGCGCTGCGCCACCAGCGACACACCCACCACCAGCACAATCCCCGCCACCAGCCGCAACGCGGTAAAGCCCCAGCCCAGCACAAAACCCATGAACACCAGGGTGGCCGGGTTGAGCACCGGGTTGGCGATCCAGAAGGCCAGCGCCGCGCCCACCGATACCTGCTGGCGACGCATGCCCGCCGCCACCGGTGCTGCGCAGCAACTGCACATCATGCCTGGCAAGGCGAACAGCCCGCCGCGCACGGTCGAACCCAGCCCGGCGCGGCCGAACAGGCGCAGCAGCCAGTCACGAGGGATCAATACCTGCAAAAGGGAGCCAAGGATCACCGCCAGTACGGCGGCTTTCCAGATCGCCAGGAAATACACCTGGGCATAGGCCAGCGCTGCCGCCAGGGGTGAGCTTTGTTGATCATTGAGAATCGAGGCGCCGATGCTGTGGTTATCCGCCGCGGCAAACGCCTTGAAGTAGTAGGGCGACCACTTCACGTAGTAGAGGCCGACGCAGGCGACCAGCAGGAACAGCGCTGGTTTCCACCAGAATGACCAACCCCGGTTGGGCTGGATGGAGGTGAGGTTGGACATGGGTGATGATCCGCAGATGAGTCAATAGCGACGCATCATACGCTCTCAGCCCTCGGCGCTCACCTGTGTGGGTTCCGGACAGGTTTGGTCGCCGTCATTCAAGCCTTGCTTGTAGTTGCGGCTCAACAGCGAGGCCTTGCCGTTGTGCCAGGTCAGCGTCAGGACGTACAGCGTGTCGTAGTCATTGCCGGACCAATCTTCGGTGATTGTGTGTTTTTCACCCGAGGCTTCACTCGCCACTTTGTTGATCAATTCCGGCAGGTAGCCGTGGGACCAGGCGGTATAGATTGTGGCGTTGTGATATTTGTCTTCGACCAGCTCATCGGCCAGGTCACTGGTGTCATTCGCCGAGAATTTGATATTCACCGGCAGGCCCAGCTTGATGGCGCTGGGACTGATGGTCATCAGTGGGCGGATGTAGCTGTAGGAGTTATCCCGCTCGCCTTCCTCTACATTGCGCGTCGGGTTGGCGGCGAACACGAAGTCGGCCTTGCCGAATTTCTCTGGCAATACCGTGGCCAGGTTCATCGCACGGTTCAGGCCCTGGCAATTGAGTTGGCCCAGGCCGCCGGCGGGTTTTTCGCCGTGGCGCAGGAACACCAGGGTTTGTACGCCGTCTACGGGTTGGGCGCGGCTTTCACGGGCGTCGAGGGCAGCGACCATGGCGCCGCTGACCAGCAACAGCGGCAGCATGATGTAGGCATAGTGTCTCAGGCGTTGCACAAGGCGCAGAGGCTTGATCGTCATTGTAGGTTCGAGTCTTCATGCGTCACGTTAAGGCTGACAAGCCTGGCCCCAATGACGCCTGGGCGTCTTGTGGTATTCCCTGTCGATACAGCTGAGGTGCCTCCGTTCACCCGATAAGCGCACATAAGAGTGCACGAGGACGTATTGGTTCGCCCGTGCGGGATAATAGCCGGCTGATGTTGCGCATTGATGACCCATGCAGGACAGCGTCCAGGTGACTATCATGGAGGCTTTCTGCCCCTGGGGTCGTCCCGATGAACGCACTTGCCGCTTTCCCGATCAACAGCAAATGGCCTGCCCAGCACCCTGAGCGCCTGCAACTGTACTCGCTGCCCACGCCCAACGGGGTAAAAGTCTCGATCATGCTTGAAGAGCTGGGCCTGCCTTATGAGGCGCACAAGGTCAGTTTCGAGACCCAGGACCAATTGTCCCCCGAGTTCCTGTCCCTGAACCCCAACAACAAAATTCCCGCGATCATCGACCCCGATGGCCCGGCCGGCCAGCCGCTGGCGCTGTTTGAGTCCGGCGCGATCCTGATCTACCTGGCGGAAAAAACCAGCCGGTTGCTCTCCGAAGATCCCGCGACACGTTATGAAACGATTCAATGGCTGATGTTCCAGATGGGCGGCATCGGCCCGATGTTCGGCCAGTTGGGTTTTTTCAATAAATTCGCCGGCAAGGACTACGAAGACAAACGCCCCCGCGACCGTTACGCCGCCGAGTCCCGCCGCTTGCTGCAAGTGCTGGAAAAACGTCTGCTCGGCCGCACCTGGATCATGGGCGATGACTACAGCATCGCCGATATTGCGACCTTCCCGTGGATCCGGAACCTGATCGGCTTCTACGAGTCGGGTGACCTGGTGGGCATCGCCGACTTCCCCAACGTACTGCGCGCGCTGGATGGGTTTATCGCCCGGCCTGCGGTGATCCGTGGCCTGAATATTCCGAGCTGAGCATGCCGACTTTTGATTTCAAACAACTGGATGTCTTCAGCCGTGTGCCGCTCAAAGGCAACCCATTGGCGGTGGTATTGGGGGCCGACAGCCTCAGCGACCGGCAGATGGCCGACTTCGCCAATTGGACCAACCTCAGCGAAACCACGTTTTTGCTGACGCCACGCGATCCAAGGGCTGACTACCGGGTAAGAATTTTTACCACCGTCCAGGAGCTGCCGTTCGCCGGGCACCCGACACTGGGCAGTTGCCACGCCTGGCTGCAAGCGGGCGGGGTGCCCCAAGGCGAGGAGATCATCCAGGAGTGCGAAATTGGCCTGGTGCGTATCCGTCGTCAAGGCGACGGGCTGGCATTTATCGCACCGCCGTTGTTGCGCGCGGGACCGGTGGAAGATGATGTGCTCGAACGCGTGCGCCAGGCATTGAACCTTGCGCCGGGGGCAATCGTGCGCAGCCAGTGGGTGGACAACGGCGCCGGTTGGCTGGCGGTGATGTTGGCTGATCGCCAGGCGGTGCTTGATCTGCAGCCGGACTATGCGCAACTGCTTGGCCTCGCGGTAGGCGTAGTCGCCCCGTGCGACCCGGCGCACGACGACGTGGACGCACACTTTGAAGTGCGCGGTTTTATCGCCGGCGACGGTGCCCCGGAAGACCCGGCCACCGGCAGCCTGAATGCCGGGGTTGCCCAATGGTTGCTCGGTGAGGGCCTGGCGCCGGCGTGTTATATCGTCAGCCAGGGCACGGCCATGGGGCGTGCCGGGCGTATCCACATTGAACGCCAGGGCGAGGAAATCTGGGTCGGCGGCGCCGTCGCGGTGTGCATCGAAGGCCGTCTACGGCTCTAGATCAATGAATTATTACCGACCGCGCAATACACTGTTGGTCCTTGGGCATTTGTGTTGCCAGGGTTTGGGGGCATAAGCTTTCGCCCCAAAGTTTTTGTCTTTAAGTCAGGAAAACCATGACCAGCCAGTTCCCTCAAGCCCGCCCACGCCGCCTGCGCCGCTCCCCGGAGCTGCGTGGTCTGTTCCAGGAATCCGAGTTCACCCTCAACGACCTGGTACTGCCGATTTTTGTTGAAGAAGAAATCGACGACTTCGTCCCGATCACCAGCATGCCGGGTGTGCAGCGCATCCCCGAGAAAAAACTGGCCGGCGAGATCGAGCGGTATGCCCGCGCCGGCATCAAATCGGTAATGACCTTTGGCGTGTCCCACCACCTGGACGCCAGCGGCAGCGACACCTGGAAAGAACGCGGCCTGGTCTCGCGCATGTCCTCGATCATCAAGGACGCGGTGCCGGAAATGGTCGTGATGTCCGACACCTGCTTCTGCGAATACACCGACCACGGCCACTGCGGCGTGATGCACGGCGCCCATGTCGACAACGACGCGACCCTGGTCAACCTCGGCAAACAAGCCGTGGCCGCCGCCCGCGCCGGTGCCGACGTGATCGCCCCCTCGGCCGCCATGGACGGCCAGGTCCAGGCGATCCGCCGCGCCCTGGATGACGCCGGTTTCATCCATATTCCGATCATGGCCTACTCGACCAAATTCGCCTCGGCCCTCTACGGCCCCTTCCGCGAAGCCGGCGGTAGCGCGCTCAAGGGCGACCGCAAAAGCTACCAGATGAACCCGATGAACCGCCGCGAAGCCGTACGCGAATCGCTGCTCGACGAACAGGAAGGCGCGGACGCCCTGATGGTCAAACCAGCCGGTGCCTACCTCGACATCATCCGCGACATCCGCGAGGCCTCACGCCTGCCGGTGGCGGCGTATCAGGTAAGCGGTGAATACGCGATGATCAAGTTCGGTGCCCAGGCGGGGGCGATTGATGAGGCTCGTGTGGTGCGCGAGACCCTGGGCTCTATCAAGCGCGCGGGGGCGGATTTGATTTTTACGTACTTTGCGATGGATTTGGCGTTGGCTGGGATCTAAAACCGACGTCTATCCCCTGTGGTGAGGGAGCTTGCTCCCGTTGGGCTGCGCAGCAGCCCCAAACCCAACATCGCCGATCTATCTAAAAAGCTACTTTGCCCTGACTTGCGCCGTGGTTATATTTGCCGTTGGAGGGACATGAGGATAAGTGATTGACGGCCTGTCCCTGGAACAGACCGAGCAGTCAAGGTTGCATGAAGTATAAGTTGGACATGAATCCATTGGATTTTTTGGCTTTACCCTTTTTCAGGTACTCGCTGAACTCAAGTTCTAGATGCTCTTTATTAGTGTGCTTTTGGTACTTGTGCGGTACTTCGCATGCGTACATATACAACCTCCAAGAGTCAAAATCACCTTGAATCTGCAAGGATATCTTTATCCGATGTTGACGCTGGATGTTTGGGCGAGGTTAGCTGTGAATGTATTCGTACACCCCTGTGTGGGGGATTTCCTTGATGTTTAAGGTGCTGATCGCATGTTCTAGTCTGGGTGCATGTATAGAGTGACATATGATTTGAGCGACGCCATGTGTTTCACTGTCATAAAATCTGAATGCCAAAATTTCTTCATCTGCCAATATTAATTTCAAGTCGTCAGTTGTGGAAATGTATTTTAAATGACTTAGCCGCTGCCACAATAGCTCTGCTTGGTAGTCTTGTTTTGTCATTAAAGTTACATGGCTACGATATGTCTTTAACTTGTTTGGATCTATATGTTCTGGATTGGTGTTTAGATGCTCTACTCCTGAATAAATTGAGGTTTCTTCATTTTTTCTGAATATGTCTTTGGGCGCTGCGCTTTTCGCAAAGCGCTTTAACGCTAGGTACTCCTGTGTCTTGCTGTATTTGGGAGCCCTCGTGGTGTACCAAGTGAGTATCACTGGCCACTCATGTTTCAACACTAATGCGAGGGCGAGCCAAGTTTTCCATACGCTTTCAAAGTCTTGATTAAGGAGTGTGATCGTGACATACCCTTGGTCTTCTGTTGGATGTGGGTAGGCCCAGGGGTGTATACCGGTTTTGTGTATGAAGACTGTGTCCATTGATCACCTTTTAAAATACGTATGGGAGTCAGTGCCGATGTCTAACGGAACTTTTACACCCTCTACGGTTACCTCGGTATTGAAGTGTGGAGCATGATTGCCTTTTTCATGACCTAACGAATGTTCACGAATTTCTACATCTCTATAAAGTAATTTGAACTCGTAAACCCTTCCTTGAATGTAGCGATCTTGGTCAGTGATGGTCTCTCGGTAAACACGTTCGGGATGTTGAGTCTTAGGTACACCTCCAATTTTTTTTGCCCTTTTAAGAGCTCCATTTCTAGAAAGCTTGGTATCAAAGCCTTTGGGTATCTCAACGTCACCCTCATTGACTTTAACGTTTTCCGCCGGATTTTCTGGGCGTTTTTTGGGTTTACATCCATCCTCTCCCGGACACCTGCTCAACCCTAGCGGATCAACCCACCCCGTAGGATTGGGCACGTACTGATAGGCGTTGATCCCGCCCGCCAGCTTCACTGGATCAGGCGTCAGGTAGCGACCAATATCTGGATTGTAGTAGCGATGGCGGTTGTAGTGCAGCCCGCTTTCCGGATCGAAGTACTGGCCCTGGAAGCGCAGCGGGTTGTCGACTTTTCCGACGGCGAGGCGGCTGATTTCACCGTAGGCGCGGTAGTGGGCGGACCAGACGATTTCGCCGTCTGGAGCGGTGAGTTCCTGCGGCGTACCGAGGTGGTCCAGTTGGTAGTGGTAGGATTTTGTTTCGCTTGGTCCGAAGCCTTCCAGTAGAGCCAGAGGCCGGAAACTGTCCGGTTCGTAGAGATAGCTGCGATGTCGATCCGCATGGTGTTCGGCGATCAGCTTGTCGCCTTGCCAGAAAAACTCCGTGGTGATGCCTTCGACGGTTTTGCTGATGCGCCGCCCAAACGGGTCATAGCGGTAACTCGCCGTTTGGCCGTTGGGTTGCGTAATACCGATCAGGCGGTGTTGGCAGTCGTAGCGGTACTCGGTAACGAGTTGATGCCCTTTGCCACGCCGTTCGCGGATCAGGTTGCCGAAAGCGTCGTAGTCGTAGTGCCGGTCGCCCTGGATCATCAGGCGGTTGCCGGCGACGATGTCGGGGCCGGGGCGGTCTTGCATCAGCAGGTTGCCGGCCGGGGTGTGGGCGAAGTGTTCTTGCTGGTCTTGCGAGTGGTCCGCGTGGGTGAGGCGGTTGAGCGGGTCGTAGCGGTAGTGGTGTTCGCCTTTGCGGGTGTCGTTGAGGCGGGTGAGGTTGCCGGATGGGTCGTAGTCGTAGTGGCGTTGGTAAACGTAGTTTTCTTGTTGAGTGATGGTGTGGGCGTGCAGGCGGTGCTGGTCGTCGTAGTGGTAGTGGCTGAGGAGTTGGCCTTGTTGGCGTTGGTGTTCCTGGCCGGCTTTGAAGAGGTGCGAGGTGAGCAGTGTGCCGTTTAACTCGACGGTGGCGAGGTGGCCGCCTTTGGCGTGGTTGAACACCAGGCGATTGTTGTCTGGCAGGCGCAGGTGTTGCAGTTGGCCGCAGGCGTCGTAGCCATAGCGCAAGGTGCCCCAGCCCTGATGTTCGGCGGTCAGGCGGTTTTGTGGATCGTATTCGTAGGCCAGCGCCCAGTGGCCGTCGTCGACGCTGAGGAGGTTGCCCTGGCGATCGTAGGCGTAATCAACCTTGCTGCCATCGGGCAGGGTTTTTCGTACGAGGCGGCCGGCGTGATCGCGCTGGTAAACGGTAACTAGCTGACGACCGTCGTCGCCGTGTTCGGTTTTTTCCTGGAGGTTGCCGTTGAGGTCGTAGACGTAGGCGGTACGTTGACCGTCGAAGCCGATTTCCTGCTGGATCAGGCCGTTGGCGTGATAGTTGAATCGATAGGTTTCGCCGATTTCGTTTTCGATTTCGGTGAGCAGCAATCGAGCGTTGTCGTAGCGGTATTTGACCTGAGTGCCATCGGCGTTGATGCGACGGCTGATCAGGTGCAGGCCATCGGCGTATTCGTAACGGGTGACGTGGCCGAGTTCGTCGCGTTCGGCGGTGATTTTGCCGTAGGGGTTGTAGCTGTATTCGCGCGTGGCACCGCCTGGCAACACGATGCGAATCAGCCGGCCGACGCTGTCCCATTGGTATTGGGTCAGCGCGCCCTGTTCATCCTCGCGGGCGATCTGGCGGCCCAGATCGTCGTAGCGATAGCGCTTGATGCCGCCGTTCGGCAGTTGCTCTTCAAGCAACTGGCCGCGTTCGTTCCAGAGCAAGCGATGACAGCTGTGATCCGGATACCAAACCTCCGTCAGTTGCCCATATTTGTTGTAGCTGTAGTCCGTGGAAGTACCGTCAGGGTCGGTCTTGCGAATGACATCGCCTTGGTCATTGCGCTCATATTTCCAAAGCGCCTCACCACGCCTTACAACCCATACGAAGCCATTGTCATGCTCGTAGGATGTTGGCTCGTCTTCCCCCGGAAACACCGCCACCAAACGTCCAGCGTCGTCGTACTGATACGCCGTCACCGCCCCCAGCGGATCCTGCTCGACCGTCAGCCGGCCCTTGTTGTCGTAGGATTTGAAGTGCTCGGCGCCATCCGGATCAACACGCTGCACCAACCGTGCACGGTCATCGTGGACATACACTTCCTGGCTGCCGTCGACGTTATGCACCGTGACGCGCCCGTCGTCACCCCACACATACCGCGTGTCCATCTGCGAAAAACTGGCCCAGTGCCGTACACACCGCGCCGCCTTGCCAGTTTTTTCCCACTCCCAAAAGAAACTCGCCCCACCGGCCAAGCCCCTCTCAAGAATGACGTGCTGATCGTCGTACCGATAAACCTCGCTTTCACCTACCGCATTGGTCGCCGAAACCAGTCGTCCCAAGTCGTCATAGGCGTAGGAAACAACGCTCTGCTCCGTCACCCATTCGTAAGGCTCATATCCCTTGGCCCGCTGAACCTGATAATCCACCGCCACAATGCGGCCCAGCTCATAGCGCAAACACAACGAGCGGCCGACGCCGTTATCCAACCGCTCAATACGGCCCATAAAATCCCGGGCAATCCGCAGCCGGTTGTCATACGCATCGCTGATCGAGAACAGCACACCGTCGCGAAAGTGATAAAACCGCAACGCTTGGGCCAGCACTAACTCATCCGGCGAAGACCCCAAATAAATCGCCGCTTCAGCCAGGCTATTGGTGATCGCCGGTCGCGCCTCAGTAGGCAGCGGAAACTCAGTCGAACGGTTTTCATGGTCCGTCCACACCACCGAATCGCCTGAAACCACCAACCGCTGCGCCAGCGAATGACTCCAACCAAACCCCAACCCAACATCCACTTCCACCGCACTGGTGCGATACAGCCGCGTCCACTCAAACGGCAAAATCCCGTCCAACGTGCCGTCAGTGAGCGTGAGCAGTTCCTCCCCGGTCACCATCGACACCGGGCACCCATTGGTCACGGTCTTATCCGAAGCAGCCGCCGCATCCCCGTTCGGGTTTTTCCCCGAAACAGGCACATCGTCGACATGCTCCTGCCTGACCAACACCGTCCGCTGAGACTTGCTACGAACCAACGGAACAGGGTTCGAAACCACCTGCTCCCCAACTTTCAACGGCGCAACCGGAACCGTCTTGACCGGCGTCGCCACACTGCCCAGCAGCAATGGCCTGGCCGCTGCGATATGCGGTTCAAGGCCCGGCCCCACAATCTGCTTGGCCAGCAGTTCCAATAACTCACGCGCCCGGGCGGACTTGATCGAGCCCAGCACCTGAGCCCCCAACCGTACTGCGATCCCCATCGCACCCAATGCACGCATCAACAGCAGATTGATCAGCACCTCGCCGGTGATCTCTCCCCACAGTTCATTCATCTGCGGCGGCGGCAACATGCGCATCCAACTGACCATCGCCGACAGGTAGATAAACAGCAGCGGTTCATCGCTGAGCACCAGCAAACCGTTGGCAATCGTGTCGCTGCCGAGCGCCAGCAGCTCATCGAGTTCGGGCTGGGAGATGTACTGCAGCAACTTTTCGCTGTTGACCTTTAGGTCCAATAGCAGCTCATACACCTGCGTGACGTTGTCCCACAGGTTGAAGAGGGCTTTTCCAAGACCGCTGATAAACGCCGCTTCCAGCATTCGGCGCCGATCAAGTGGCTTGGCGTCGGCATAGTCTTTCCACTGGTCCTGGAAGGTCGTGGTCCACGCTTCACGCAGGCGGGTGTCCAGCCCCGCGATCACCGACCGATAAGACGCATACAGCGCCTTGACGTGATCCCTGGAAACGTTGGGATAGAAGTTGATTCGGTACTGCTGGTTGCGGTCACACTCGCTGACTTCGAGAACGCCGCTCGGGCCAATGGTCTTGTGGATCGGCTCGCCCAGCGGGCCACCGTTTGGGTCGATGCGTTGCAGTACCACCGGTGTATTACCGATGGGCACAAACTGCGTGCTTTGAAACAGGTGCACCAGGGTCAAGGTGCCGTTGGCCGGGCATGTGGCGACGGTGGTGCTGGGAAAGAGCGAGCGGTTGATGGGGGCGGCCAAGGCCACCTCATCGCCCACCTTGAATACCTGCTCGATATCCAGTGCCGAGAAGCTCCAAAAGCGCTCGGCCCAGTCGTCAAACGTATTCAGGCAGTCACGAAAATCACGCAAGACGCCGTCGATATCGACTGTCTTGACGTCCATTGGGGTCAGGGCCAGCCGGCCAATGGCCGGGTTCAAGACACCGCCCCATCAACCAGGGCCATTACGACAAAAACCATCTGCACTCCCTCGCACTGTGTATTCAGGCGAGGGACTTTGCAGCGGTTCTCAGGGCGGGGGAGTAGAGCTTATCCGGCGCTTACGTGGGATGTTTCAGCGGTTATCGTCAGCTACAAAAAGCCTTTAGCGCTGTGCAAACGCCAAATTCAACCCCAGCCCCGCAAACGCCGCCGCAAAACTGCGGCGCAGCCAGTTCTGCACGCGCGGTGACTCGATCACCGCACGGCGAAACACGTTGGCCAGCAAGCCGTACAGCACAAATACCGCAAACGTCATCGCCATAAATACACTGCTCAGCACCAGCATTTGTGCGGCAGGGGCGGTGCTACCTTGCGTCACGAACTGCGGCAGGAAGGCCAGGAAGAAAAGCGTCAGTTTGGGGTTGAGAATATTCAACAAGATGCCACGGACTATCAGGCTGCGTGCTGTGGAAACCACCGGCGTGTCATTCATGGCGAAGGCCGAACGGTCGCGCCAGGTGGCATACGCCAGGAACAGCAGGTACGCGGCCCCAGCAAATTTCAGCGCTTCGAACGCCAGGGCGCTGGTGTGCAGCAGGGCCGAAAGGCCGAGGGTCGAGGCCAGCAGGTGCGGGATGATCCCGGCGGTGCAGCCCAGCGCGGCGCACACGCTTGCGCGCTTGCCGGCGGTGAGGCCAATAGAAATGGTGTAGATCACGCCGGTGCCGGGAATGAGCACGACGATCAGGCAGGTGACGAGGAAGTTCAGGCTAAGCATGGCATTCAAACTCCTTGTACGAATGGGTGATGAAAGATCCTGTCACGTTCAGTCGGTGCTGGCGAGAGGGCAAGTTGGCGAACCCGCGTTAGACTTACCGGTCCATATCGGCAACGCCCGGCCCATCGCCTTCAAGGAAGCCCAATGTCCCTACGCCGCCTGATTCTGTGCCTCACCCCCTGGCTGGTGCTGGCCGGTTGCTCCACTTCACGCGGCCCGCAGCAGCCGGAGCGCAGCGAGGCCGAGGTGAAGGCGCAGATCGTGCGCTTGCTGCCGGCCAAGGTAGCGGACCGTAACGGCTGGGCCCAGGACATCTACACCGCCTTCGATACCCAGAAGATCTACCCCAGTACCGAGAACATCTGCGCCGTGCTGGCGGTAACCGAGCAGGAGTCGACGTTTCAGGTCGACCCACCCGTGCCGAACATGGGCAAGATCGCCCAGGACGAAATCCTGCGCCGGGCCGGCAAGGTGCATGTGCCTGCGTTCGTGGTGAACAGCGCGCTGCAATTGAAATCGCCCACCGGCAAGTCTTACGCCGAGCGGTTGAGCACGGCGCGCACCGAGAAAGACCTCAGCGGCATCTTCGATGACTTCATCAGCATGGTGCCCTTGGGCAACACCCTGTTTGGCGGCTTCAATCCGGTGCATACCGCCGGCCCGATGCAGGTCAGCATCGACTTTGCGCAGCAACAGGCGCGGGATTATCCCTACACGGTGGACGGCACGATTCGTCGGGAGGTTTTCACCCGGCGTGGCGGCATGTACTTCGGCATCGCCCACTTGCTGGGTTATCCGGTGAACTACGACCAGCCGCTGTACCGCTTCGCCGACTTCAATGCCGGCTGGTACGCGAGTCGCAATGCCGCGTTCCAGGCGGCGGTCAGCCGGGCTTCGGGCACTGAGCTGGCGCTGGATGGGGACTTGATCCGTTATGGCTCGTTGCTGCCCGGCACCACCGAACTGGCGGTACGTTCTCTGGGCGCCAGGCTGGACATGCGTAACCCCAGCATCCGCAGCCAACTGAAGCAGGGCGAGCGGTTGGATTTTGAAGACACCACCCTCTACAAACGCGTGTTTGCCCTGGCCGACAAGGCCAACGGCACGCCGATGCCACGGGCGATCCTGCCGGGCATTGTGCTCAAGAGCCCGAAGATCACCCGCAATCTCACCACCGCCTGGTTCGCCAAGCGCGTGGATGAGCGCTATCAGCGCTGTATGAAGCGCTGATCAGGGGCGGCGGCGCACAAACTTGCGCCACAGCCACACCCACAACCAGACCACCGGGAACGCCAGGATCACAAAGGGCAGCACGTAACTGGCACGTTCCAGGGCGTCAGCGGTGCCTTCCAGCATATTCGTGCCAAGGTTACTGAACATCCGGCTCAAGCGTGACGGTTGGTTCGCCCCGTCCGAGGAGCGGAAATTCAGGGTGACACGGTTAGTGTCGAGGCGACGTTGCTGGCCGGCCGCGACCTGGGCCAGCGCTTGCAGGTCGTTTTCGATGGCGGCCTGTTCCTTGCTCAAGGCGATCAGGTCGCTGACGGTGATGTCCTTGCGCTTGGCCAGTTCGTCGAGGCGTTGCTGCTGGGCTTGCAGGCGCTCCTGACGGCGGCGCACGTCGGCGACAACGTCGGCCAGGTCTTCGGCGGTAGTGATGCGCTGGCCGAGCGTGCCGCCTTCAGCGGCCAGGGCAACCATCGGTTCCACACCGGTGGGCGCGATGCGCAGGATGATCTCGCCGCCGCTGCTGTCTTCGCTGATGCCGAGGATATTGCAGGCGCCGAACCGCGCCGTTTCGCAGGCCTCGCGCGTGGCCTGCATGCGCGGTGCGAGCAGGGCGCCAGGCAGGGCCAGGGTCAGTTCATGTTCGTAGGCCAGTTGCGCGCCGGCCCGGCCTTGCTCGCCGTTGACGGCGGCGGCGCGGGAGTGGTCCTTGGGCGAACAGCCGGCCAGCATCAGGCCGGTCAGTAAGAACAACAGAGGTATGCGAAACGGGCGAGGGGTGCCGTCCAGGTGGCGCATTGCGGTTCCTTGAGGTGTGCGAGAGCAATTGGCGGCGATTAAAGCGGGTCTGGCGGATTAACGCAAAGTATCGCGCAAGATTTGCACGGCTGATGGTGGTGGCCGGGATTCGGGAGCGGGCGTACACCTCAAGCCTGACGCCAAGGAACAGCTCATTATGATTACTCACACTGTGCCCGAAGGTTTTGTCTCGTTGCCCCGCAGCAGTCCGTTGCTGGATCTGCTGGGCCCGGTGTACTGCCGGGGTGACGGCCTGCACCTGGAGATCGGCCTGCGCGCCGACAATCGCCATGCCAACGGGCGCGGCACCGTGCATGGCGGGGTGCTGGCGACGTTGGCGGATATCGGCATGGGCTACGCCATGGCGTTTTCCAGCGAGCCGCCGTTGCCGTTGATTACCGCGAGCATGACCGTGGATTACCTGGGGGCGGTACAGGTCGGGGAGTGGATCGTGGTGCGCTTGGAGCATCACAAGCGGGGGCGGCAGATGGCGTTTGCCACGGTGAGCCTGCAGGTGGGGGAGAAGGTGGTGGCGCGGGCGAGTGCGGTGTTTGCGGTGCCTCAATCTGACAGGTAACGAGGATCTGGTGCGGGAGGGGGTTTTTTCAGGTCTACCGGATAAAGAAAAGGCCCGGTTTTCGTGGAACCGGGCCTTTCCAGTGTTGCTCTTGTCGAAGGGGGCCGCTGCGCAGCCCAATGGGAGCAAGCTCCCTCGCCACAACGGGCCTTTACTGTGTTGCTCTTTTATCAGCCGCGCTCAAGGGCCAGGGCTACGCCTTGGCCGCCACCGATGCACAGCGTTGCCAGGCCTTTCTTGGCGTCGCGCTTGATCATCTCGTGCAACAGAGTCACCAGCACGCGGCAACCTGAGGCGCCGATCGGGTGGCCGATGGCGATGGCGCCGCCGTTGACGTTGACCTTGTCGGCATCCCACTCCAACTCTTTGCCCACCGCCAGGGATTGCGCGGCGAAGGCTTCGTTGGCTTCGATCAGGTCCAGCTCGCTGAGCTTCCAGCCGGCCTTGTCCAGGCATCGACGGGTAGCCGAAACCGGGCCGATGCCCATGATGGCGGGGTCGACACCCGCGTTGGCGTAGCTGGCGATGCGCGCCAAAACCGGCAGCCCCAGGGCTTTGGCCTTGTCGGCGCTCATCAGCAGCACGGCTGCGGCGCCGTCATTGAGGCTGGAGGCGTTGCCGGCGGTGACGCTGCCGTCTTTCTTGAACGCCGGCTTGAGTTTGGCCAGGGATTCGGCGGTGGTGCCGGCACGCGGTTGCTCGTCCACGGCGAAGGTTACCGGGTCGCCTTTGCGCTGGGGGATCAGGATCGGCGTGATTTCGTCGGCAAAACGCCCGGCTTCAATCGCCGCGCTGGCTTTTTGCTGGGACGCGGCGGCAAAGGCATCCTGGGCTTCGCGGCTGATGCCGTACTTGTCCACCAGGTTCTCGGCGGTGATGCCCATGTGATAGTCGTTGAACGCATCCCACAGGCCATCGGTGATCATGCTGTCGATCATCTTGGCGTGACCCATGCGCAAACCGGTGCGCGCAGCGGGCAATACGTACGGGGCCAGGCTCATGTTTTCCATGCCGCCGGCGATGATCACGTCAGCGTCGCCGCAACGGATTGCCTGGGCACCGAGGTGCAGGGCCTTGAGGCCCGAGCCGCAGACCTTGTTCAGGGTCAGGCTCGGTACGGCGTGGGGCAGGCCGGCGAGGATCGAGGCCTGGCGCGCCGGGTTCTGCCCTGAACCTGCGGTGAGTACCTGTCCGAGGATCACTTCATCGACCTGGGCCGGGTCCAGGCCCGTCTGCTCCAGCAGGCGACGGATCACGGCGGCGCCCAGTTCCGGTGCCGGAATATTCGCCAGCGAACCCTGGAAGCTGCCCACGGCGGTGCGGGTGGCAGCAACAATCACGACGTCTTGCATGGAGTCTGTCCTCACTGGAAGTGCATTTCCGGAACGTGGTCCGGGACGATCAGTTTACCGGCGGTCTTGCTCACAATCTCTTCAATGCTGACGCCAGGTGCGCGTTCCTTGAGGACAAAAGCGCCATTCTCGATCTCCAGGTACGCAAGGTCCGTCAGTACACGCTTGATGCAGTTGGCACCGGTCAGCGGCAGGCTGCATTGGCTGAGCAACTTGGACTCACCGTCCTTGGAGGCGTGGGTCATGATCACGATGATGTTTTCCGCGCCGGCCACCAGGTCCATGGCGCCGCCCATGCCCTTCACCAGCTTGCCGGGGATCATCCACGAGGCGATGTTGCCGTGCACGTCCACTTCAAACGCGCCGAGCACGGTGAGGTCGACGTGGCCGCCGCGAATCATCGCGAAGGACTCGGCGGAGGAAAAGATCGATGCGCCGATACGCGCCGTCACGGTTTGTTTGCCGGCGTTGATCATGTCGGCATCAATGGTTTCTTCGGTCGGAAACGGACCCATGCCGAGCAGGCCATTTTCCGATTGCAGCATCACTTCCATGCCTTCGGGGATGTAGTTGGCCACCAGGGTCGGAATGCCGATGCCGAGGTTGACGTAGAAGCCGTCCTGCATTTCGCGGGCGACGCGTTGAGCCATTTGTTCGCGGGTAAGAGCCATGTTATGCGTCCTTATTGTTCGGGCTGGGGGCAGATTATTTGCGCACGGTGCGCTGTTCGATGCGCTTCTCGAACGTGCCGCAGATGATCCGGTCGACGTAGATGCCAGGGGTGTGGATCTGCGCCGGGTCCAGCTCGCCCGGTTCGACGATTTCCTCGACTTCGACCACGGTGATCTTGCCGGCGGTGGCGGCCAGTGGGTTGAAGTTTTGGGCGGTGTGGCGGTAGATGACGTTACCGAAGTGGTCGGCTTTCCAGCCTTTGACGATGGCAAAGTCACCGGTGATGGACTCTTCCATCAGATACGGGCGGCCGTTGAATTCGCGGGTTTCCTTACCTTCGGCGACGGGGGTGCCGACACCGGTGGCGGTGAAGAAGGCCGGGATGCCGGCACCGCCTGCGCGCATTTTTTCCGCCAGGGTACCTTGGGGGGTGAGGACTACTTCGATTTCGCCGCTGAGCAATTGCTTCTCGAACAGGGCGTTTTCACCCACGTAGGAGGCAATCACTTTGCTGATCTGCTTTTGCTCCAGCAGCACGCCCAGGCCGAAACCGTCGACGCCGCAGTTGTTGGAAACCACTGTCAGGTCGCGGGTGCCTTTGCGCTTGATCTCATTGATGAGGTTTTCCGGAATGCCGCATAGGCCAAAACCGCCGGCAAGCACAGTCATGCCGTCCTCCAGGCCTGCCAGCGCTTCCTCGTAGGACGCCACGCGTTTATCGAAACCTGCCATGTGCATGCACCTCTATTTATTGTATGTGGGCCAGCCAATGAACCGAGTGTTGCGCCGACAGATTGATTTGTTAAGTTGTTTTTTTAGGTTGATTGATTTAGAAAACAGCATAGTTCATCCCTTTCCGGAGCAGCGCCATGACGGTCAAACAAATGCGTGCCTTTCTGGCCGTGGCCCAGAGCCTGAGTTTTGCCGCCGCGTGCGAGCGCCTGCACCTGTCCCAGTCGGCGCTGAGCCTGACCATCAAGGGGCTGGAAGAAGGCCTGGGCGGGCGCCTGTTCAGCCGTAACACCCGCAACGTGGCCCTGACCCCGGAAGGTGAATCCCTGTTGCCGTTGGCCCGCCGCTTGATTGCCGATTGGGACAATGCCGAAGATGAACTGCGCCAACGTTTCACCCTGCAGCGTGGGCGGGTCACGGTGGCGGCGATGCCCTCGTTTGCGGGCAATTTGCTGCCGCCGATCCTGAAGATATTCCGCGCACGTTACCCCCAGGTGAATGTGACGGTGCATGACTTGATCAATGAGCAGGTGCTGGAGATGGTCCGCGACCGCCAGGTGGAGTTGGGCGTGGCGTTCGAGCCTGCGCAGGGCTCCTCATTGGCCTTCACACCGCTGTATCTGGACCGCTTCATCGCGGTGGTGCCCAGTGATTCGCCATTGGCGCAGTGTGACGAGATCACCTGGAAAACCTTGCTGGAACAACCGTTCATCACCTTGCAGCGGCCGTCCACCGTGCGGGTCATGCTGGAAGAGCACTTGGGTGCCTTGCAGATGAAGCTGCCCGTGGCCTTGGAAAGCCACCAACTGGCGACGGTGGGCAAGATGGTTGCCAGCGGCCTTGGCGTCAGTGCCGTACCGGCGTTGTGTGCGCAGCAAATGGAGGAGGCAGGGGCCCATTGCATCACCTTGAACAGCCCGGTGATCGAACGACCGATTGGTGTATTGACCAAACCAGGGCACGAACTGTCGGCGGCGGCGCAGGTGTTGTTTGATATTTTTCGGGATGAAGCGAGGAAAGGCCGGTTTCCAACTTTTTGAGGCTTAAAACAACGAGGGGAGCTATCAGCTCCCCTCGTTGTTGTCAGTCGAGTTGTTACTTAGTAATAGCGGTCGATCACCTTAACTTGCGAGTTATCCTTGAAAGATTCCCAGGCATTGTTAAGTGTGTCGAATACTTGCTCGATAAAGTTTCGATCGGCTGCGGCCTTCTTGCCGACATAACCCTGGCCACGGCGGTACATCTTCAGGCGCGCCGCCAGCTCACGGTGATTGCGGTCAAACTCGGCTTCTTCGGTATGGGGCGCCAGGCAGTCAATTTGCACTTCGCCCGATTTTCCTACCCACAGAATATGATCGTCGAGTGTGTCTTTCTGCGCTGCGAACATCTCAGCCAATTCATCGATAGTAGGTTGATTGTTCAGATTCATGTGTAAGCCCCTTGACCAGTTGGCGATCTATCAGTTGATTCCGTTAAAACTGCTTAGTTGTCTCCGGCGTTAAACGCCGGGCGTCAGTGACGGTCTGCCGAATACGGGCAGGGTCTTGAACCTGATGCATGTAGTTTTGCTGATGAACTGCTACGCAATGCATTCATAACGAAGACAAGCAGCCTTTGAGCTCCTTGTACCCATCCCTTTCGGAGCAGGTCAGCTTCATCAATCTGCCTTGTGGGCAGTGCACATCCGGAAAAAACAGCTCGGCGGTCAGACGAGCGCTTTCAAAACACCTGTTACCAACGCTCCCGATGCGGGAGACGTCTAGATCATGCAAGGACAAAAAGGTTACGTCAACGGTTATGTAGTGATTATTTTTGTTCACTACATAAATTTCAGGCGGGGCGGGGGCATGCATGGAAATGTGACTTGAGCGTCATTTTCTGGCGTGGTGGGTCGCTTGAGTGAGGGGCTGGATTCAGCACAAACCCATGTCGAGGCGGACTATCCGAGTCGCTTGGCAAGCAGCGGCAACAGCGCCTCGCACGACGCCTCGATCTTCACCTGTAACAGCTCATCCCCACGGGTCTTGCCCAGGTTGATGGCAATGACCGGTTTGCCTTGTTCGACCATTGCCTTGCACAGCCGAAACGCCGAATAGGCCATCAGCGACGAGCCCACCACCAGCAGCCCTTCGGCATGTTCCACCGCCGCCATGGCCTTGGCCGCCGTCGGCTGTGCAACGTTCTCGCCGAAAAACACCACATCCGGTTTCAGACGTTGACCCTCGCAATGGGGGCAACGCGGCACCTGGAAGCGCTCTTCGAACGCGGGGTCGAGCAAGGTATCGCCATCGGGCGCTTGCACGGCATCGACGCCGGCCAGGTAGGGGTTATCCATCTCCATCATCCGCTGGATCACATCGCGCTCGCTGCGCTGCCCGCAATCCAGGCACAGCACACGGTGCAGGCTGCCGTGCAACTCAATCACATCATGGCTGCCGGCCTGATCATGCAGGGTGTCGACGTTCTGGGTAATCAGGCCGGTGATGCTTTGGCGCTGTTGCAGGGTTGCCAGTGCCCGGTGGGCGTCGTTCGGCTGGGCGATACGTACTCGCGGCCACCCCAGCATCGCTCGCGCCCAGTAACGGCGCCGTGCTTGCGGGGTGGCCAGGAATTCCTGGTACATCATCGGCGCCTTGCCACGGCGCACGCCTTCGCTGTCACGGTAATCGGGGATTCCCGATGGCGTGCTGATCCCCGCACCGGTCAACACCAGAAAGCGCCGTTCGGCCATGGTCCTGTGCAGGGTGTCGAGATCGTCTTCCTGATAGGCCAGGGTATCGAGCATGGGTTCTCCTATTCGCCGCGAATGTATTGCTCCAACTGCTTGATCAACGCGGCCTGTTCGGCGATGGCTTCCTTGACCAGGTCACCAATGGACAGCAGCCCCAGCAGTTTGCCGTCTTCGACCACGGGCAGGTGGCGCAGGTGACTGTCGGTCATGATGTTCATGCATTCTTCGACGCTTTTATGGGTATCGACGGTGATCACCGGCGAACTCATCACTTCATGCACCTTGGTGGTGACTGACGACAGGCCCTTGAGCATGATTTTGCGCGCGTAATCACGTTCGCTGATGATGCCCACCACCACGTCACCCTTGACCACCGGCAAGGCCCCGACGTTTTTTTCCGACATCCGCACCAGCGCCTCAAACACGGTGTGGTCCCATTTGATGGTGTGGACGTCCTGGTTTTTATGGTCCTTGGCTTTGAGCAATTGTGCGACGGTCTTCATGGCGGCCACTCCGGTGTTGTTGTAGGTAGTCCAGATCCCCTACAGAATCCTAGACCGAACCCGCCGTAGCAAGGTCCAATGCGGCGTTAAACCTGTCGAAAAACGTCATTTGCCGGTTTTTTCGCTGTTTATCCCACATTTCCCGGTTTTTTGCCGCGCTTGGGGTTGGCGGCGGCCTTGCGTGGGGCAGCCTTGCGCTTGTTTTTCCACGGCGTGGCTCCTCGGCCCGCAGGGCTGGCCGGGCCGGTGATGGTCATGCGCATGCCATTGCAGCGCGCCACCTGCTTGCTCATCCAGGCCGCCTGCTTGGCGACGAACTCCTCCAGGCTCATCTCACCGCTTTGCACCATGTCCAACGCCTGTTCCCAAATGGCGGTGGTGCCAGGGTCTGCGATGGCGCGGGGCACCGCGTCGATCAGGCTGAACGCCGCCGCGGTGGCCGACAGTGCCTTGCCGTTTTTCACAAGGTAACCGCGGTCGAGCAGGCCCTGGATGATCCCCGCGCGGGTCGCTTCGGTGCCGATGCCGGTGGTGTCCTTGAGCTTCTGTTTGAGCAGTGGGTCTTCCACCAGCTTGGCGACGCTTTTCATCGCCTTGATCAGGTCACCTTCGGTAAAGGGTTTGGGGGGTTGAGTCCATAGGTCCTTGAGGTTGACCTTGGCCACTGCATAATCCTGGCCCTGCACCAGTGTCGGCAGGGGCTGAGGTGCCGGCGCTTCACGGCCCTTGGCCGGCGCGAGGGCTTCGGGCAAGGCGCGCTTCCAGCCCGGTTCAATCACCACTTTGCCCACCGCGCGCAGTGCCTGGCCCGCGCAGTCGAAATCCGCCTGGGTACGGTCGTATTCATGGTTGGGCAGGAACTGCGCCAGGTAGCGCGCGCGTATCAGCGTGTACACCGCACGGTGCTTGCCGGTGAGTTGCCCCACGTCTTTGCCCGCCCCGGTGGGGATGATGCCGTGGTGGGCGCTGACCTTGGCGTCGTTCCAGGCCCGCGAGCGACGCTGGGGATCGATATGCGGCATCAGATCGGCCACCGCCGTATCGGCGCGGCCCAGCGCGGCGAGGATCTTCGGCGCTTCGCTGTGCTGGCTCACGGGCAGGTAGCCGCAGTCACTGCGCGGGTAGGTGATGACCTTGTGGGTTTCGTAGAGGGACTGGGCGATGTCCAGGGTTTCCTGGGCACCGAGGCCGAGTTTTTTGGAGCAGATTTCCTGCAGCGTGCCGAGATCGAAGGGCAGGGGTGCCACTTCACGCATGCGTTCGGTGCGCAGCTTTACCAGGTGGGCGCTGGCGGCGCTGCGCATCGCCTCGGCGGCTTCGTTGGCAAATTGCGGGTTTAGGCAACGGCCCTGGTCGTCGCAGACATCTTCGCCAGCACGCCATTGAGCGGTAAAGGTCATGCGCTCGTGACGCAACTCCACATCGATGGCCCAGTAAGCCACCGGTACGAAATCGGCGATGCTGCGATCGCGGTCCACCACCAGGCGCAAGGTTGGCGTTTGCACGCGGCCCACCGGCAACACACCTTGATAGCCGGATTGACGTCCAAGCAGGGTAAACAGGCGGCTCATGTTCATGCCGATCAGCCAGTCGGCGCGAGAGCGGCCCAGGGCCGAGTGATACAGGCTGAATGTCTCTGCGCCGGGCTTGAGCGCCGCCAGGGCCTTGCGAATGGAGGCATCGTCCAGCGCCGACAGCCACAGGCGCTGAATCGGCCCGCGATAGCGGCAATGCTCCACCAGCTCACGGGCGATCATCTCGCCCTCGCGGTCGGCGTCGGTGGCGATTACCAGTTCCTGGGCTTCCCCCAACAAGCGCTTGACCGCCTTGAACTGGCTGGCGGTCTTGGGCTTGACGAGCATCTTCCATTTTTCCGGGACGATGGGCAGGTCGGCCAGCACCCAGCGTTTGTACTTGGCGTCGTAGGCGTCGGGCGGGGCGGTTTCCAGCAGGTGGCCGATACACCAGGTGACCGTGACCCCATTGCCCAGCCAGCACCCGTCGCCACGGCGACTGGCGCCGAGCACGGCCGCGATGTCCTTGGCCTGGGAGGGTTTTTCACAGAGGTACAGCCGCATGGTCGCCACATCAGATCGGGTTGATGCTGTGCAGGATGCTTAGTCAGCGCCGATTCGGCAACCATTATCTGTATGGATGTACAGCAATTTGTGTGAGTGGCTGAATTCCAATGTGGGACGGGGCTTGCTCCCGATAGCGGTGGTTCAGCCAATGCAACTGTGACTGAGCTATCGCTATCGGGAGCAAGCCCCCTCCCACAGGGGGTTGTCGGTGTCTGGAAGATCAGTTGTTATCGATATCCACATGCCGCGTTTCTTTGAGGCAGAACAACCCCACAATCAGGCTCACGCCGGTAATCACCACCGGGTACCACAGGCCGTAGAAAATATCCCCGGTGTACACCACCAGTGCAAACGACACGGTCGGCAGGAACCCGCCAAACCAGCCGTTACCGATGTGGTAGGGCAGCGACATCGAGGTGTAGCGGATGCGCGTCGGGAACAATTCCACCATCAGCGCTGCGAGTGGGCCGTAGCACATGGCTGCGATCAGGATCAGCGCGACGATCAGTACCACCACCATCACTTTGTTGACCTGCGCCATATCCGCCGAGGACGGGTAGCCGGCCAGGGTCACCGCGCCGCGCAGGGCTTGTTCGTCAAATCCATCGATGCGCACGTCACCGACGCTCACCTGCACCGGGCTGCCGGCGGGTGCGGCGGCGCTGCTGTACGGCAGGCCTTGCTTGACCAGGAAGGTTTTGACCTTGTCGCACGGGCTGTCAAAACGTGCCTTGCCCACCGGGTCGAACTGGAAGGTGCAGGTGGCTGGGTCGGCCAGCACAGTGATCGGCGCCTGGCGGCTGGCCTGGTCCATGGCCGGGTTGGTGTAGTGCGCCAGGCTCTTGAAGATCGGGAAGTACAGCACGGTCGCCAGCAGCAGGCCGAGCATCAGTACCGGCTTGCGCCCGATTTTGTCCGACAGCCAGCCAAAGAAGATAAAGAACGGCGCGCCTATGACCACGCTGATGATCAGCAGCATATTGGCCAACGCCGGGTCCATCTTCAGGAACTGGGTGAGGAAGAACAGCACATAGAACTGCGCGGCGTAGAAGGTCACCGCCTGGCCGCCGTTGATGCTGAACAGGGCGATCAGCACCACCTTGAGGTTTTCCCATTTGCCGAACGACTCACGGATCGGCGCCTTGCTGGCCTTGCCTTCCTCTTTCATCTTCAGGAAGGCTGGCGACTCGTGCAGGCTCATGCGGATCCAAGTGGAAATGCCCAGCAGCACGATGGAGAACAGGAACGGAATACGCCAGCCCCACACTTCGAACTGGTCGCCGGTGAAGTACCGGCAGGCCAGCACCACCAGCAGCGACAGCAGCAGGCCGATGGTCGCGGTGGATTGAATCCAGCTGGTATGAAAGCCGCGCTTGCCGGCCGGCGCGTGTTCCGCCACATAGGTGGCCGCGCCGCCGTATTCACCGCCCAGCGCCAGGCCTTGCAGCATGCGCAGCACGATCAGGATGATCGGCGCCGCAATGCCGATGCTGGCATAGGTCGGCAGCAGTCCGACGCAGAAGGTCGCCACGCCCATCAGGATGATGGTGACGAGGAAGGTGTATTTGCGCCCGATCATGTCGCCCAGGCGGCCGAAAACCAGCGCGCCGAACGGCCGCACCACAAAGCCGGCCGCAAAGGCCATCAAGGCAAAGATGAACGCAGTGGTGTCGTTGACTCCGGCAAAGAACTGCTTGCTGATGACGGCGGCCAACGCGCCGTAGAGGAAAAAGTCATACCACTCGAACACCGTCCCCAGGGACGAGGCGAAGATGACTTTCTTGGAGTCGTTGCTGGTGCTCGCGTCGCGCGTCGAGCCCAGGGGTTGAGCGTGTTCTGACATCGGGTAGCCCTCACAGTGATTATTTATTGTTGTTCCACTGTCGGCGCCGGGTACGGCGCCGCTATTCAGATTGCATGAATCAGTTCTTTCTCCTGGGCGAGGCTCCTTGTAGGCGGCGAAAGGATCATCTGCGCGGCTTTCTCCGCGATCATCAGCGTCGGTGAACAGGTGTTGCCGGAGGTGATGCGCGGCATGATCGAGGCATCGGCAATGCGCAGGCCGGGTACGCCATGCACCCGCAGTTGCGCATCGACCACCGCGTCTTTATCGCTGCCCATGCGGCAGGTGCCTACTGGATGGAAGATCGTCGTGCCGATGCGCGCGGCGGCTTCGTGCAGTTGTGCTTCGGTTTGCAGCGAGTCGCCCGGTAAATATTCGACCGGGTTGAACTGGCTCAGGGCCGGTGCGGCGACGATGCGACGGGTCAGGCGAATCGCGTCGGCGGCCACGCGCAGGTCTTGCGGGTGGCTGAGGTAATTGGGCTGGATCAGCGGCGCATCCGATGGGTTGGCCGAGCGGATATCGATACGGCCACGGCTTTGCGGACGCAGGTCGCACACCGAGGCGGTGAACGCCGGGAACCCGTGCAATGGCTCGCCGAACCGCTCCAGGGACAGTGGTTGCACATGGTATTCAAGGTTGGCCGAGGTCTGTTCCGGGCCGGAGCGCGCAAACGCGCCGAGCTGGCTGGGCGCCATCGACAGCGGGCCGCTGCGGTCATACAGGTAGCGCAAGCCCATGCCCATCTTGCCCCACAAGGTGCCGGCGATCTGGTTCAGGGTGCGGGCGTTTTCCAGCTTGTAGATCAGCCGCAGTTGCAGGTGGTCCTGCAGGTTGCCGCCGACGCCGGGCAGTTCATGCAGCACCTCGATGCCCAGCGGTTTGAGCACGCTGGAAGGGCCGATCCCCGAGCGTTGCAGAATACCTGGAGAACCCACGGCACCGGCGCAGAGTATGATTTCCTTGTTTGCCTTCCAGCGCATTGGCTGGTCGTCCTGACGCCCGATCACGGCTGAGGCACGGCCGTTTTCCAGCAGCACGCGGTCCACTTCCACACCGGTCAGCACCGTGAGATTGGGCCGCTGGCGGATCGGCTTGAGAAACGCCTTGGCCGCGTTCCAGCGTACCCCGGCTTTTTGATTGACCTGGAAGTAGCCACAGCCTTCGTTATCGCCCTGATTGAAGTCGCTGATCGTGGCGATGCCGCTTTGCGCCGCCGCGTCGCGAAAGGCGTCCAGGATCGGCCAGTGCAGGCGCTGTTGTTCGACGCGCCATTCACCGCCATCGCTGTGAAACTCCGAGCTGCCGGCAAAGTGGTTTTCGCTTTGCTTGAACAGCGGCAACACGTCTTTCCAGGCCCAGCCGGGGTTGCCTTCAGCCGCCCAGCCATCGTAATCCTGGGCCTGGCCGCGCATGTAGATCATGCCGTTGATGGACGAACAGCCCCCCAGCACTTTGCCTCGCGGATAACTCAGCGCACGGCCTTGCAGGCCTTCCTGGGCTTCGGTCTTGAAGCACCAGTCGGTGCGCGGGTTGCCGATGCAGAACAGGTAACCGACGGGGATATGGATCCAGGGGTAATTGTCGCGGCCGCCGGCTTCGAGCAGCAGCACGCGGTGTGCAGGGTTGGCGGACAGTCGATTGGCCAGCAGGCAGCCTGCGGGGCCGGCGCCTACTACCACGTAATCGTATTGCGCAGCTGCAATGGACATCTGAGGTCTCGCTTGTTTTTCTTATTGGGCCCATCCTAGTTGTTAGTTTTCGTCTTAAAAATGTTAGTTTTTACCCAGCTGCTGTGCGTTTTTAAACAGTGCTGCCCAGGCTGATGGAATGGAGGCGACATGTTCGACTGGAATGACCTGCGGTTTTTTCTTGAGTTGCAGCGCAGCGGCCGCCTGCTCACTGCCGCGCAGCGCCTGAAAACCACCCACGCCACCGTGGCGCGGCATATCGAAGCGATCGAGAAAAGCCTCGGCACCGCGTTGTTTGTGCAGCATGCCCAGGGCTACGAACTGACACCCTCCGGCGAGGCGCTGCTCAAACACGCCGAAGCCATGGAAAACGTCGCGCTGCTGGCCGAAGACGAACTCACGCACTGCGCCGCGCCCCTGGGCAAGATACGCCTCGGCGTGGCCGAAGGCCTGGGCGTGATGTTCCTCGCCGGGCGCATGGGCGGACTGTTCGAACGCTACCCCGGGCTGGAGGTGGAGCTGGTCGCCGTGCCGCGCTTTGTCAGCATCCTCAACCGTGAAGCGGAAATCAGCATCCACCTCGAACGTCCCAGCGTCGATCAACTGGTGACGCGCAAACTCACGGATTATCGTCTCTCCCTTTACGCCAGCCGCGCCTACCTGGATCGCAATCCGCCGATTGAAAAACGCGAGGATCTGGCGGCCCATTCCTGGATCGATTATGTCGACGATCTGCTGTTCAGCCAGGAGCTGAAGTTCCTCAGCAGTTTTTGTCGCAACCCCAAAGTGGTGTTCCACAGCACCAGCGTCATCGCCCAGCACCAGGCGGCGCGCTCGGGTTTGGGGATTGCGGTGTTGCCGTGTTTCATGGCCGCCAGCGACCCGGACCTGGTGGCATTGCTGCCGCAGGAGGGTATCCAGCGCAGCTACTGGATCAGCTCGCGCCGGGAGCTGCACAAATCGGTGCGGCTGCGGGTGCTGTGGGATTACGTGGTGGAGTTGTGCGCGCGCGAGCAGGGGCTGCTGTTGGGCGAATCCAACTGAAGAAACCGAATCAAAACTGTGGGAGCGGGCTTGCTCCCACATTGATCTGTGTCGTCGCGGCAATTGTCGTCAATCGCGCAATTCAAATTCAGTACTGCCCAACCGCTCCCCATTCACCATCACATGCACCACATGCCGACCGGGATAGTGCTTGCGTGTGGTCAGTTCGCGGATATGTTGCTCACGGCTGATGGGCTGTTGCTCACCCGTGCCCAGGGTAAACGCCTTGAGCTTGAACACTTTGGCCGCACTGTGCCCGGCGCTTTTTACATAATCGATGGCGTAATCCACCACCAGTTTCTGTGGAATGGCGGCGGTGGATTCCAGGCTGAACGAGAGATTGATCCGCTCACCGAGCTTGATCACCGCTGGCGTCACTGTCAGGTGGTGGAGCTTCACCTCGGCCCTGGCCCCTGCGCCCATGATCGTCAACGCGCGGGGGTTGCCCTGCTTGATCAGGCTACGCAGCGCATGGCGGGCGATCCAGGCGGTGTTTGGGTTATCCAGGTTCCAGCCTTCGATCAGGCTGAGCACCCACTCGGGGTGGTCCTTGGTGATGTCGTTGAGGTGGTTGGCCACTGACTTGCGCACATAGAGGCTCGGGTCGGCCTTGAGGTTGTCGAGGATCGAGGCGCACAGCGTGGGGTTGGCCTGCACCTCGGCCAGGCGAAACGACCATGGCAGGCGCGGCCGCGAGCCTTCGCTGGCCAGGCGGCGCACGTGTTCGTTGGCATCCAGCGACCATTGCTGCATCACCGCCAAGGTGCGCGGCAAGTCTTGCAGCAAGAAGGCACGGATGGCGAACTCGGCGGAACCGAAGGTAGTGAAGTATTTGAGCGCGGCCATGGAGCGTTTGAAATCCGCCAGGCCGTAACTCGCCACGTAGTGCGGCAGGAACAGGCTGACAAATGAACTGTTCAGCCGCGGCGCCAGGGCGTGCAGCCGTTTGAGGGTTTGCGGATAATCCAGCGGGATCACCGCGTGCAGGCTTTCGCTGACCCGCGCCATGCGTTGCATTACCGATAACTCGGCCAGCCCGGCGGTGGCGTGTTTGAGGAAACCCTTGTCATCGAACGCCGGGTACACCGCTTTCATCTCGCTGGCGATGTGTTGCAGGCGTTCGACGTTGAAGATTTCCTTGAGGGCTGGGGCGCTTTGCTCGGTCATGGGGTGTGCCTTCGTTAGAGAAACCAGCGGTATTCCCGCGCATTGATCTCTTGCTGAAAGGCCAGGTGATCCTGGCGCTTGTTCTCGCAGTACACATCGACAAATTCGGCGCCCAGCTTATCGCGCACGACCGCGTGATGTTGCATGGCACGCACGGCGTCGAGCATTTCCACGGGGAAGTCGGTGCCGCTTGAGCGGTCCTCGTTCAGGGGCGCGATGGGTTCCTGTCGGATTTCAAGGCCATGCTCCAGGCCGGCGAGTATGGCCGCCAGCACCAGGTACGGGTTGGCGTCGGCGCTGGCCAGGCGGTGTTCGATGCGCAGGTTGCGCGGGTCGGACTCGGGGATGCGCACGCACGCGTCACGGTCCTCAAACCCCCAGCAGGCGCGGGTCGCGGCATTTACGGTGCCGCCCAGGCGGCGGAAGGCGTTGTGGTTGGGCGAGAAAATCGGCATGCAGTGCGGCAGCAGTTCCAGGCACCCGGCCACGGCGTGGCGCAGCGGTTGTTGCTGGTGCGCCGCCAGCAGGTTGTTGCCCGCGCCGTCATAGAGACTCACGTGCACGTGCATGCCACTGCCCGGAAATTGCAGGTACGGCTTGGCCATGAAGCTGGCGCGATAACCCTGCTTGAGCGCCACGCCACGGGTGCTGCGGCAGAACAGGGCGGCCCAGTCGGCGGCGCGCAGGCCGTCATCGAGGTGGCCGAAGTTGATCTCGAACTGGCCGGGGCCGAGTTCGGCGGTGATCACCGTGATGTCGATGCCCTGGTCCTTGGCCGTTTGCGCCATATCGTCCAGCACCTCGCTGAAACGCGACAGCCGCTCGATATGCAGGTTGGGCTGGTCATCGGCATCATCGCTCAGCGGGTCGCGGGCGAATTGCGCCAGGCCGTTGTCGAGTTTTTTGTCGAACAGGTAGAACTCCAGTTCAAACGCCACCACCGGATGAATGCCTTTGCGGTGCAGGCGTTCGATCACCTTGGCCAGCACTTCCCGAGGTTCGAATTCGATGGGCGCTTCGGTGCCGTCGGAGGTGATCAGCATCTGGCCCAGGGGTTGCGATTCCCAACTCACCGGCTTGAGCGTTCCCGGCACCAGGCGGCGGTTGGCGTCCGGGTCGCCATCGTTGAAGCAGTAATCGCCGATCTTGAACAACCCGCCTTGCGCGCCCAGCAGGATGGCATTCTGCGGCAGCTTCAGCGGGCTGCCGGCAGCGACCTTTTCCAGTATCTCGATGGGGTAGCGCTTGCCGTAGAAATGCCCGGGAATGTCCAGGGCGATCAGGTCGACGTAACGCACCTCGGGATGGTGCTGACGAAAGGTCCGTACTTCGGCCAGCAGCGCGGGGGAGTGACTTTTCACGGGGTTGCTCCTAGTTGTAAACCCACAGCACGCGGGCGGGCAGGTCGGTCAGGTTGGCGTAGCGGCAATGGGCGAAACTGGCCAGGTGGAAACTGTCGCCAGGGCCGAGGGTGACCGAATCGGGCTCGCCGTCTACCCACAAGGTCAGCTCGCCTTCCAGCACGAAACCGGCTTGCTCGGCGCGGTCGCTCATGGTTTGTTCGCCGCTGTTGGCGCCGGGGGCCAGCAGGCTGTCGAGCATGGAAAACGCACCGTTCATGCTGGGGGACACCAGGATGTCGGTGATGCCGTTGGCGTAATACACCGTGCGCCGCTCGTTGGGGCGGGTGATCCAGTCCACGGCCTTGGGTTTGGGTTGGCTGTAGAAATACGTGGTGGGCACGTCCAGCGCGTGGCTGATGGCGGTGAGATCCGCCACGGTGGGTCGCGACAGCCCGCGTTCGACCTGGGACACAAAGCCCACCGAGCGCTCGATCTTTTGCGCGAGTTGGGCCAGGGTGAGCTTCTTGTGCTTACGCAGGTCGTGGATCAGGGCGGCGAGGGTGGCGAGTTCTTCTTGTTGCGTCATGAAATTTATATCTTGAAATTTCATGAAAAATTACAGGATTAATTTCATGAAGGCAATGAGGGCAGCATTGATACGTGAATGCCCCGTGGGAGCTTGCTCCCGCTGGGCAGCGAAGCGGCCCCAACCCGATCACCGCATTCGTTCAGGTTGATTACGGTGTGGCTTTTTGGGGCTGCTGCGCAGCCCAGCGGGAGCAAGCTCCCTCGCCACAAGGGGACGGACGACACATTGAGAAATTGAGTTTGATAGGTTCATCCTGGGCGCCTGCTAGCTTGAATTGATCACTTATCAATTCAAGGGAGCCAAGGATTGCTTCAAAAGCCCAACTCTCATTTGCTACGTCGTGGTCGTTACTCGGAATCTGGTCGTGCTTATCTGGTAACCGCCGTGGTCTACCAACGTCGGCCTGTATTCACCCATTTTCAGCTGGGACGGTTATTGGTCGCAGAACTCAAGCAAGCTCACGATCTGGGTCTGGTGACTTCACTGGCTTGGGTCATCATGCCGGACCATTTCCATTGGCTGTTTGAATTGCAAAACGCGACGTTGCCTCAGGTGATGAGGCAAGTGAAATCGCGCAGTACGTTGACCATCAATCGAGCCCGCCGTACACAGGGCGCCTTTTGGCAGAGCGGTTATCACGACCATGCGGCACGTGCCGAAGAAGACTTGATCCGGATCGCACGCTACATTATCGCCAACCCGTTGCGTGCTGGCTTGGTCGAGCATATCGGCGATTACCCGCTTTGGGATGCCGCCTGGCTTTAAGGTCATTCCCTTTGTGGCGAGGGAGCTTGCTCCCGCTGGGCAGCGAAGCGGCCCCAACCCGATCACCGCGTTCGTTCAGGTGGATTACGGTGGGGCTTTTTGGGGCTGCTGCGCAGCCCAGCGGGAGCAAGCTCCCTCGCCACGACGGCGTTTACTCGCGTTGGTAGCTGTCCACCTGAACTCCGTCGGCATTGAACACATTCACCCGGTTTTCGTCTTTCGCGTCCCAGATGCTGTACGTCGCGTCGTTGCTGTTGGTGGGCAGGCTGTAGGTGGTGTACGAGCCGAGTTTTTTCACCAGGGTGTTGTTTTTGTCGATCAGCACCAGGCCTCTGAAACCGTCCATTTCCGCCGAGGCGAGGTTTTTCTGGAAGGGGTTGAGACGGGTGTACTTCAGGGGCACGCGCAGTTTGCCGGTCAGGTCGAGCGCGCCGTAGCGTTCCCCTTTTTTGACCACGGCCATGCCGTTGGAGAACGGCTCGACTTCGTCATAGGGCAAGCTGATGGGCAGGGGTTTGCCTTCGGGGTTGATAAAGCTGTATTTCCGGCTTTTGCGGTCTTGCACCAGTTGCGGCTGGCCCTGGATAAAAGCGCCGATGGCCGTGCTGCCGGGTGGGTTGAGCTTTTGCAGTTTCAGCGTATAGACGTCTGTTTGTCCCCCGTCAGCCGAGGTGGTGTAGAGGTAGTCACTGGCGACGTCGATGTTGGAGAAACGCGGTGCCAGCAGTTCCTTGCCGGCCAGGTTCCACACACCGTAGGACGAGTCGCCGCCGTAGGTCTTCAGCCCAGGCCGGGCAATGAACAGGTCGCCGACCACCTGGACATTGACGTACTTCATCGGCACCACCACTTGCTGCTTCTTCACGTCGTATACGCCGTACGGTCCGTTGGTTTCGCGTTCGACGATCATCAGGTCATCGTTGATCGGCTTTTCGATGATCTCGAACGGCAACTCCTTCAACGTATGCCCCCCAGGCACGAACGCAAAGTACTTGAACAGCAACTGGCTCCAGCCATCTTTCTGCGGTGTCTTGCCCACCTGCATGTTGAATACGCCGGGCATCGGGCTGTACTCGATGCGTTCAAAACGCGGTTTGACCACCCATTGGCCGTTGCTGTCGATAAAGCCGCTTTTTTTCGTGGCGTTGTCGTAAGCGATATAGCGCGCCTGGGGCGGCACGCTGTTGTGCATCTCCAGCGTCAGGGTTTGCGGTTGGGTGGGGTCCAGCTGATAGATGACGATGCTCGCCGGGGTGTCTTCGAACTGGTAGGTGGCTTGCACGTTGGTCAGGGCGCTGGCGCTGGCGCTGTCCGGCAGGCCGTTGATGAACTGCTCCAGGTGTTCCTGCAGCGCGGCGCTGGTGGTGTAGCGGGAGAAATTGTCCTGCATGCGCAGCAGTTCGTCGTAGTACGCGCGCAGGTTGGCCTTTTGCTCGGCGGTCGGCGGGGAATTGCTGCTGTTGCCGCCGCTGTAGAGTGTCTTGCCGTCGGCGTTCAGGCCCTCGACCACGTAGGTTTTGTCCTTTGGCGTGACCAACAGCAGCGAGGCGCGATCGTCCGCCAGGGCGGTCAATTGGTAGACCTCACCGTTGTCGCCGGTGACCTTCGGATGCTTGGGGTCCAGCACGATCTTCTTGAAGTCGGGGTAGCTCGGGTAGGTGAGGGTGACGCTGACGCGCTCCACCGGCTTGTTGACCTTGAGCTCGGCCTTGGAGGTGTCCTGTTCTCCGACATTTTCGAGCCCAACGTCGGCAAACGCCTGTTGCGTCCCGTCGCGAAAATACACGGTTTGTACGGCGTAACGTTCCTCCTCGCGCTGGTCGTGCAGGGCGCCACGCTTGAGGACCTCGCGGATCGGTTCCACGTCCAGTTTCAGTCCCGACTGGTTGTCGAAAAAAAACTGCTCGAATGCCGGGGTTTTCCGCGCGAGCTCTTCCAGCGCCGTTTTCAGCTCGGCGGCGGGGAACGGCACAAAGGGTTCGTCATAGCGCAGCTGTTTTGTCTCGCCGGTCGGCTGGTCGGGGTTGGCTACCGGTGAAATTTCCAGACGCATGCTTTCGATCATTGCGATCTGGTTGATGCTGTCGCGCGCGTCCATTTCCAGGTAGTTCAGGCGCTTTTTTGCTTGCGCCAGTGTCAGGCTGTGGAGGTCGTCCACCGCGCCTTCATTGAGCTGGTCTTCGCTGTATTCGGTGCCGCTGACCAAGCCTGTGACGACGTGACGGTCAACCAGGTAATAGGTTGCGCCGCCGAGTATGGCGATAACCACCAGGGCGCTGGCAAGGAGTTTGGTTCGGGTCAGGGCGGTTTTCATTATTGTCAGACTCGAGAATAGGGCTGGCGCAAGGTTAGCAGGTGAACGGTGGCGGGCGGTCTGGTTGTACGCAGTTTGTTTTACAAGCGGCGTGCGCGATACCAGGCGGATCTCACGCAGTGAATGATTGCGCGCGGTTGCGGTCGGAACCTGGGTATGCGCCATTCATTGAAGGAGTACCCAATGACGTCCAAATCCCTGCTTGCCTGCGTTTTAGTCGCTGCCAGCCTGAGCACCGCCAGCTTTGTCGTTCAGGCCGGTGATAGCCCCCAGGAAACCGTGCAGCCTTCGAACATCAATGCCCGTGATCTTAAAGAAGGCGACCGCGCCCCGGATATCCTGATGCGCAAGGAGTCGGCCATCGGCGACTGGAAAAAACGCGGCCTTAAGCAGCCAGAAGACGAAAGCCAATGGGCGCGCGTGGGCGATAAATACGTGCTGCTCAAAACCACCAACGGCACCATTTTGCAGATCACGCCTGTCAAAAAGTGATCTCCTTTTTTCCTGTTCCTGCGTTAAGGTAACCGGCCGTAATGGTCGCGTTACCTTTGGAAGAATGAGAGCAGGATGCTTGCCACCCTCAGAAATTACCCTCGCACCGTAAACCTGTTGCTGAGCGCCACGTTGCTGCTGACGTTGGCCAAGGCGATCACGTTTCCGTACCTGGTGATCTACCTCACCCGTCACTTTGCCCTCGACATCAGCCAGGTCGGCCTGGTGATCGGCAGCTCGTTGATCGTCGGCTCGTTGCTGAGTGTCTATGGCGGTTTTCTCGTCGACCGTATCAACAGTTACCGCCTTCTCCTGGGGATGAGCGTGCTGTTCGTGCTGGGGTTTATCGGCACGTTGCTGGCGCAGAATATCTGGGCGTTCTACAGCTGCCTGATCCTGATCAACCTGGCCTATGCGTTCATCGATATCGCGATAAAGGCCGGTTTTGCCAGTCTGTTGCCTGAAGAAGCACGCAGCGAAGTCTTCTCTATCAAGTACACCCTGACCAATATCGGCTATGCGGTCGGGCCGTTTTTCGGGGCGATGGTGGCCAAGCTGGATATCAGCCTGCCATTTATGCTGTCGGCCCTGTTGGGCGCGGGGTTTTTCCTGCTGTACTGGCGTTGGGGCGACCGCACATTGACCCGCGTGGATGTTGCACAAAAACCTGTGTCATTCCTGGCGGTGGGTCGCGTGCTGCTCAAGGACCATCGTCTGGTGTGCTTCACCCTCGGCGGCCTGCTCAGCGCAGTGGTATTCGGTCAGTTCACCGCTTACCTGTCGCAGTACCTGGTGACGACCACCACCGCCGAATACACCTACACCGTGATCAGCGCCGTGCTCACCACCAACGCCGTGCTGGTGATCGCGTTGCAATACCTGATTGGTCGGCGCATCTCGCATCGCTACCTGAGCCAGTGGCTGATCGCCGGTTTGAGTATGTTCATGTTGGGGTTGATCGGGTTTGCGCTGTCCACCAGCGTGCTGTGGTGGGTGGTGGCAATGGCGGTGTTTACCGTGGGGGAAATTATCGTCTTCCCGGCCGAATACATGTTTATCGACCGGATCGCCCCGGATCACCTGCGGGGCATGTACTACGGGGCGCAGAACCTGTCCAATCTTGGCGCCGCGCTGGGGCCGGTGTTGTGTGGGCTGGTGCTGGCCAGCCTGCCGGCGCACACCATGTTCTATATGCTGGGCGCATTCATCATCGGCGGTGGGGTGTTCTATTTCATCGGGGCGTCGTTGAAGGCCAATCCTCAAGCGTGAGTTTGCCCACGTTGTTGCTGTCCAGTTCGTAGCGCAGCTCTTCGACCATCTTTTCCACTTCCTGCGGGGTCTGCAGCCGGTTGGTGCTGATCCCGGTGACCACCAGGTCCACCCGGCCGGTTTCGGCGTCGTAGACCTTGAGGGTCAAGGACGCATCCCGGCACAGGGTGAATTCGCAGGTCAGGGGCGACAAGCCTTCTTCGATGCTATTTCGCAGTTGAGCGAGGGTAAACATGCGGCTTCCTTCAAGGCATAGGTTTATGCGTTAAAGGTTATTGATTGGCCGCGTGCACCATAAGGCCAATTAGCACTAGGTCTACTAGTGCATTTGCACTGTCAGCGCTGTTTTTTTACCCGTAACTCCCCGGCAAACAGCCCGCGTTCACGGGCCCAGACGATTGCCGCGCTGCGGCTGTGCACCCCCAGCTTGGAGTACACCGTGGCCACATGGTTACGCACCGTGTTGGGGGCCAGCTTCAGGCGTGAGGCGATCTCCTTGTCGGCCAGTCCTTCGCAGATCAGGCCCAATACGTCACGCTCGCGGGCGGTAAGGTCGGTGTAGCTGATATTGGGCAGGTTGGGGCTGTTCACGCTCTTGGCATTGGCCAGTTTTTCGATCAGGGTCTGGCTGAACCACGAGGCGTCCTGCATCACTTCCTCGATGGCCGCGACCAGCTCCAGTTCCGAACGCTTGCGCTCGGTAATATTCATCAGCACCAGCAGGTAGCACGGTGCGTCCTGGATGATCACGGTGTCGGCGGACACCACGCAATCGATCACCTCGTTGCCTTTCTTGCGCACCTTGAGGTCCTGGCCGTCGAGGTTGCCGGCTTTTTCGAGGGTGGTGAACAACTGCGCCGCGCAATCGGCGTTGTCGATAAAGTCGATGTCCTCGATGGATTTGCCGATCAGTTCTTCGCTGATATAGCCGGTAATGCTCATGAACGCTTCGTTGACGTCCACCACCTGGCGGTTGGCGGCATTGCATACCAGGGTCGGCACCGGCGTGAGGCGGAACGACTTGGCGAAACGCTCCTCGCTCTGGCGCAGGGCAATCTCCGCCTTGCGTCGCGGCTCCAGGTCCATGAACGAAAACAGCATGCAGTCCTCTTCGTTCATGTCCAGCGGCTGGCCCGCGACCACCACCAGTTTGCTGCCACCTTCGGGCAGGCGCAGTTCGGCCTGCATCTGCGGGATGGTCGAGCCTTCGCCCAGGCGCTGGATGGCCAGGTCCTTGCGCTCGGCCTGTTCGAGTACATCCAGTTCATACACCGATTTACCGATGACCTGGTCGCGGTTGTAGCCGGTCATCTCCAAAAAGCCCTGGTTCACCTTGATGTAGCGCAGGTCGCTCAAACGGCAGATCACCGCGGGCGCCGGGTTGGCGTTGAAGGTTTTTTCGAAGCGCTGCTCGGCACTGGCCCATTCGGTGGCATCGCTGAGAATCAGCACCAGCAACTCCGGCTCACCGCGAGAATCATTGATCACCAGGCTGCGCAGACGGTGTACCCAGGTTTTGTCCGGGTCGGCGGTGGGGGTGACTTCCACCACCACGTCGCTGAATTCGTCACCCGCCGCTGCGCGGGCCAACGGGTAATTGTCCGGTTGCACGGGATGGTTATTGCGGTAGCGCAGGGTGAAGCGTTCGACATACTGCTGCCCGCTGGCGCCCAGCCCCATCACGTCGCCCACCCCATGCATGGCCAGCGCAGCTTCGTTGGCCCAGAGAATGGTCTGGTCGACCTCGGCCAGAATCACCCCATCGGACAGCCCGGAGATGATCTGCTGCAGTTGGCGACGGTTGGTTTCTTTGGCAAGGACGTCCTGGCTCATGGTGTCTCCCTGGAAAAAGCGCATGCAAACTACGACACCCGGGGTGGCCGATAGTGCAGAGCAATTGCTTGGCGCACAGTGCGAATGCACTAGGGCGCAGGGGGCGTTCGGGCCGTACCTATGCCACGCGGCGGGCGCCATTGGCTTGTGGCGAGGGAGCTTGCTCCCGCTGGGCGCGAAGCGATCCAGATGTAAGTTAAGGTGTGTTTTCAGTTAAATCTCGGCGGCAGGTTTCGGGGCTGCTTCGCAGCCCAGCGCGAGCAAGCTCGCTCGCCACAACAAGCTTGCTCGTCACAGGGGGATGGAAGGCTAGCGCGGCTGCACGCATTCCAGCGAGCGATCCACCATCACGCTTGCCATGTCCACCAGGTGCATGACCGACAGCACCAGCGTGCGTGAAGTACCGTCCAGTTGATCCCCTGCCGTTTGCGCGGCCACGGCTGCGCAACGCAGTACGCTGCTGGCGTGGGCCAGGGCGTCTTCGAAGCTGAGGTCTGGGGTGGTGGTGAAAAATTGCAGTTCTGAAGCGGGTGGTGCGGGGACAAGTTCGTCCATTTTGAAGCTCCTCTAGTCGGTAAGGAGCCGCCACATCGCTGCTAAACGATTGAAGGGTGGCGGCCACGCGCAGGTTAGCAGACCGGTGACTAGGAACCCGGTGCACCCGAAGGTGCCCTGCGCACGGCCACCATGAAGCGTGGGCCGAAAAAAAGCGCCCTGCAAAAGGTGGCGCTTTGCGCCTAGTCATATCGGCGGGCTGCTAAACCCGGTCACTGAATTGGCAGTGACCGACGAAGACTAGCCAGCGGATGCAAGCGGCGCAAGCGGTTGGGATTCTCTCGGAAACGTCCTGCAAGTTAAAGGGAAATGTCGCTACTGAGATTGTTCCTACACTTGCCAAACCCCACCGATTCTGGGAAAACCCCAGCCTTTACGCCTTCAACGAGAACCCCATGAGCCACGACGAACTGCAGATCACTGACACCCGCATGGGCACCGGCAAAGCCGTGGTCAAGGGCGCGCTGATCACCACTCAATACACCGGCACGCTGGAAGATGGCACGGTGTTCGATTCGTCCTGGAAAAGGGGTAAGCCGTTCCAGTGTGTGATCGGCACCGGGCGCGTCATTAAAGGCTGGGACCAGGGTTTGATGGGCATGCGGGTGGGCGGGGTGCGCAGGTTGTTCGTGCCGGCGCGTCTGGCCTATGGCGAGCGGTCGATGGGCGCGCATATTACGCCCCACAGTAACCTGCATTTTGAGATTGAGCTGTTGGAAGTGCTGACGCGGGATGATTGAGAGAGGCGCGAGATATGGATATCACTTGCTCTCTTGAGGGGCTTCGGGTGGATGAGCTGAATGCCGGCGACGCAGCCGAGCTGCAGCGGTTTTTCGAGCAGGCGCCGGATTACTTCATCGCGGTCAACGGTGAGCCTGCCACGCCGACCGAAGCGCGCGACGAGTTGCAGGGGGCGTTGCCGGCCGGGTGGACGTGCAGCCGGATGTACTGGCTGGGCTATCGAGACGCTGACGATCGCTTGGTCGCCGTGGTGAATATTGCGGCGGATTTGCTCGCGCAGGGCGTATGGCATATCGGGTTGTTGCTGGTGGACTCGCGCAGGCATGGCACTGGCTTTGCGCAACGGCTGCATGCGGACCTTGAGCGTTGGGCATTAGAAAATGGCGCCCGGTGGCTGCGCTTGACGGTGGTGGTGGGTAACACCAGGGCCGAGCGCTTCTGGCCCAAACTTGGGTATGTGCAGGTGCGTACACGGGATGGGATTGCGATGGGTCGTCAGGTGAACAGGGTGTCGATTCAGGTCAAGGCGTTGGTGGAGGGCCATGTGGACGATTACCTGATACGGGTGGCACGCGATCGCCCCGTGGCACCGTAGCCGCGGATGTGCGCAGTCCCCTCCCGCATTCAAGCATCGGCATCTTCAATATTGGGGTTCCTGAACCCATCCTGAAGAATCCTCTTATTCACCACTCGGACACTTTCCTACGGTTTACTCTCCTGAGGCCGGGGCGTAAGCTTCGCGCGTTTTCATCAATAGCGGAGACCCTCAGTGGGTACTTGTTCGAGTGACAGTAGTCGGCCGGTTTCGGTAACCGGCACAGGCTTGGCAAGGTAACGCGCATTCATCCGATGCCGTTGTCTCGCCAAAAAAGCGAGAAGCGGCATCTCGGCAGCGGCCTGTCCTGGCAGCTGTTTGATTCCCTCTCATCGACGCTGACCAGCACCTGGGTAACCTCGGGATGCGACGGACGCGCCTGCCTTCAGGGTGGGCGGGCCAAGCCGGCTGTGCCTGTGTAACAGGCGCGGTGCGGAGGGGCGGTACCTGCACGACGGTTTTTCCTCGCGCAGGAGTTACACCATGAACCTCACCCTGTTGAAAGAGTTCTTTGCCGGTTTCCTGCGGACCCGGCACATCGCCCGGCATTTCCGTCGCCTGGCCATGCTCGAGACCGTCACCGATGCCAGCGTCAGCCGCGAAGTGCCGCCGACCCTGGCGCAAACCCTGGTGGTCGCGGCCAACAGCAGCACCGTGCAATTGCTCGGTACCTTGGGCAGCCATATCGAGGGCCTGAACACTCAGGAAGCCGAGACCCTGCGCGCGCAACATGGCCTCAATGAGGTCGAGCACGAGCAGCCGCTGCCATGGTGGGTGCACCTGTGGCACTGCTACAAAAACCCGTTCAACCTGCTGCTGACGTTGCTGGCGGTGATTTCCTGGCTGACCGAAGATATGAAGGCCGCTACGGTGATTTTCTCCATGGTGGTGCTGTCGACGCTGTTGCGTTTCTGGCAGGAGGCCAAGTCGAACAAGGCCGCCGATGCGCTCAAAGCCATGGTCAGCAACACGGCTACGGTGCTGCGCCGCGATGAAGCCAAGCGCATCGAATTGCCGATCAAACAATTGGTGCCAGGCGACCTCATCGTGCTGTCGGCCGGCGACATGATTCCCGCCGACTGCCGCGTGCTCAGTGCCAAGGATCTGTTTGTGAGCCAGGCGGCGATGACCGGCGAATCGATGCCGGTGGAGAAGTTCGCCCAGCAACAGGACGCCCACACGCGTAATCCGCTGGACCTGGAGAACATTCTGTTCATGGGAACCAACGTGGTGTCCGGCGCGGCCACGGCGGTGATCCTCACCACTGGCAACAGCACTTATTTCGGCGCGCTGGCCCAACGCGTGACGGCCACCGACCGTGCGACCACGTCGTTCCAGCATGGCGTGAACAAGGTCAGCTGGTTGCTGATCCGCTTTATGTTCGTGATGGCGCCGCTGGTGTTGTTCATCAATGGGTTCACCAAGGGTGACTGGACCGAAGCGCTGCTGTTCGCGCTGTCGATTGCGGTGGGCCTGACTCCGGAAATGCTGCCGATGATCGTCACGTCGACGCTGGCCAAGGGCGCGGTGTTTCTGTCGCGCAAGAAGGTCATCGTCAAGCGCCTGGACGCGATCCAGAACTTCGGTGCGATGGATGTACTGTGCACCGACAAGACCGGCACCCTGACCCAGGACAAAATTTTCCTGGCGCGCCATGTGGATGTGTGGGGCGAAGAGTCCGACGACGTATTGGAAATGGCCTACCTCAACAGCTACTACCAGACCGGCCTGAAGAACCTGCTGGACGTGGCGGTGCTGGAGCATGTGGAGGTGCATCGCGAGCTGAAGGTGGGCACGGCGTTCCACAAGGTCGATGAGATCCCGTTTGATTTCAACCGTCGGCGCATGTCGGTGGTGGTGGCCGAGCAAGGCTTGCCGCACCTGTTGATCTGCAAGGGCGCAGTGGAAGAGATCCTGTCGGTGTGCAACACCGTGCGCCATGGCGACACCAGCGAGGCGCTCACCGATGAACTGCTGGCGCGCATTCGCCAAGTGACTGCGGCGTTCAACGAAGAAGGCCTGCGCGTGGTGGCCGTGGCCGCGCAACCGATGGCACCGGGGCGTGACACCTACAGCCTGGCAGATGAAAACAACCTGACATTGATTGGCTACGTGGCGTTTCTCGACCCACCCAAGGAGAGCACTGCGCCGGCACTCAAGGCGCTCAAGGCCCACGGTGTGTCGGTCAAGGTCTTGACCGGCGACAACGAGCTGGTCACCGCCAAGATCTGCCGCGAAGTGGGCCTGGAGCAACAGGGCCTGCTGATGGGCAACGACATCGAAGACATGACCGACGCCGAACTGGCAGAGGCCGTTGAAGTCACCAATGTGTTCGCCAAATTGACGCCCAGCCACAAGGAACGCATCGTGCGCCTGCTCAAGGCCAATGGGCATGTGGTGGGCTTCATGGGCGATGGCATCAACGATGCGCCGGCGCTGCGCACGGCGGATATCGGCATTTCGGTGGACAGCGCGGTGGATATCGCCAAGGAAGCGGCCGACATCATCTTGCTGGAAAAGAGCCTGATGATCCTGGAGGAGGGTGTGCTGGAGGGCCGGCGTACCTTCGCCAACATGCTCAAGTACATCAAAATGACCGCCAGCTCCAACTTCGGCAACGTGTTCTCGGTGCTGGTGGCCAGTGCGTTCATTCCGTTTTTGCCAATGTTGCCGATGCACCTGCTGGTGCAGAACCTGTTGTACGACATTTCGCAGATCGCGATTCCGTTCGACAACGTCGACGACGAAATGCTGGCTAAACCACAACGCTGGCAGCCGGGGGATGTGGGCCGTTTCATGCTGTTTTTCGGGCCGATCAGTTCGATCTTTGACATCACCACGTTCGCGCTCATGTGGTATGTGTTCGATGCCAATACGCCGGACCATCAGACGCTGTTCCAGTCCGGCTGGTTCGTGGTGGGGCTGCTGACCCAGACCCTGATCGTGCACATGATCCGCACCCCGAAAATCCCGTTCCTGCAAAGCCGTGCGGCGATGCCGTTGATGGTGATGACCGGGGTGATCATGGCCGTGGGGGTTTTCCTGCCGATGGGGCCGTTGGCGCACTACTTCAAGCTGCAGGCGTTGCCGTCGCTGTACTTTGTGTTCCTGCCGGTGATTCTGCTGGCATACATGGCACTGACCCAGGCAGTGAAGGGCTACTACATCCGTAAGTTCGGCTGGCAGTAACCCGTTAATTCAAATGCCCTGGACCTTGTGGGAGCAGGGCATAGGTACCTGCACAATTTTTAAAAATTGAAAAACCTTCTTGTGGTGAGCGGGGCAAACCCGCTCACCACAACAGCCGGTTGGCCGTGGATTTTTCGTTCAACGGAGGTTGTGTAGATACCTATGGCCATCGTAGGCCAGCCAGCTCCCATACGGTTCGGCAGTTGCATACAGAGAGACTTTTTATGCAAGCAATCAACAACATCAACCTCAACTCCCTGATCGACACTCTGGTCAGTCTCACCGCCGCCTTCATCCTCGGCGGCCTGATCGGCTTCGAGCGCCAGTACCGGCAGCGTACGGCGGGTCTGCGGACCAACGTGCTGGTGGCGGTGGGCGCGGCAATTTTTGTCGACATGGCCAACCGCCTGGGTGGGGCGGACGGTGCGGTGCGGGTGGTGGCGTATGTGGTGTCGGGCATCGGTTTTCTCGGTGCCGGCGTGATCATGCGTGAAGAAGGCAATGTGCGCGGGCTCAACACAGCCGCCACGCTGTGGGCGTCGGCGGCGGTGGGGGCATGCGCCGGTGCCGACCTGATCCTTGAAGCGTTGCTGGGCACGTTGTTTGTGCTGGCGGCCAACACCCTGCTGCGGCCGATCGTCAATAACATCAACCGCCAGCCGCTGGATGTGGTGTCGGCGGAGGTCACCAACATCTTGTATGTGATCGCCCGACGCACCCAGCAAAAGGCCGTGCTGGCGCTACTGGAGGCTGAACTTGCGCGCTGCAACTACCCGGCCAGCGACGTCGATGTGCGCCCGTTCGGCACTGAGGAAGTGGAAATCGAAGCCACCCTGGCGGTGACGTCGGTGGACGGTGACGAACTGGACGCCCTGGTGGCGCGGATTTCCCTGTCGACCCTGGTGGTTCAGGCGTTCTGGAGCCCCAGCACCACCGAATAGGCGGCTGGCGCGAGGCAACACCTTGCGCAAGGCTGGTCATGCTGTAGCGAGGAATAGTCCTACATTAATTCGAGATTATCCCTTCATTTGAATCCACTTGCCGTTGTTAAGGTTGCGCGCTTGTGCCCGTTCAGGAATCCAGGCGCGGCTTTACATGTTTACCGTGTGGTTTCAAGAGGAGGGGCCTGTTCTGCCTGAAGTAGTGTGCGAAGTCGTCAGCGCCGTTTGTCGGAACTGTCATTTCTCACAGGTAGATGAGTCCCGCGTGATGTGTAAGCGTACTGACCCTCGCAGGGGAATTTTATGAGCAACAACAAAGCTTTAATTGTGGATGATCACCCTTTTATACGCGCCACCGTGAAGTACCTGTTGAAGCAGGAAGGTTTCGAGACCATCTTTGAGGCGGGCAACGGTGCCGATGCCATGCAGATTGCCCGCGAGGAGCGCCCGGACCTGGTCATCCTTGACCTGGCAATGCCCAAGCTCGGCGGCCTGGAGGTGATCAACCGGATCAAGGCGCTGGACCTGCCGTGCAGGATCCTGGTGCTGACCTCCTACCTGGCGGTGTTCTTCTCTACCCGCTGCATGCGTGCCGGCGCCATGGGATTTGTTGCCAAGACCGGTGAACTCGATGAGCTGCAAAAGGCCATCCGGGCCATCCGGTCCGGCTACAGTTGCTTCCCCAGCCTGCCCACCAGTTCGGTGCGACGCGACGACTTGCAAGAAACCGAACTGCAGATGATCGAAGGCTTGTCGGACCGTGAGTTGACGGTCCTGCAGATGCTGGCTCTGGGCTTGGGCAATAACGAGATCGCCGCGCAAATGCTGCTGAGCCACAAAACCATCAGCACCTACAAGACGCGCCTCAAGGAAAAGCTGCGCATGTCGTCGGTGGTGCATCTGTCCAAATTCGCCCAGCGCAATCATCTGATCTGAAATGATCACCTCCCGGCGGCTGAAACTCGCGGCCATCCTGCTGCTGGGGCTGTTGTCCTGGCCAGTGATGGCCCTGGATGAACCCCGCACGCTGAGCCTGCAGGGACACTCAAGCCTTGAATACCCCCAGGTGGCGCTGGGCGAAACCGACTGGCAGTGGTTGCGTGAGCGACGCACGCTGGTGATGGGGGTGTCGGCGCCCGATTACGCACCGTTCGACCTGAGCAACAATAAGGACGAACTGGAAGGCATCACCGCCGATTATGCGGCGCTGGTTGCCCAGGCGCTGAATGTTGCGATTGAGGTACGGCGTTACGACACCCGTGATGAAGTAATCGAGGCACTCAAGACCGGTGCGGTGGACTTTTTGGGCTCGGCCAATGGTTACGAAGCGGCCGACCCGCAATTGGTGTTGTCACGTTCTTACGCCAACGACCAACCCGCGCTGGTGACGCGCGCCGGCGAGAGCCACACGCTGAGTGCCGATCTCGCCGGCAAGCGCGTGGCGATGCTTTATCACTATATGCAGCCCGAGACCGTCCAGGCCTTCTACCCGGATGCGCACCTGGTGTTGTTTGCCTCGACCTTCGAAGCCATCGGGGCCGTGGCGTTCGGCCAGGCGGACGTGTATCTGGGCGATGCCATCAGCACTCGCTACCTGATCAACAAAAACCACCTCAACAATGTACGCATGGCCGACTTTTCCGCGTTGGAGGTCAACCCGTTCGGGTTTGCCTTCGTCAAAGACAATACGCGCCTGCTGAACATCATCAACGCCGCGTTGGTCGCCGTTCCGGCCAGCCAGCAGATGGAGATCCTGCGCCGCTGGAGTGCCGGCGGCAGTGGGTTTCTTGAGGCTGATCGGCTGCGTTTGAGTGACAGTGAACAGCGCTGGTTGCAAAAGCACCCACGGGTGAGAGTCGCGGTGCTCGACAAATTCGTACCGCTGTCCTTTTTCAACGAGCAGGGCCAATTCGAGGGTTTGAGCGCCGAGGTGCTGTCACGCATCAGTCTGCGCACCGGCCTCAAATTCGACGTGGAACAGGGCAGTTCGCTGCCGCGGCAAGTCGACGAAACCAGCACCGGGCGCGTGGACATGCTGGCCGTCATCACACCGAGCGTGGAGCGCTCCGAGAAAATTCGATTTACGCGGCCGTACCTGTCCAACCCCTATGTGATAGTGGTGCCTGTGGGCAATGACCGCCTGGTGACACTGGATAACATGCCTGGCAAGCGCCTGGCTTTTATTGGCGGCAACAGCCTCGCCGCGCAGATTGCCCGGGATTACCCCGGTATCGAGTTTGTCGATGTCGAAAACCCGGAAACAGCCCTGGAGATGGTGGCCAAGGGCACGGTGGACGCGACCATCGTTTCATTGATCAGCGCGCGCTACATGATCGCGCGGCATTACCGTGATCGCCTGCGCATCACCAGCACGGTCGGCGCGGAGCCTGCGCGCATCACCTTTGGCGTCAACCGCAGCCAACTGGAGTTGTATTCGATTCTCGACAAGGCGTTGTTGAGCATCAGCCCCGAAGAGATGGACGAATTGACCAACCATTGGCGCGGCGAAATCATCATCGAAGACAGTTACTGGCTGCGCCATCGCAATGTGATCATCCAGGGATTTGGCCTGGCCGCGCTGTTGCTGCTGGTGACCCTGGGGTGGGTGTTCTATTTGCGTAATCTGATACGCAAGCGCGCCCAGGCCGAGCGCGCCTTGAGCGACCAGATGCGTTTCATGGGGGTGTTGATCGACGGTACGCCTCACCCGATTTACGTGCGTGATCGCCAGGGCCGCCTGATGGCCTGCAATAACGCTTACCTGGACGTATTCGGCTTCAAGCTGGAAGACGTGATTGGCAAGACCGTGGTGGAAACCGACACCGGCAATCTGCCCCAGGCGCAGTCGTTCCATGCCGACTACTTGCGCTTGATGGAGCAGGGCGAACCGCAGATCCATGACCGCGTGCTCAAGGTGCCCAACGGCGATGTGCTGACCATCTACCAGTGGATGCTGCCTTACCGTGATGGCGACGAAAAAGTGGTCGGCATGATTGCCGGCTGGGTCGACGTGAGTGAACGCCAGCGTCTGCTGCGCCAGGTGCAAGAGGCCAAAGAGGAGGCCGACGCCGCCAACCGCGCCAAGACGACGTTTCTGGCGACCATGAGCCATGAAATCCGCACCCCCATGAACGCGGTGATCGGCATGATCGAACTGGCCCTGAAAAATGCCGAGCAAGGCCGGGCGGACCTTGATGCGCTGGAGGTGGCGTCGGTGGCGTCCCGCAGCATGCTGGAGTTGATCGGCGATATTCTGGATATCGCACGGATCGAGTCCGGCCATTTGTCGCTGACCCTGGCACCGGCCAATCCGCACGAATTGCTGGCGTCGGTGGCACGTGTATTCGAGGGGTTGGCACGGGACAAGGGACTGGTGCTGCATGTGGAGCTGAGCCCTGCGATCGACTGTGCCGTGTTGATCGATCCGCTGCGTTTCAAGCAAGTGGTCTCCAATGTATTGGGCAATGCCATCAAGTTCACCCACGCCGGCCAGGTTCGCCTGGGCGCTAGCGGGGCATTGGCGGACGGCCAGTTGCATCTGCGTTTATGGGTAGAGGATTCGGGCATCGGTATCAGTGCCGAGGATCAACAGCGCTTGTTCAACCCGTTTATCCAGGGCAGCAACCATGAACAGTCCGCGCGCAGCGGCTCGGGCCTCGGGTTGGTGATCAGCCGCAGCCTGTGCGAAATGATGGGCGGCCAACTGCACCTGAGCAGTATGCTGGGCAAGGGCACGCGGGTGGACGTGACGTTGGCGCTGACATTGACCGCTGCCGCACCGGCTGGCTTGCCCGTGCCGCCTGTTCCGACGGCTCGCGCATTGAATATCCTGGTGGTGGACGACTACCCGGCCAACCGTCTTTTGCTGGCGCGACAACTGAGCTTCCTGGGGCATCGCATCACCACGGCCGAGGACGGCGGCCAAGGGCTAGTGCTGTGGCAGGCCGGGCACTTCGACGGCGTGATCACCGATTGCAATATGCCCCTCAAGGATGGCTACGCGCTGGCCCGTGAAATCCGGGCGCTGGAACGTCAGCGCGGGGCGCCGCCGTGCCTGTTGCTGGGGTTCACCGCCAATGCCCGGCCGGAGGAGGCCGAGCGCTGTCGGCAAGCGGGCATGGACGGTTGCCTGTTCAAACCCACGGGGCTTGAGGACTTGCGCACGGCCCTGGTCTCGCGCACGGCGGGTGCCCTGTCGGTCGAGACCGAGCCGGTGTTCGATTTAAGCCCGCTGATCACGCTGACCGCAGGCGACAAGGGCGCTCTGGGCGAGTTGCTGACCCCATTGCTTACCAGCCTTGAGGAGGATCGGGCCTTGTTGCCTGAACCGTCGGGCCCCGTGAATTTCTTCACGCTGCATGACCTCGCTCATCGCGTCAAAGGCGGCGCGCGGATGATCAAGGCCCAGAGGTTGATCGGCTGTTGCGAGGCGTTGGAAGGGGTCTGTGAACGGCAGGACAGCGATGCGGTGGGCACTGCGGTTGAGGCGGTAGGTGTTGCGATTGATGGGCTGCATCACAGCCTGGCCCGATATTGCAATCAGGCTTTACCGCAGTGAACGGTCATTCGGTGTATTTGGGATAACTCCTACGATAAAGGGGAACATGCCTGATTTTGTCTTCGGGATATGTCTGGAGAATGGGCCGCTCTTACTGACGCGCGCTGCCAGCCCAGGGGTTTGCCATGCCGAACAAAGCACTGTCTATCCTGATTGCCGATGAACAGCACCTGCAACGGCTGTATATCGAGAAAATGCTCAACCAACTGGGGTACCACCGGATCGTGCCGGTAGACACCTTCGAAGAGGTCCAGATACTGACGGCCATCCCGGCCGAACCGTTCGATGTACTCATCATCAATGCCGGGCTTGCGGTCAATGCCTGCGAACCGCAACCTCAGGCGCGGCATGTGCTGGTCTACGACCACCTGGACCTGGGCACGTCTGTCGGCGCAACGCCGACTGTACTGGTGCGCTTGCCCGGGGTGCCGGACAACGTCAGCCTCGAACACTTCATGGACATCATAGATCCACCCGAGGCCACGCGTGGCCTGCGGGTGTTGCCCTGGCTGCGGGAGTTATCCCGTTTGCCGGTGACTGGGGTTTAGTCCCACTTCGGCGCAATGCCCTTGGGGCTGGTCAAGCGCTGGCCGCGTTCCAGGCTGGCAATGCGGGCCATGTCGTCGGCGCTCAAGGCCAGGTGCAGGGCCTTGAGGTTGCTTTCGAGGTTGCTCCGCTTGGTCGATGATGGGATCACGGCATAACCCAGTTGCATGGCCCAGGCGAGGGCGACCTGCGCCGAGGTGGCCTGGTGGCGTTGGGCGATCTGCTGGATGACCGGGTCCTTGAGCACTTCACCGTAGGCCAGGGTCATGTACGAGGTGATCTGGATACCGTGGGCGGTGGCGAAATCCACCACCTTCCGGTTCTGCAGGTAGGGGTGCAGTTCGATCTGGTTGGTGGCGATGTGCTCGACGCCGACCGCCGCGATAGCCTGCTTCATGAGGTCGACGGTGAAGTTGGAAATGCCGATCTGGCGGGTCAACCCCAGACGCTTGGCTTGCAGCAACTGGCCCATGAATTCGGCGACGGGCACCTGGTCTTCCGGCGATGGCCAGTGGATCAGGGTCAGGTCCAGATAATCGGTCTTCAGTTTGCGCAGGCTTTCCTCAAGGCTTGGGATCAAGCGGCCTTCGGCAAAGTTGTCGATCCAGATCTTGCTGGTGATAAACAGTTCGTCACGCGCAATACCGCTGTCGGCGATGGCTTGGCCAACCTCGGCTTCGTTCTCGTAGATCTGCGCGGTATCGATGACGCGGTAACCCAGTTCCAGGGCGGTACTGACCGAGTCGATCACCACCTGGCCTTTAAGGCGAAAGGTGCCGAGACCGAAGGCGGGGACTTTTTGCGTAGGGATAGACATCAGTGACTCCAATAAGGCTGTAGGCAGTGGAGTCGAGTATCCGCTTGTCGTTCCTTTGGAAACACCATCGAATCCGAAAAGGACTATTGACGACACATCACGAATGACCCTCGTGACGTGAAGGCGCTGTAGCCGTTGCAGCAGCGCCTTGTTCGGTCAGCCTCGGGCGCGTAACTGTTCGGCGGCACTGCGCAACAACTGCTCGGTGCCGTTCCAGCCGAGGCAGCCATCGGTTACCGATACGCCGTATTTCATCGACGCGCTCAACGGCTGGCAACCTTCGAACAAGTGGCTTTCCAGCATCATGCCGATCAGCGAAGTGTCGCCCTGCAAGCGCTGCTCCAGCACGTCGTTGAACACTGCCGGTTGACGCAATGGGTCTTTGCCACTGTTGGCATGGCTGCAATCGACCATGATGCGCGGCGTGACCTTGGACGTGGCCAGGTCATGTTTGATCTGGGCGACGCTGTGCGCATCGTAGTTCGGCCCACGGTGACCGCCGCGCAGTACCAGATGGGTGTCGGGGTTGCCCGAAGTCTGGATGATCGCCGGGTGGCCCTGGCTGTCGACGCCGAAGTGGCGGTGCGGGTGGGAGGCCGAGCGCATCGCATCACAGGCAATCGTCACGCCGCCGTCGGTGCCGTTTTTGAAGCCTACGGGCATGCCCAGGCCGCTGGCCATTTCGCGATGGATCTGCGATTCGGTAGTGCGCGCGCCAATCGCCACCCAACTGAGCAGGTCATCGAAGTAGCCAGCGGCCATGGGTTGCAACAGCTCGGTGGCAACCGGCAGGCCCAGGCGCAGCATTTCGCGCATCAGCTCGCGGGACAGGCGCAGGCCGGCGGCCATATCATCGCTGCCATCCAGGCGCGGGTCGTAGGCCAGGCCTTTCCAACCGATGGTGGTGCGCGGTTTTTCGACGTAGGCGCGGATCACCAGCAGCATCTGGTCGCTGACTTCGAGTGCCAGCTTCTTCAGATTGCGGGCGTATTCCATGGCCGATTCCGGGTCGTGGATCGAGCATGGGCCGACAATCACCAGCAAGCGTGAATCTTCGCCATCAAGGATGGCGCGCACGGCTTGGCGATGAGCGTGGACCTGTTCATTGAGGAACGGGCTGAGGGCTAACTGGTGCTTGAGCTCAAGGGCGCTGGGCAGGCGCTGGGTCAGGGCTTCATTGGCGCTGATCAGGTTCGAAACGGGCAGAGCGGCGACGGAGGAGTTCATATTCAAGGCTTCCTGGGCAAGCGGCGGGTTGTTCCCGCGCGCTTGGCCTACTGGGGTGTTCGACAATTGGCCGTACTGGCTACGTGTGTTGGCTTGCCACCGATAGGTGACCGGTCGGAGGCGGCAGGCTGTCCCGAACGGAGCTGGCTAAATCGCCATGCGGTAGAGGTGTCGTAGCGGTAATAGGTGGCGTAGTTCATGTCGTGAGTCCTTTAAGTGTTCGTGATCAAACAAAATTTATTAGAGGCTGAAAAAACAAAACCCCCGGTCGGGGAGCCGACCGGGGGTTAGATTTCTCTGGTAGGCGACCCCTTGAACAGTGGGCGCCGATTTCAGGTATCAGGCGCGCCAGTGGCTAAACCAATACCCAAAATAAAAGCTTACAGCTGCGCTCGAACCGTTCACACGGGTAGCCGGCACCGAGCGCGGGGCGCTGGCAGCAGGGCAAACCTGAGAGTGGGCGAGAGGCAACATGGTCGTTCTCCAAATGATGGGGGGAGCTTACTAGAGGCGCACTGGCAGTTTCAATCAGTAATTTCTATTGCGGCAGGGGACTTACGGCTATGGGGTACGTGCCGATATGCTGATAACACTTTGACGATGATTGCCTGGACGCGACCATGACTGCCTTGACCCTTGCTGCTGCTCAATCCATTTCCATCGCGGGCGATGTGCCGGCCAATATCCAGCGACACCTGGCCTTCATGCGTGTGGCAGCGGAGCACGGCGTGCAATTACTGGTATTTCCGGAGTTGTCGTTGACGGGGTATGAGCCGTCCCTGGCGGCCGAATTGGCGATTGCCCCGGAAGATGCACTGTTGGCGCCGTTACGCGAGATGGCACGGGAACTGCGATTGACGGCAGTGGTGGGTATGCCGATTCGACTGGCGCCTGATTCGGCAGTGTTGATAGGTGCACTGGTGCTGGGGGCGCACGGAGCTCTGGCGCTCTACACCAAGCAGCATTTGCATGATGGCGAAGAGCTTGCGTTTGTCGCAGGGCAGGGCGGTGCAGCCCTTGAGTGGGGCAATGACCGGATTGCCTTGGCGGTGTGCGCAGATTTTGCCCATGCCAGCCACCCGCGTGCCGCGGCGCAGGCAGACGCAAATGTGTACGCCGCCGGTGTATTGATCAGCGAAGGTGGCTATGCAGCCGACAGTGCGTTGCTTGAGGGCTATGCCGCTGAGCATCGCATGCTGGTGTTGATGGCCAATCACGGTGGCCCGTCAGGGGGGTGGGCCTGCGCCGGTCGCAGTGCGATCTGGGCCGCTGATGGCAGCTTGCTTGCCGCTGCGCCTGGCACGGGGGATGTGCTGGTGATCGCCCGTCGCGATAGCGGCGTGTGGGCTGGCCAAGTGGTTACGCTCTGAATGAGCTTTTATCTGCGCGCGGCAACAGACCAGGACTTGCCATTTGCACGCAAGCTGACCCACGAAGCCATGAGCCGCTATTACGTGCAATACGGATTGTGGTGGTCCGGCGACGGCTTTGACACCGCCTGGGCTGGCCGGGAAAACTGGCTGATTTGTCAGGACGCCACCGTGCTGGGTTTTATCAGCCTGAGTCGCGACAGCCGGGCGCTCTATATTCGCGAACTGCATATGCTCCAAGCGTATCGCGGACTCGGCGCGGGCAGTTGGGTGTTGGAGCAGATGGCAGTCAAGGCGCAGGCGCAGGGCCTGCTGCGTTTGACGGTGTTCAAGTCCAATCCGGCCCGCGAGCTCTATCAGCGCAACGGACTCAGCATCGTCGGTGAAGAGGACTGCTTCTGGCGCATGGAGCGTGTCTGCCGTTCAAGCTAACCATGTACTCGCGCGCAATAAGCGCATACTGACGTCAAACATCGGCTTCCTGATCGTGGGCCTGGCCATCCGCCTCGGACAGGATGACCCCTTCTTTCATACCCAGAAGGACCGCTACCTTGTGGGCCTCTCCACGCCGTCCCTTTTTGCGCCCGGCGAGCACTTGATAGGTGGTTGCCGGATCCACGCCATGTTCGCGCGCGAACGCTTGAACAGACTTTCCTTGATGTTCCAGCCAGGCCTTGGCTTGTGCGGCAGTACGGATTCCGGGCATAGTTCAAAACCGTTCAAGTTTGTTTAACTAAGAGATGAGTGGATCACCTCTTGGGGTGTGCCAAATAGGATCATACATCCAAATGAGTGGAATCGGTTCGCGTTTGAGGCAAGAAAGAGAGCGACTCGGCCTGTCGCAAAAAGTGTTTGGCGAGATAGGCGGCGTTGAAGCCAATGCGCAAGGTAAATATGAAAGTGGGGGGCGTACGCCCAAAGCCGATTATTTGTCTCGTGTCGCCGAAAAAGGGGTGGACGTGCTGTATGTGTTGACCGGCACGGCCACGCCGATCCAACTCGAAACCCTCAGTCAGATCGAAGAGGAAGTGCTGGGGGACTACCGTGTGATGATCAAGGAAGATCAGGACGCGATCCGTCGCTTGGCGTCGACCTTGGCCAAACATTCCATTGCACTGAATGGAAAAGCCAAGCCGGTGGCCCAGGAGTCCTGACACTTCGTCCGGGAAATTGAACCGTCCGCTTCCCGGCGGATGGCGGCTGCCTGGCCAAACTCTATATATATGACACTTGCACCTAGGTCTGAGCCTCGGTTTTTTGCTAAGGTGTTCAGCAACCTATAAGACCATTTCGCGAGGTGTCTGCTTGATTAGGGTGCTAGTAGTCGATGACCATGATCTCGTTCGTACAGGCATTACACGAATGCTGGCTGACATCGATGGCCTGCAAGTAGTCGGCCAGGCCGAGTCGGGCGAGGAATCCCTGATCAAGGCCCGGGAGTTGAAACCCGATGTGGTGTTAATGGACGTCAAGATGCCTGGGATTGGCGGTCTTGGCGCCACGACCAAATTGCTGCGCAGTCATCCGGACATCAAGGTCGTGGTAGTGACGGTGTGCGAAGAAGACCCGTTCCCGACTCGGCTTTTACAGGCAGGTGCCGCGGGTTACCTGACCAAGGGCGCAGGCTTGGCCGAAATGGTGCAAGCCATTCGCCTGGTGTTTGCCGGCCAGCGCTATATCAGCCCGCAGATCGCGCAGCAGCTGGCGATCAAGTCCTTCCAGCCCACCAGCGACTCGCCGTTCGATGCGCTGTCGGAACGGGAAATCCAGATTGCCCTGATGATCGTCGGTTGCCAAAAGGTCCAATCCATCTCCGACAAGCTGTGCCTGTCGCCCAAGACCGTCAACACCTACCGCTATCGCATTTTCGAGAAGCTCGCCATCAGCAGTGATGTGGAATTGACCCTGCTCGCGGTGCGCCACGGCATGGTGGACGCCAGCGCCTGACATGACCACACCGTTTGATCCAAGTGCCTTTCTCTCAACCTGCAGTGGCCGCCCTGGCGTGTACCGCATGTTCGACAGTGAGGCGCGCCTGCTTTATGTCGGCAAAGCCAAGAACCTGAAGAACCGCCTGGCGAGCTATTTCCGCAAGTCGGGACTCGCGCCGAAAACCGCCGCTCTGGTGGCGCGTATCGCCCAGGTCGAAACCACCATCACCGCCAACGAAACCGAAGCGCTGCTGCTTGAGCAGACGCTGATCAAGGAGTGGCGGCCGCCCTATAACATCCTGCTGCGTGACGATAAATCCTACCCCTACGTGTTTTTATCCGACGGCGACTTCCCGCGGTTGAGCATTCACCGTGGCGCGAAGAAGGCCAAGGGCAAATACTTCGGGCCCTATCCCAGCGCCGGCGCTATCCGTGAAAGCTTGAGCCTGCTGCAAAAAACCTTTTTTGTGCGCCAATGCGAAGACAGCTTCTACAAGAACCGCACGCGGCCGTGCCTGCAATACCAGATCAAACGCTGCAAAGCGCCTTGCGTGGGTCTGGTGGATTCGGTGGAGTATGCAGAGGATGTACGCCATTCGGTGATGTTCCTCGAAGGACGCAGCAATGCGCTCACCGACGAGCTCTCCTCTGCCATGGAACAAGCCGCCGGTACCCTGGATTTCGAGCGCGCCGCGGAGCTACGCGACCAGATTTCCCTGCTGCGTCGGGTTCAGGATCAGCAGAGCATGGAAGGCGGCACGGGGGATGTCGATGTGATCGCCGCCTTCGTCAACCCCGGTGGTGCCTGCGTGCACTTGATCAGCGTACGGGGCGGGCGGGTGCTGGGCAGCAAGAATTTCTTCCCGCAGACCGGTATCGACGAGGATGTGGCCGAAGTCATGGCCGCGTTCCTCGGCCAGTACTACGTGAGCAGTCCCGAGCGCGACCTGCCGTCGGAGCTGATCGTCAACGTGGTGCATGAAGACTTTCCCACCTTGATCGAGGCTATCCACGAACTGCGTGGCCGCGAGCTGGACATCAGCCATCGCGTACGCGGCACCCGCGCCCGTTGGCAGCAACTGGCCGTCACCAACGCCGAACAGGCCTTGAGCGCACGTCTGGCGAATCGACAGCACGTCGCGGCGCGCTTCGATGCCCTGGCCGAGGTGCTTAAGCTGGATGAGCCGCCCCAGCGCCTGGAGTGCTACGACATCAGTCACTCCAGCGGCGAAGCCACGGTTGCTTCCTGCGTGGTGTTCGGGCCGGAAGGACCGATCAAATCCGACTACCGGCGCTACAATATCGAAGGCGTCACCGCCGGCGATGACTACGCCGCCATGCACCAGGCCCTCACGCGACGCTTCAGCAAGTTGAAGGACGGCGAGGGCAAGCTGCCCGATATCCTGCTGGTGGACGGCGGCAAGGGCCAGTTGTCCATGGCCCGTGATGTGCTCAATGAGCTGGCCGTGCCCGACCTGATCCTGCTCGGTGTGGCCAAGGGCGCTACGCGCAAGGCCGGTTTCGAGACGTTGTACTTGAATGACGCCGCCCATGAGTTCACGTTGAAGGGCGACTCACCCGCACTGCATTTGATCCAACAGATTCGCGACGAAGCCCACCGTTTCGCGATTACCGGCCACCGTGCCCGCCGTGGCAAAACCCGGCGAACCTCCACCCTGGAAGGGGTGGCGGGGGTCGGGCCAACACGACGTCGCGACTTGCTCAAACATTTTGGTGGCTTGCAGGAGCTGTCCCGTGCCAGCATTGACGAGATAGCCAAAGCACCCGGTATCAGTAAAAAGCTCGCTGAATTGATTTATGCGAATCTGCACAGCGAATAGAATGCCTTTCCACCTCGTAGCCAGTTGTGCCGATGAATATCCCTAATCTGATCACCGTTCTACGCGTCCTGCTCATCCCGATTTTTATTTTGCTGTTCTATTTGCCTTACGAATGGAGCTACCTGGCCTCAAGTTCGGTGTTTGCCTTCGCGGCCGCCACCGACTGGCTCGACGGCTACCTGGCGCGACGCCTGGAACAGAGCACGCCCTTCGGCGCGTTCCTCGACCCCGTGGCCGACAAACTCATGGTGGCCGTGGCCCTGGTCCTGCTGGTGCAGGCACACGGCAACCTGTGGCTGACCCTGCCGGCTGCGGTGATCATCGGCCGCGAAATCGTCGTCTCGGCCCTGCGCGAATGGATGGCCGAAATCGGCGCCCGTGCCCATGTTGCCGTCTCCAACATGGGCAAATGGAAAACCGCCGCACAAATGCTCGCGCTGGTCATCCTGTTGGCCAACCCGCCGGCCTTCACTTTCTGGGTAGTGCTGGGCTACGCTTTGCTGCTCGTCGCCGCCGGCCTGACCCTTTGGTCCATGCTCCAGTACCTGCGCGCCGCCTGGCCCCATCTGCGCACCACCGTCGAAAAGAAATAAAACTTTTTTGAATCAAGGGGTTGACGGGTGCTCAGGATTCTATAGAATGCGCATCACCAAGCGGGAATAGCTCAGTTGGTAGAGCACGACCTTGCCAAGGTCGGGGTCGCGAGTTCGAGTCTCGTTTCCCGCTCCAAGATTCAGAAAAAAGCCACTCAGATGAGTGGCTTTTTTCTGTGCCTGAGAAATGCCTGCACTTGTGTCGACAGGCTGCTTTCGGCCCAGAGTGTGTAAAAACGCTAGATCCCATTTCGATCTTCAAGACTGAGCGGCAGTCCGGCTTCGTAGCCTGCTCAAGGCACGATGTTCCATTCCAGGTAGTGGTTGATGCTTGAGTGCAACGGCCAGTGCCTCTTCGGGTCTGCTTCTTTCTTGCCTTGTCGCCTGGCGTCTCGCGCTTGCATTGCTCAGCTCAGAACGTCTGCCCCAAGGAAAACTGAAACACCTGCGTATTGGCGTTATTGTCTTTGATGAAGGGCATTGGGAACAGGTTTCTCGTCCGGGGAAATGGACACTTGGGTCGATGTGATATCCATATGGATATCGCCCCGATCCAGGTAGTAGGAACGCAGGCGTTCCAGGTCACCGGAGAGCTTCTCACGGGCGTACTTGTCATCGTTCTTGAAGAACGACAGCCAGTTGCTGGTCTTGAGGGTCAATTGATCGGCCAATTCTTGCGTAGTGAAGACGGTATTACCCACCACTTCAAGGAAGTGGCCGATGACCTGGCGGAGCGCAGCACGCTGGATCGCCGTATCGAGGCCCAACAGGCGTTGACCGACGCCAGCCGCAAGAGCTTCGAACTCTCCGACGCTTTATACCGTGGCGGTTCCCAGAGCTATTTCGAAGCCCTCGACGCCCAGCGCTCCCTGTACAGCGCGCAACAGGACCTGATCACCCTGCGCCTGAGCGAGCAGAGCAACCGGGTGACGTTGTACAAGGTAATGGCCGGCGGGTGGAATTAAGGAGTCCCTCTGTGGGAGCGCGCTTGCTCGCGATAGCGTCAGCACATTCAACATCCCTGCCAGCTGATCTACCGCCATCGCGAGCAGGCTCGCTCCCAAAGGGGATATTGTGAACCCATAGGAATTGGAAACTGGCTCAAGCCGCCGTCGATTTCTCCCGGCTGTCACTCGCGGTGTCACGGAACAGCCGAGGCGACATGCCGAACGTCGATTTGAAATGCCGGCTGAAGTGGGAACTGCTGCCATAGCCCCAGGCGTAGGCGATCTCGGTGAGCGAGCGGTGGGCATGTTCCCGGTTGCGCAGGTCTTCGGCACAACGTGACAGGCGCCGCTGCCAGATGTATTCGCTGACGCTGCACCCCAGTTCATCCTGGAAGGCGCGGTGCAGGCTGCGCACCGAGCACTGTTCGGCGTTGGCGATGCGTTCGATGGTCAGGTCGCGGTCGGCCAGGTGGCGCTCGATATATGCCTTGAGGCGGTTCTGCTTGAAGAAGCGGAAGTCGTGTTCGAGTTGCTTTTCTTCCTGTTTGTTCTTCAGCGCGTTATCCAGCAGCCCGGTGATGCTGTCACCGATCAGCCCGGCCGAATGGTTGTTCAGCAAGGGGTATTGGTTGTAGGCATCGCTGATCAGGTGCATGAGCATTCGCCCCAGTCCATTGCGACCGTTAAGGTGCATGTCGGCGGTTTGCGCGAGCTGCACGGATGCCCCCTGGAACAGCAGGATGAAGTGTTCGCAACCTTGCATGCTGGTCACGTTGAAAGGTTTGCCGCAGTCGACCAAGAGCATTTCGTCAGGGGCCAGCACGCTGCTTTGCTGGCCCTGCTCGAAGTGACTGACACCAGCCACCTGCATGATCAACATACGCGGCGTGTCGAGGGCATCGATCGCTTTGCTCAGGTGGCGCGAATATCGATGGGCGCTGGCGGTCATTCGACAGAAACGCAACTGGCCCAGGTCCCCGTACTCCAGCCGACCCTGGAAGTTGCTGTCATGCAACGGGTCGATGAACGTCGATTCCAGCCGTTTTATATAGTCTGGCGTACGCCCCAGGTGATCGCTCATGAACTCTTTCCATTTCATCAGGCGGTCGGAGCGAACAACCTGATCGGTGGAAACGCAGGCTAAATGGTTCATTTTTCGCCTCTGTTTTTATTGTTTTCTGACGGATCGGGCAAAGGGGTCGATTTGCCCGATCCGGGTGTGATCAAGGGTGCCAAAGACTCAGAACGGGTAGTGATGGCCTCCGGGCTGCCAGGTCACCCAATGGGCACGGGTAAACTCATCCAGGGCATAGTGACCGTTGAAGCGACCGAGGCCGGAATTCTTTTCACCACCGAACGGGGCATTGGGTTGGTCATCGACGGTGATGTCGTTGATATGGGTCATGCCCGCCACAATGCCACGGGCGAAGTTCAAACCACGGGCCATGTCCCGGGTGAACACGGCGCTGGACAGGCCATACTCGCTGGCGTTCGCCAACGCCAATGCATGGGTTTCGTTTTCTGCGACCAGCAGCGGCAGCAGGGGGCCGAACGTTTCATCGCGGGCCAGTTCCTGATCGGCTGCTACTTCGCCGAACACATGGGCAGGCAGCACCAGCCCGGATGCCGGGCCGCCGCAAAGCTGCTTGAGGCCGGCACTCCGGGCACCGTCGAGCTTACGCAGCAGGCCATCGAGCTGGCTCTGATTGACCACTGGCCCGATCACCGTGTCGGCCTTGGTCGGATCACCCGTCTTGAGGTTGCGCACGCGCTCCACCACCAGCGACGCGAAATCGGCATACAGCGAGCGGTCGACGATCACCCGGTTGACGCTCATGCAGATCTGGCCCTGGTGCAGGAAACGCCCGACCACCGCAGCGTGCGCCGCAACTTCAATGTCGGCGTCATCCAGCACCACCAGCGGCGCGTTGCCGCCCAGTTCCAGGGCCACGCGCTTGATGTGTTTGCCACCGGTGGCAATACGGCCGACATTGCGTCCCACATCCGTCGAACCGGTGAAGGAAATCAGGCTCGGCACCGGGTGCTCGACAAAGGCATCGCCGATTTCCGAGCCGGCGCCGACCACGACGTTGATCGAGCCATCGGGGAAGCCGGCTTCTTCGAACAGGTGGGCAATGAGCAGGCCGCCGGTCACCGCTGTGTCGCTGGCAGGCTTGAGCACGATCGTGTTGCCCAGGGCGAGTGCCGGCACCACCGAGCGCATGCTCAGGTACAGCGGGAAATTCCATGGGCTGATCACGCCCACCACACCCAAGGGCTCGCGGAAGACAAAGCTCTGTTCGCCGGGCTTGTAGCTGGTCAGGATTCGACCTTCAACCTGCATCGGCATCGTCGTGCATTCACGCACCAGGTTCAGCGTGAATTGCCATTCCATGCTCGCCTTGATCCGGGTGCTGCCGGACTCGTCGATTAGCCAGTCGATGATCTCTTCACGGCGGTTCTGGATGACTTGGGCGAGCTTTTCAAGTTGAGCGCTGCGCTGGGTGGGGTGCAGTTGTGCCCATGCGGCCTGCGCCTGCTGCGCCGCTTGGTAGGCGTCGTCGAGATCGGCAATCGAGGCCAGGGGCATCTCCAGCAATTGTTCGCCATTGAAGGGATTGCGGTCGTCCAGGCGGCGTGCGGAGCGCCCTGCACGCCAAGTGCCGTTGATGTATTGGTCGCCGTTGATGGCGTAGGGCACGAGCGGTTGAGTCGTCATGGTCTTTTACCTTTGGAGGCAGGTGGTCGCCTCGTTTAGAAATCAAGGGTGCAAACGCCGATGGGGAAAACTGCTCAGCTCCTGATCCACGCGCGGCCCCACGAATTGAGTGTGTACTCCTCCTGTGCCCAGACGCCGGGCTGGCGGCTGGCGTCGGTGACTTCCAGCTCAGCCGAGAACTCCAGGCGGTTGCGATCGGCATCGACCACCATGAAGAACAGGTTGTTGCCCGGCCCATGTCGGCCGGGCCCGAAGAAAATGGTGATGCGCTCCTTGGCGAAGCGATCCCCCCAGTCACGGATGTCATTCCATTCGTTGGTTTCGTAACAGTGGTGGTCCCACTCGTTTTTCGAACCGCGGAAAAACGCCAAGGTGTGGTGCTCGTCGTCCGAGCGCAGGAAACACGTCATCAGTTGGCCGGTCTGCTCATCCACGACGTTGTCCGAAACAGTGAAGCCCACCGTGTTGACGTAGAAATCGATCATGGCTTCCAGCTCCGTGGTCTGGAAAACCACGTGCTGCAAGCGGCCGGGCATGCCTTGGCCTGAGGCTTGGAGAGCGGGGTGAGCGACGCCAAATATCGTTTGCCGACCCTGGGGATCACGAATCAGGAACGCCCCCGTTTCGAGCAGCGGCGAGTCGACCTCTTCGATGACGCAGCCGTTGCCGAGCAGGCGAACCCGCAGTGCTTGCAGTCGAGGCTGACTGCCCAGGTCGAACGCTGCCGCGAGCAGGCCGCTGTGGTCGGCGGGAGACACGAGCATGGCGCGTTGCGGGCCGCTGAGCATCCAGCTGCCATCGGCTTGCGCCTGGCTGTCCATGTCCAGCATCCGCTGATAGAAATCGATTTGCCGTTGCGCGTCCTTGCTCGCCAGGTGCAGGTAGCACAGGCGTGCAGGTGTGGAAGTCTGGAGTGTTTGCATAACCACCTCTGTGCTTGAAGGTTTTAGTGAAAGACGGGCGCGCTGCTCGGTTCGATTTCGCTGTTGTGGGCCATGGCGATGCCGAACAGCGACTGCAGCGATTCTGCGGCCTGGGTCTCGGTCGCCTTGTCGAAAATCGCCGCGATGTAGCGATCCGGGCGCAGCAGCAGAAACGGGTGGGAATCGCCCAGCAGGGTTTTGAGCTGGCCTTCACGGTCTTGAAGCACCGTGCAGCCCGGGATCGACGGTATGGCATGGACGGACGCGGGCAGGATCAGGATGCGTCTGGCTTCAAGGTGGCTCCAGAGGCCATGCTTGAGTTCATCGATACGCTGGCGGGTCGGGTCGCCGTATTGAATCAAGGCGAAGCCGGCGCCGATGGCGTCATCGAGCAGGCGTTCCTGGCCGTGCGCATCGGTGAGCTTCGGTTGCGGGAACATCTGTCCGCAGGACAAGGTGCCTGCTTGCCCCTCGGTCAGCACCAGGCCCCGAGTGAAGCGGGGTTTGGGCTTGAAGCGCATTTGCAGGAAATAATCGCGCAACGGCGGCAACAGGCCGATCAAGGCGAATGCCCCACTGATCAGGCGAGCGCGCAGGACGGTGGCCGGTGCCATGACCACGCCGAGGTTCAAGGCCAACTTGATCAATGCCCACGCATGATCACGACGCTCGCTTTCGTAGGACAGCAGTGCGCTTTCCGCCATTTTTCCCTTCAGTACGCCGACCAGCTTCCAGCCCAGGTTGTGGGCATCGCGAACGCCGCTGTTCATGCCTTGCCCGGCATAGGGCGGGGTCAGGTGTGCGGCGTCGCCGGCGAGAAACACTCGCTGCACCTGCCACCGCTCGGCGACCCGGGCGTGGAAGGTGTAGACCGTCTTGCGGACGATGGAAACCGGCGTGTCTCCCTTGAACGGGCGCAGCAATGCTTGCAGGCAGGTTTCGTCGAGCACCTGTTCGTCCGTTTCATCGGGCTTGAGCAGGAACTCGAATCGGCGCGTACGGTGAGGGCCGGGCACTTCCACCACCGGGCGCCTGGCGTCGCAATACACGCGGGTCTGCCAGAAGGGGTCGTCGTCCTGGTCGGTATCGACCACCAGCCAGCGCGAGGAGAAGCTCGAGCCGATCATCTCGATCCCGAGTTGCTTGCGCACCGGGCTACGGCCGCCGTCGCAGGCCACCAGGTAAGCCGCGTGGACTTCCATCAGTTGTCCTTCGGCGTCACGCACCAGCGCGCACACGCCGTGTGGGTCCTGGATGAATTCCACCAACTCGTGGCTGAACCGAGCCGTCAGGCTGGCAAAACGTTCGAGGCCTAGCCTGAGGGTGTTTTCAAACAGCGGTTGGCGAAAGGCGTTGCGCTTGGGGAAGCCATACTGCTTGCCGGTCGGCTCGACCTTGCCGAAGCAGCGACCGCCGGGCCGGGTGAAGTAATGCACGCCGTAGCCGGGCACGACATCACGCAGCACGGCGGCATCGAGCCCGATGGCCTGCATGGTGCGCAAGGATTCGTCATCGATTGAAACCGCCCGTGGCTCGGTCACGGTGCCCGGCTTGCGATCGATGATCAGGGTGTCCACATCGGCTTGGCCGAGCAGGTTGGCCAGGGTCAGCCCGGTGGGACCGGCGCCGATGATCAGGACCTGGGTGTTGATGCGTTTGAGGGTTGTCATTGTTATTCCCTTCCGGATGGCTCAGCCCAGTGATTTGGGGCGGTTGGCGAGCGCAGCCATGCGTTGCGACAGATCCTGGGCCAGGGCAAGGATCTGCTGTCCTTGTGCTGCTTCCTGGGCACCGTCGCGCTCTCGCACCGGGCGCACGCAACTGATGCTGCCAACGACCTTGCCATCGCCGTCGAAGATCGGCGCGGCCAGGCCATAGACGCCCTCGTCGACTTCACCTGCGCTGGCCACATAGCCTTGGCGACGCAGTTGCTGCAGCGAACGACGGAACTGTTCCCAGGTCTGGCCCAGTTGACTGGCCCGTGCCTCTTCGGGGTGGTCGAGAAACAGCTGGCTGTGTTGACGCGGGGTCATGTTGGCGAGGATCGCCTTGGACGTCGCACCCAGGAACAACGGCCTGGGCGAACCACGGGAGTAGCTGACCTCGCTGAACAAGTCCCCGTGCTGGTGAATGCATACGACCTGGTCCTTGAACAACCGGCAGATCAGCCAGACCTGTTGTTCGCTCCACTGTGGGAAGTTGGGCTCAAGCGCTTGTGCGGCGCGCACGAGGGGGTCGCTCAGGCGCAACTGGCGGTCCCAGGTAATGATCCGTGCGCCCAGGGCGTAACGCCCGGCTTCGACCTGGAACAACAGGTTGGCCTCGGCCAATTCGCGCACGTAGCGGTAGATCGTCGAACGGGTAAAACCCAAGGCGCCGCCCATGTCGTCCACCGCCCAGATCGGGCTCTGTTCGGTGAACAGGTCGAGTACCCGCAGCATGCGCTCCAGGCTCGAGCCTTTGTTGTCGCCATCCTGCTCGGGCAGGTGTTCAGGGGTGTGCAGGTTTTCCATGCTTATTGCTCGTCCACGATGCTGTTGCGCAGGGTGCCGATTCGAGCGATTTCGACCTCGACCTGATCGCCCGGCTTCATCCATACCGGCGGCTCGCGGAACGCACCGACGCCGCCGGTGGTGCCGGTGACAATCACGTCACCCGGGGCCAGTTCAGTGAAGGTGGAGCAATACTCGATCAGTTGGCGCACATCGAAAATCATGTCGCTGGTGCGGGTGTGCTGCATCACCTCGCCATTGAGGCGGGTGGTCAATTCCAGGTCCTGTGGATCGCCGATCTCGTCGCCGGTCACCAACCAGGGGCCGAAACCGCCGGTGTTCGGGAAGTTCTTGCCGGGGACGAACTGAATGGTGTGCTTCTGCCAGTCGCGGACACTTCCGTCGTTGTAGCAGGCATAACCGGCGACGTAGTCCAGCGCGTCGGCGTGTTTGACGTGGCGGGCCGCTTTACCGATCACCACCGCCAGTTCGCCCTCGAAATCAAGCTTGTGGGACGCGGTCGGGCGAACGATGGGTTGCAGGTGGGCGGTCTGGCTGTCGGCGAAGCGGGTAAAGATCATCGGATAGGTCGGCATTTCCCGACCGGTTTCGCGCACGTGAGTGGCGTAGTTGATGCCAATGCACAGGACCTTGCCCGGGTTCGGGATCACCGGCAGGAACGTCACTTCACCCAGGGGGATACGCGGCAGGCTTGCCAGGCGCGCAGCGCTCAGTTCGTTCAGACGGTTCTGGCCGATAGCCTGTTTGAGATCGCTGCCAAGGGTTGGCTTGAGCGATTCCAGGTCGATGATTTGATCACCTTCGACCACGCCGTAGCTGCTACGGCCCTGGACAATAAAGCTTGTGAGTTTCATGGAGGCTCCTAGGAAGAGGGAGGGTGCAATGAGGGTTAATCTAGTCTTGCTATAAAATCCTGTAAAGTAGGATTTATACAAAAATCCTAAAATATGGAATTTACGTATTTTTTTGGCGCGACTGTCCCTTTGGCGGACTTGGGAGCAAAGGGAGGGGAGGCAGGCAGCCACCGCAGATGGCAGGGGCCGCGAGAGGTGCGCAAAAGGCTCTAAACCTGTGGGAGCGAGCTTGCTCGCGATGAGGTCAGCCAGTTAAATACTCATGTAACTGAGCCGCCGCCATCGCGAGCAAGCTCGCTCCCACAGGGATTGTGCTTAATTGACGGGCATCAGGGCCCGATGCCAATCAATCGCTCGGTGCCCAGCAGCCATGCAGCGACATGCGCATCCGGAAGGGGATTCTGATCCGGGCAATGGGACCGCTGGCCATGTCACGGGTGTCCAGCACGACCAGTTCATTGCGCCCTTCGGCAATTAGGTTGAGCAGGGCAACCACGTAGCCATCGGCTTCCTCTGCATCCGCCGAACGCGGAATGAAGATCGGTTCCTGGAAGCATCCGCTGTCCCCGGGAAACCAGGCGTCGGTGAGGCCTGTCTGCAGGTCCAGGTGCGCCAGCAGGTTGAAAAACTGGAAGGGTATCGGCCCATTCGCCGGGTTGTAAGGACGCTCAGGATCAAAGGCGAGCAGGAAACCATGCTGGTACTTTCGACCGATGTAGCGATCATCGCACCGTGGAAACTCGCAGGGATATTTCGTCAGTGGCTGCGGTTGGACGTCCTCCTGCGCGCCATTCAGGTCGAAGGTCCAGCGCATCAGGCTGGCGGCCAGGGTTTCAGGCGGTGGGACGTAGCCGTCGGCCTGGGGAAAAAAGTAGAAGATGTTGCCGCCGGTGACCGGCATGTCGACATACACCTTGCCGTCCTCGTCGAACGCATTGAGCGTGTGCCCCTGGAAGCCGTCCTTGGGCCCCTTGAACCAACGCACGTCTTGCGCGCTACCGTAGCGCGGCACGATGGCGAACAGTTGAGGCAGATCGGGTTGCCACTGGAAATGCGGACCGCCGTTTTTCATGCGCTCGACGTCTACCGTCAATGGAATCAACGGGAACACCACGTACCGTTCGGTCACCGCGAAATCGTGCACCATCGCCGCATAAGGCGCCTGGAACCAGATCTCGTGCAGCAGCTTTCCGTCCGGAGAGAGTTCGAAGTAGGCCAGGTCTGGCGTGCCGTCGCCTTTGGCTTCATAACTGCAGGCCAGCAGGTTGCCTGTCACCGGATCGAGCTTGGGGTGGGCGGTGAACGTCGCGGCTTTGATCTGCCCATCAAAGGTCCATTCGCCGAGGGTCTCCAGGGTTTCGAGATCCAGCGCCCAAGGCAGGGCATCTTCCTTGAGCGCCAACAGGACGCCGTTGTGAGGGATAACGGTGGTGTTGGCGGTGGTGTTGTTTTTCGCCGCGAGGGGGTCATTAGTGTAGACGTTTCGATAGACTCCGTTGAGCGAACGCCCTTCACGGCGCTGGGCCAGCAGGCGATCGGTCTTCACGTAGCGGCGTCGCATCGAGACTTTGCCATTGGCAAAGTTGAAGCGGCTGACCACGCCGTCGCCGTTGAAAAAAATGTCGTTACCCAGCATGGGGGGGTACTGCGGGTCTGGCGCCACCTGATAAAAATTCCCACAGATCGAAGCGGGCAGGGTGCCTTCGATCTCAAGATCGAACACCTCTGCTTCCACGCGGCTGGGCGTGTAGAGAACACCGGAAAATTCAGGGGTTTGAGGGAATAGAATACTCATCAGGCAATCTCGTCAATGTGCGGGTTCGTTCATGTTCAGACCGATTGCGGGGACATCGCCGGCCCGGAAGGCTTCACGCCGCGGCGAAAGCGTGCAACTACCAGACACGAGATCACCAAGGCTAGCAGATAGGCTGAGGCGGCCAGCCACCCCACCGCCCGGAAGTGTCCCTCGCCGACGACCAGCGCGGCCCCGAATGGCCCCAGCCCCTGGCCGACGAAAATGGCGGCGTTACCCAGGCCCGCCAATCGACCGGAAGGGTCCAATTCCGCCGCCATGGAAAGCAGGTAGGGCAGGCTGAAAAACCAGACCATATGAATCAAGCAGGCCGTAGTGATAAAGGCAACGGGGCTGGTGCCATAGACCATGATCAAGGTCGCCAGCAATGCCGTGCCGAAGCTCAACAGTTGCGGAAACAGCAGGCCCAGGCGTCGTCCGATCAGCCCGGCTAGCCCGGCGCCAAGGGCACCGGCAAGGATGCTGCCGCCGAGGATGCCGCCAATCTGCTGGGGCTCCAGGCCGATGCTCTTGCCGATGCGTTCCTGGTAGACCCACAGGGCCGAGTGACCGAAGAACAGCAGGGCAAACAGCAGGATCAACAGCATGGCGGTCAGACCGAATGGCTGGATCGAGCCATTGGCCGCGCGATGGGCGTCCGGGTAGCGCTTGGGCACTCTCCAGCAACCCAGCGCCGCGAGCACGCTGGTGATCGCCAACAGGGAAAACGCCCCATTCACGCCAAATGTTTGAAGGACCAGCGGCATGGAGGTCACCAGCAGCATGCCCCACAACAGGTTGCCGATGTTGATGACGGCGAAGGTCGCATCCTTGGACGTGCGCAGCGCTGCGGTGGCATAGACCACCGCCATGACCGCGCCGCCGCTGGCGCCGCAGATCATCCTGGAAATGACCAGTCCGGCCTGGCTGTGCAGTTGTGTGCTGACCAGGTTACCCAATGCCAGGATCAACAAGGCCACCAGGGCGAAGCGGCGCCGGTCGACGCTCGCCATGAACAGGGCGCAGACCCCGCAAGCGATGGCCATCGCCATGAGTTCCGCGGCGAAGATAGCGCCGATTGCATTGAGTGGCAGGCCGAGCTGGTCGATCAAGGCACCGCCCAGGATCGGCTGGATCTGTAGCGTCCCCAGGGAAATGACCATCATCAGGCAGATGGCGCCCAGTGATTTTTTGCTGTCGATGGAGTCGAGTGCGTTCATGAAGCATCACCTCAGGTAAAGAGCCCGCTCATGCGTGAGCCGGCCTACACGTCAATCAGAACTTGTGAACGTAGCGAACCTGCATCTGGTAATCCGCTCGGGAGCGATTCTCGACGCCGGTTTCTTTATAGGTATTGAGCCAGAAGGCTTTGTCTTCGGTAATTTTCCAGAACAGGCCCGGGCCAAAGCCCAGCACCTTTTCCCGGGAGTCGGTCAGGGTGTTGCCGTTGACCTTGTCATCCGAAATCTGCCGGAAGTAGTAGCCGTTGATGCCGACCGAGACCTTCGGGAACACTTCGTACGAGGCGGTGAAGTTGGCCCATGCCGATTGTCCTGACTGGGTATCGCGCACCGCTTGCCCTTCAAAGAACTGCTGCGAACTGCTCGCCGGGTCGTCATTCTTGAAGTTGTACAGGTAGTTCAGCCGCCAGCTCACTTCCCAGCGGGGCGCAGGCATCCAGGTCGCGGCCCAGTAGGGGTTCAGGGAGAAGTGGTTGGAGCCAGGGTTCATGTCTTTGTCTTTGTCGTACTTCCCCGTTGGCAGGATGGTGTCGAAGGCCATGCGCTGCACGAAAACCGGCCGGCCGCTGGCGTCGATGATCGGATCGAACTGGACCTGGGGCCCCACTGTGACATCGCCAAGGCCGGTGGCGTTGTCCTTGAGCTTGGCGCCGTTGTCACCGAAGTCACCGTCCAGGGAAACCACGGGCACCAACAGGCTCCAACCCAGGTGTGCGCCTCCCGCGAACGTGTCGGGTGAGTAGTAGCTCAACTGATTGATCATCGTGATGACGTTGATCTTCGGATCATCGAAGGCGGCGTTGTTCTTGCCACCGTTGCTCCTGATGCTGCTGGCGGTGCTGAATTTCAGATAGGTCTGGTGAGTCAGCCCGGGTGGCCCGGCAAACCCGTCGTAGAAGCTGGTGCCGCCCAGGTTGATACCGCTGGGTTGGCTTACGGAAGGTGGAGGAGGGCCATCGGCTGCATGGGCGGCAAATGAAGCGAAGCTGAGTGCCAGGCACGCTGGCAGGGATTTGGTCAGACTCATCGAAGTGGCTCTATTCTTGGAATTGTGAGCGGGGGAATGTCCCCTGGCACTTCGACTTTAAGTCCCGGTGGTGGGCGATGCTTGAGCGCAACGGCCAGAGTTGACTGAGCGTGCCATGATAGGGGCGATGATCCTCAGCGCGCACTATGCTGCGGCCGTCGGCGAGTTGAGTCTCGTTTCCCGCTGCAAGTATTAAAAAATGGATCTCTGAAAAGAGGTCCATTTTTTTTCGTCCAAAGAAAAGTCTTTCTTTGACTTTTGCCGCGCCGTCCCGTGAAAACACTCAGGTCCAGCCCCAATGGGCAGACTTTCCAGTACGTCAATCCGATGCTTGGCAGCTCGCTTTTCTATTGGCATGTCCAACGGTCTCACCAAGACCGCGGCCCGCGCATCAGCCTGCTTGGCTGGACAACGTTATTCCCGTGCGGAGCCATGAAGAACTTTCTACGCCGATCGGTTGCGCCTTCGCACGTGACCCTGCAGCGTCTTCCTTCCTGCGTGGCCGCCAAGCAAAACGGTTTTTGGCAAATAGTCGGGTAGCCCTTCCTCGAGAATCTTTCTCGCACTTTCCGTAGCCCGCGATTGCGGTGCCTGCGCCTGAGAATTCGTTAGTTGCCAGCGAGCCTCACAGCTATCGCCTGGTGCTTTGCAACTGGAAGAAACCTGATGACCCAAGACACGGCTTTGCTCGTGATCGACCTTCAGAAAGAAGACGGCTTCCCTCTGGAGCGGTTCGGTCACGTCATTGAAAACGCAACAGCGCTGGTTGATTGCGCTCGAAAAAACAACATCCCGCTGTTCTACACCCGTCATGTCAACGATGCCCAAGGTCTCGGCTTGGCGCTGGGTGAGCCCGTAGATGCCGAGGGCAAACCGACCAGCTATCGCGCAGGCACATCTGCCATAGAAATCATCGACGCGTTAGCTCCACAAACCTGTGACGTTGTCATTGATAAGCAACGCTACAGTGCCTTCCACGGCACTCGGCTGACTTCGATGCTGAGAGCGCGCGGTATCAAACATCTCGTGGTGATTGGGGGACTGACTGACGTCTGTGTCATGACTAGCCTGTTCGATGCCTATCAGCACGACTTTCACCTGAGCCTCGTGGCCGACGCTTGTACGGCTACGACTTCCGCAGCCCATTACTCGGCCTTGTTTATTCTCTCTAACTGGCTTTACGGACTGGACATGCTCTCTACCGAACAGCTGTTGCGGCGCTGGGCGGGCGAGCCAGCACCTTCACTTCGCACGATGGAGCCAGACCACCTTGCCTTCCAGCCAGAAGAGTTTATGCAAGCTATCGCGCGCCTGGAAAATTGCCTCGTTGCCAAGACAGAGCGGAGAGCATGATGAACGTAGAAAAAAGAAGCATCGATTTCATTCCAGAAACCGAACGTCACGGCGAACCCCGTTCTCTGTTCTTCGTGTGGTTTGGGGCCAACGCCAACATCACCACGGTTGCGGCCGGGGTGCTGCCGGTCAGCCTGGGGCTGAACCTGTTCTGGAGCGCTTTGTCGATCCTGCTCGGCTCCCTGATCGGCGCGGTATTCATGGCTTCGCATTCTGCACAGGGGCCGAGGTTGGGCATCCCGCAGATGATCCAGAGCCGTGCGCAGTTTGGGGTATTTGGAGCCATTGTTCCGCTGCTGTTCGTAATGCTCATTTACTTAGGGTTTTTTGTCAGTAATACGTTGTTGGCCACCCAAGCAGTCGCCGCCTCAAGCCCCCTCAGCAGTGAGGCAAACATTGTGCTGCTTGGTTTGCTCTGCTTTCTGGTAGCCCTGTTTGGCTACAAGCTCATCCACCGCCTGCAAAAAATGCTGTCGTTGGTTTCGGTTGTTTTTTTCGGGATCGCGACTCTGTTCGCCCTTGCGCTGCCAATAGATGCGCAACAATGGACGACGCAGGGCTTCAACTTGGCGAGCTTCCTCGCCTCAGTGAGCATTGCGGTGACCTGGCAATTGTCCTATGCACCTTATGTGGCCGACTACTCTCGCTATTTGCCTACCCATACTTCCGCGCGCCAGGTCTTCTGGTACAGCTATACGGGGACGGTCATTGGTGGAAGTTGGATGATGCTGCTGGGGGCGATATTGACCAAGGGCGTCACAGGTTTTTCAGATAATGTTGGCCTTCATTTGCTTAGCGTTCTAGGGGGTGGGAGTTTGCTGGCCGTGGCATTCGTGCTCTATGGTCAGATCGCTATCAACGTGTTCAACCTCTATGGAGCCTTTATGTCGACGGTTACCGTTATCGAGCCCTTCGCTGCGCTCAAGGTCACTGCGAAGGTGGGTGAACTGGATCGCTATCGGGGTGTTCCTCGCGACCATCGTGCTAGAAATTCCATTCATGAATACTTCCCTTTACGTCGGCCCCATCGCCTCCGCCCTGCAAGGGATCGATTTGGCGTGGATTGTTGGTCTGCTGTTTCCAGCATGCGCTTACTACGGATTAATGAGCCGGCGCGGTCTCGTGGTGATCAAGCCAACAAAAGCATGATCTTTGAGCGGGAGATCGCTCAGATCAAAACACTGATCAGGCTGCGCTGAAGGGAGTGCTTGGATGTGATCTTTGTGACTGAGCAACCGAGATAGTCGTATCTATCCACTCGATAGCTGTCCCATCATGCTGTGTGCCTCCCCAGCTGGCCGTTGCGAAAATTTTGCGGCAGGCCAGACGGGGAAGCTTTTTTAACGGTAGTGGCGGGTCATCGATTCCAGAGCGATAGGCGCTGCCCGGCACAGAAGCATTTCCGCAACGATGAGCAGCTCCATACGTTTCTTTTCCGCAACGAGCGTTTGCTCAAGTTTGAAACGAATAGTCATGCAGTACGACCACCGAGTACCTCAGCCACCCAGTCGGCGATGTACTGGCCGGCATTGATACTGTTGTCGAAGCTCGAATGCTGCACGCCGCCCTCACGTTCGGTGAAGATTTTCAGTTCGCGTTTGGGGCTGTTGACCAACTGTTCGTAAGTGCGGTGGGCCCACTTCAATGGAATCTGCGAATCCTTTTCTCCGTGGGTGACCAGGAAGGGCACCTTGATGCGGTCCAGGATGCCGTCCAGATGAACGTTCTCGGCGATGGTCATGAACTCGTCCGTGTCCTTGGCCCCCCAGACCCAAGCCACATGCGACCAGTAGTGCGGCACCGGGAAGCTGCCTTCCTTTTCCAAGCGGCGTTTCTGCACGTCGCGCCAGTCATGGTTGGCTCCCCACACGACACCGCACGCGAAACGCGGCTCGAAGGCTACCGCGCGCGGGCAGTAGTAGCCCCCAAGCGACACACCTTCCAGACCAATGCGTTTGACGTCGACGTCGTCGCGGGTTTCCAACCAATCCACCACGCGACTGGCCCAATGTTCGCTGTCAAAACGCGCAGTCAGGTTATGTAGCCGGAGCGCTTCGCCTGTCCCGGGCTGGTCGATGATCAGCGACGACACGCCACGTTTGGCCAGCCAGGCGGGCAGGCCGACGCGGTATTTCATTTCTTTGGTGGAATCCAGTCCATTGACCTGCACCAGGATCGGCGCTGGGCCGCTGACGCCTTCGGCACGGACCAGCAGACCGAAAAGGTGTTTGCCTTCGTAAGGGATTTCAACGCGCTCGCAATTTTCCCGTGCCAGTTCGATACTCCGTTGGAAGGTGTGCAGAAAGCGCTGGTACAGCTCCGTGCGGCCCGGTGCACCGTGGGCCTGCAGGCGTTCGCAGCTCAGGTAATAGGTCGCGGCGCGGTTGTATTTTTCACCGGCAGACAACAGTCGACCCTTGCCTTCGTCTTCTTCCGCCAGGCCGCACAGCTTGTCGGCCATGTTCGCCCAGGTTTCACGGAAGGCTTTGCTGCCGGCGGCATCCGGCTGTTTGGCGGCTTCTTGCAGCGGCGCGCACATTTCTTCGATTTCGCCGATGCGGGCGCCCATTTCAATGGCCAGGTCGACGGAAAGATTCCACACGTAGTTGGTCGGGAAGTAGCGAAACATGATTGTTAGTGTCCTTGTGCAAGCAAAGGCAGGCGGCCAAATCAGGAGCGGGGAACGCCAGACCTGACGGTTCGAAGCAGGCTAAGGGGAGGCCCATTGTTTGGCCAATCGCGAGTCAGGATGGGAGGTATTGCGAACGGCGATAGGGCGCATATGCGCCATTGGCTTGAGTCTCGGCGCGCGCATGAATCCTGGCTCGCCGCCGAGCAGCGGGAGCGACTACTGCTCCAGCTCGTTGATGATCTGACTGATTTTCGCCCGCAGCCAACGGTGCATCGGATCCCCCTCCATGGTCCGGTGCCAGAGCATGAACTCACGCATCACCGGGATTTTCACCGGGGGTTGCACGATGCGCAGCGGCAGGTAATTGGCGTATAGCCTGGCCATGCGCTGGAGCATGGTGGCGACGCGTTGGGTGCCGACGATCAACTGCGGCAGGGTGTTAAAGTCGTGGGTCACCACTTCCATGCGGCGCGTAAAACCATACTGGCCCATCAGCCATTCTTCGACGCTCAGTTGCCGGTTGCGCCCAAAAATCACCGAGACATGGCCCATCTCGATGTATTGATCGAGGCTGATGCTATCGCCCACCAACGTGTTGCCATCCCACACCACGCAAACGTGCTCTTCCTCAAACAGTAGTTGCGAGGGGTGACCTTCAATGAGGTAGTGCTCAGGCACGATCATCATGTCGGCCTCACCGCGCATCAGCATCTCGGTGGACGTGTCGCCGGGGCCCAGCAGTTCGAAGGTGATGTGCGGCGCTTCCAGGGAGATTTTCTGGATCACCCGGGCAAACAGGACGCTGATCAGATAGTCCGACGTGATCAGGCGAAAATGGCGCTTGCTGGTGGCGGGGTCGAACACCGGTTTGGCGGTGATCGAGGACTGGATCGTCAGCAGCACCTGGCGCACCGGCGCCGCCAGTTCGCGGGCATAAGGCGTGGGCTGCATTTTGCGTCCGACCTGCGCCAGCAGTTCATCTTCGAAGTAGAGGCGCAGCCTGCCCAGTACACCGCTGGTAGCGGATTGGGTCATGTGCAGGCGTTCGGCGGCGCGGGTGATGTTCTGCTCTTCCAGTAACACATCCAGCGCCACCAGGAGGTTGAGATCCAAGTGGTTAAAACGCATGGCGGTCTCGATTTTTGTATTTATTTTGTAAATACCTTCCGACCTTCCTATCGCGGCGTCAAGTGCCGTGAGTGGGCTAATCAAGCGGCCTGCGTTCGATTTTCAAGCCATTTGCGCTTCGCGACCAGGTATCGCATCTGCCGATAGGTCGCATCCGGACAAGCGATTAGTCAGTGAGTTTTTACCCCTTCACTATCAACCCACAGTCGGTTGGCCGTCACGCTGTATCGACTCCAAGACCCGCCTCGGCAGCGTACCGCCGGGCACTGCTCCCATAGCGGGACGCCAGGCCTGCGCTGAATAATGACAATGGAGTGGTAACTCAATGAACATCATTGGCCTTGACGCCCTTATTTTTGGCGTCGACGACATTCAAGCCTGTACCCATTGCCTGCGTGACTACGGCCTGCTGCCTGTCGATGTCGACAGCGAGGGTGGTCGTTTTGAAGCCCTTGACGGCACCGCCGTGATTATCCGCCGGGCAGACGATGCCAGTTTGCCTGCCGCCATCGGGCCGGCGCCTTCGATTCGTGAAACCATTTATGGCGTGGCCAGCGCGGCTGATCTTGAGGCCATCGCCGATGAACTGGGGCGCGACCGCCCGGTGACCCGCGGCGCCGATGGCTCCGTGCACAGCGTGGACGATATGGGCTTTGCCATGGGTTTCCAGATCAGCGTGCGGCGCGCCTACAGCGCGCCAGCCGATCTGACCAATGCACCGGGCCACGCCCCCCAACGCCCGGTCAACCAACCCGGCATCAATCCTGACATGCAGGCCTTGCCACGGACCCTGTCCCATGTGGTGTATTTCGTGCCGGATGCAGTCAGGGCCGAGGCTTTTTACAAGCGCTTGGGCTTCGTGACCACCGACACTTTTGTCGGTGCCGGGCCGTTCATGCGTCCGGCCGGTTCCGATGACCATCACTGCCTGTTCATGATCCAGACGCCGCCGCACATGAAAGGCTGCGAGCACTTCACCTTTCACATGGGCAGCGGCACGGAAGTGCTGTTGGCCGGGCGCCGCTTCGAGCAGCAAGGCTGGACCAGTTTCTGGGGGCCGGGTCGTCACCTCTTCGGTTCCAACTGGTTCTGGTACTTCAACAGTCCGTTGGGCTGCCACATCGAATACGACGCCGACATGGACAAGCACGATGACGCCTGGCAAGCGCGCCAGGCGCCGTTGTCGGCGGATAACTCACAATTGTTCCTGTTCACGTCCCGGGAAAAATGGTTCCCGAGCGGCCCGCCGCCCAAGCAGGCCTGAATGCGGATTTCGTCTATGAGCCACGACGCGATTGTTCTCTGTCGCCTGGATGAAGTGCTCGAAGGGCAGTCCCGCGGGTTCGATCCCCTGGATACCGGTAAGGACAGCGTGTTTGCCCTGCGCCATGAAGGCGAGGTGTGTGTCTATCGCAACAGCTGCCCGCACCTGGCGGTGCGCCTGGAGTACCGCAAGGATCGTTTCCTCAGCGTCGATGGTCGCCAGATCGTCTGTTACGCCCACGGTGCGCGGTTTCTCCCTGACACGGGCCTGTGCGTCTACGGGCCATGCCTGGGGGAGCGCCTGAGTGCACTGAAATGGCATGCCGAGGCCGATTGGCTGGTGCTCGAAGCGGGCCAGCTGGAGGCGTATGCATCCTGATTAACGTATCGCGGTTGCTGATACATCGTATCCCTACATGCGATTAGTCAAAGGTCTGCTTTGCCGAGAAAGTAAACACAGCGCGGTACTGAATGCGTGCAAACACTGCCAGTGGTGAAGCCTGGGATCGCTCCCGCAGAACGCTGGCGTGAATAACAAGAATAAGAATGAGACGAGCATGAACGCAGACGGATTCTCGACGTCACGGCTGCTCCCATCTGAGGCGCCGGCAAAACTGAAACTCACTCTCCCATGAATGCTTCATGCCTGTGCAGGCTTGGCCCGGTTCGACTGCGGGCGCGGTTTCACCAGAAGAGCTGACATACAACAACAATAAAGAGGGTTACTTCGATGGCTATTGGCAAGTTCGCCGCGTCGCGGCGCGTCCCCTTCACCCTGAGCCTTGCGGCCAGCCTGGGGCTTGGCGCTTCGGCGGCCCAGGCGTTTCAGATTGACACCGGCAATCCTGATCTGAGCCTGCGCTGGGACAACACGCTGAAGTACAGCGCGGCCTGGCGCCTCAAGGAACCCAGCAGCAAACTCAGCGAAGGGTCGACGGCCCTGAACCAGAATGACGGCGATCACAACTTCGGCAAGGGGCTGATCTCCAATCGCCTGGATGTACTTTCCGAACTGGACATCGGCTTTCACAACTTCGGCGCCCGTGTGAGCGGTGCCGCCTGGTATGACACCGTCTATCAGGAACGCAACGACAATCACGACGCGGCTAGTGCCAACCAGCGTTCGGTAGGCTTCGATGAATTCACCAGCGATACCCGTCAATTGCACGGTGGTGACGGCGAACTGCTGGATGCCTTTGTCTACTGGAACGGTGAGCTGGCGGACCGTTCCTTGTCAGTACGTGCGGGGCGCCACGGCCTGATCTGGGGCGAGAGCCTGTTCTTCGGCGGCAACGGCATTGCCGGTGCCATGGCGCCAGTGGATGTGGTCAAGGCGCAATCGGTGCCCAATACCCAATTCAAGGAAATCACTCGACCGGTCAACCAGCTGTCGACCGCCTACCAACTGACTGACGATGTGTCATTGGGCGCCTTCTACCAGTTGGAGTGGGAAGCCACCCGTTTGCCGGGCGCCGGCAGCTATTTCTCCACCAGCGATACCATCGGAGAAGGTAATGAAAGGCTGATCACCGGCGCGCCGTTCCCTGACTTTCTCGGCGGCAACGCCAACAGCCCGGCGGCGTTCTTCCATGGCAAGGACAAAAAGGCCAGGAACTCCGGCCAGGGCGGCCTGCAGCTCAAGTACAACACCGGGACGACAGATTACGGTTTGTATGCGCTGCAGTACCACGAGAAAACCCCAACGCTGTACTTGAAGCCCAATGCCACTGGGCCGAACTTCAGCACCGGGCAAGTCGGCGAGTATTCCTGGGTCTACCCGGAAGATATCCGGGTCCTGGGCGCCAGTTTCGCCACCTCCGTGAACGAGTACAGCTTTGCTGGCGAGGCGTCGATGCGCTGGAACATGCCGTTGGTGTCCAACGCCCAGACTGTCCTGCCGGGTGTCGATGCGGACAACAACGATAACGCCCTTTACGCCGTTGGCCGGACGGCTCACGTCAACCTTAACGTCCTGGCATCGCTGGGCCCTTCCTTCGTCGCCAATGAAGCCAGCCTGACAGCGGAGGTGGCCTGGAACCGCCTGTTGGCCGTGACCAGGAACCGCGCAGCCCTCGACCCCAACGCCACCGATGACGGCCTGGGTTTGAAGCTGGTGTACACGCCGACCTATCGCCAGTTCTTCCCAGGCATTGATATCAGCGTACCGCTGGGCATCAGCTATTTCCCCATGGGCAAGTCGGCGGTAATCAGTGGGTTCGGCCCAGACAGAGGCGGGGATATGAACATCGGCGTCTCCGCCACCTACCTGGACCAAGTGACCGTGGGGCTGACCTACACCCACTTCTATGGTCCCGAGGACACCAGCCTCAACGCCGCTAACCAGTTCAACTACAAGCAGTCGCTGAAAGACCGGGATTACCTGGCTTTCTCCGTCAAGACCACGTTCTAAGAGGATTTGCGCATGACCATTCAGTTCACTCTAAAGGCCTTGTGCTTGACCCTGCTGGCCGCTGCCGCACCGATGGTCCTGGCCGCCAGCGCCGAACAAGCGGCTGCGCTGGGCAAGACCCTGACACCCTTCGGCGCCGAGAAAGCCGGCAATGCCGACGGCAGTATTCCGGCCTGGGATGGCGGCTACACCAAGGTCGATCCGGCCTATGTTCCGGGCGGCAAGCGTGGCGATCCGTTTGCCGCCGACAAGCCGTTGTACAGCATCACCGCCCAGAACCTGGCCAAGTACGCCGACAAGCTCAGCGACGGCACCAAGGAGCTGTTCAAGCGTTTCCCGGACACCTATCGCATCGATGTCTACCCGACCCGGCGCACGGCGGCCGCGCCGCAGTGGGTCTATGACAACACGTTCAAGAATGCGACCCGCGCCAAACTTGTCGACAGCAGCGCCGGCCTGATCCCTGAAGGTTCCTATGGCGGAATTCCTTTTCCGATTCCACAAAATGGGACCGAAGCCATTTGGAACCATGTGCTGAACTGGCGCGGCACCTCGGTGGCGGGGCATTTTCGCCATTATCTGATGACCGCTGACGGCAACCAGGTGATGACCAGCGACGGCCTGTTGACCCAGGAGATGCCCTACTACTTCCAGGAGGGCGGCCCTGAAAACTACTCGGGCGACTACTGGCTGGTGCACTTCGTCAATCTCGGCCCGGCGATTCGTGCCGGCGAGCAGATCCTCGGACGTGAAAACATCAACGGCGACAAATCTCAGGCGCATGTCTATCTGAGCGGTCAGCGCCGGGTACGCACGTTGCCCAACGCTTGCTGCGACACACCGACGCCGTCCACCGCCGGGGTCATGTCCTTCGATGAATTGAGTGTATGGGGCGGGCGTACGGACAGGTTCGACTGGAAACTGGTCGGCAAGCAGGAGATGTATGTCCCTTACAACACCAACAAGGTGCAAAACGCTGCCCAGCCGCAGGACCTGTTGGGCAAACACCATCTGAATCCGGATTACGTGCGCTGGGAACTGCACCGCGTCTGGGTGCTCGAGTCGACGGTAGCCGCCGGCAAGCGCCATCAGTTGCCCAAGGGGCGTTACTACCTCGACGAGGACACTTGGCAAGCCTTGCTCGGAGATCGTTGGGATGCCAGCGGCCAACTGGCCAAGACCCTGTGGTCGCTGCCTTCCGTATTGCCCGATCTGCCAGGGCTGGTGCAACTCTCTTCAGGTTTTTATGACCTGACCTCCGGTGCGTGGTTTATCCAGAACCTCTATGCCGGGTTGCCGGAGCAGTATCACGCGGTCGATCGCTACAAACCCTCGGAGTTCTCGCCAGCAGCGATGGCGGGGCGCGGCGTGCGGTAGACCTGAGCCGAGTGAAGGGCAGGCCTGTCGGTCTGCCCTTGGAATACGAGTGTTTGTCCGAGGTAGGTTATGAACAGAATCAATCAGGCGCGCGCGTTGCTCTTGGCCCTGTGTTTGCCCTTCGCCACGCGCGAGTGCCTGGCCGGGCCGGCGGCAGTGGGCGTGCCGCTCGATACACCAGCCATGCGGGTAGCGGGTGCGCAGCAAGGCGTATTGATCGATCTGGCGCGGGCCGGCAAACGTCTGGTAGCGGTGGGCGAGCGCGGCCTGGTGCTGCTCTCCGACGACAATGGACAAAGCTGGCGCCAGGCAACTGTACCGGTCTCGGTCAGCCTGACAGCTGTGCGCTTCGTGGATGCGCAAAAGGGCTGGGCGGTCGGTCACGCGGGCGTGGTGTTGGCGACTGTGGATGGCGGTGAGCACTGGACACTGCAGCTCGATGGCCTGCGGGCGGCACAACTGGAACTGAACGCCGCCAAGGCGGGCCAGGCCACGGCTACCGACCCGGATGCCGCCTTGATACGGGTACAAAATGCCGAGCGTCTTGTCGCCGATGGTCCAGACAAACCCTTTCTGGCACTGGAGTTCGTGGACGCACATCGCGGGCTGATCGTCGGTGCCTACGGTTTGGCGCTGCTGACCAACGATGGCGGCGCCACCTGGCAATCGCTGATGGGGCAAATTGCCAACCCCAACGGCTTGCACCTGTACGCCATCAGTCGCCAGGGCACACGTTGGTTCCTGGCTGGCGAGCAGGGCTACCTGGCACGCTCGGACGACGATGCGCTGTCGTTCAGTCAGCTGGACAGCCCCTACGAAGGTAGTTTCTTCACCCTGCAGAACCGCGCGGATGGCGTGCTGGTGGTCGCCGGTCTGAAGGGCAATGCCTTTGTCTCCCGCGACGCCGGCGTCAGTTTCCAGCGTCTGTCGGTGCCCGTACCGATCTCCTTCAACGATGCCACCCGTTTGGCCGACGGCCAGCTGTTGCTGGTCAATCAGGGCGGCATGCTGTTTCGCAACAGCGAGCAGACCGGCGCGGCGCTGCTGCCGTTGGGAGCGCCCTTGGGCAAACCTGTTTCAAGTGTGATCGAGGCCGCCGATGGCAGCCTGATCGTTGCCGGTTTCACCGGGCTGCAGCGTCTTGCGCAGCCAGCCACTGCCGCTTCGGAGTGAGGTTATGAAGTCCCCTGGAAGTTTTCCCCAGTCCCCTGCAAATGCGGTCGATGACTTTGATCCGCGCTCCGGCTCGCTGCTCGAACGCGCATTGTTCAACCATCGCCTGTGGGTGTTGCTGCTGTGCCTGGCGACCACGTTGGTGCTGGGTTGGCAATCCGGCCGTGTCGAGCTCAATGCCAGTTTCGAAAAAATGATCCCCACCCATCAGCCCTATATCGCCAACTACCTGGAGCACCAGAAGGAGCTGAGCGGGCTGGGGAATGCGGTGCGTATCGCGGTGGTCAACAAGCAGGGCGACATCTACGACAGCGCCTACCTCAAGACCCTGCAGGCGTTGAGCGACAAGATCTACCTGCTGCCCGGTGTCGACCGGGCGTACATGAAGTCGCTATGGACGCCGGCCACCCGCTGGGTGGCGGTGACCGAGGCGGGCCTGGAGGGTGGGCCGGTCATTCCGGATAACTACGATGGCGGCGCAGCGAGCCTTGCGGCATTGCGGCGCAACGTGCAGCTGTCCAACGAAATCGGCCAGTTGGTGGCGTTCGACCAGGCCTCGAGCATCATCCAGGTACCGCTGTTGCAGCGCACCCCCGACGGCAAACCCTTGGACTACAGCCAACTGTCGCAACAGTTGGAATCGCTGCGCAGCCAATACCAGAGCGACAGCATCGACATCCGCATCACCGGTTTCGCCAAGAAAGTCGGTGACCTGATTGCCGGCCTGCGGCAAATCCTGATGTTCTTCGCCGTGGCGATCCTGATCACCACGGTGGTGCTTTATTGGTACACCCGCTGCATTCGCAGCACTCTGTTGGTGGTGTTCTGCTCATTGGTGGCGGTGGTTTGGCAGCTCGGCTTGCTGCCGCTGCTCAATTATCAACTGGACCCCTATTCGGTGCTGGTGCCGTTCCTGGTGTTTGCCATTGGCATGAGCCACGGCGCACAGAAGATGAACGGCATCATGCAGGACATCGGGCGCGGCATGCACCGGGTGGTCGCCGCACGCTTTACTTTCCGCCGCCTGTTCCTTGCCGGGCTCACCGCGCTGCTGTGTGATGCGGTCGGTTTCGCGGTGCTGATGATCATCAAGATCCAGGTGATCCAGGACCTGGCGATGATCGCGAGTATCGGCGTGGCGGTGTTGATCTTCACCAATTTGATCCTGCTGCCGATATTGCTTTCTTATGTCGGGGTCAGCGGCCGCGCGGCGCAACTGAGCCTGAAAAGCGAGCACGCCGAGCTGGCTGGCCACAATCGCCACGGGTTCTGGCGCTTCCTCGACCTGTTCACCCAGCGCCGGTGGGCGGCGCTGTGCATCGCGCTGAGCCTGGCGCTGGCGACGCTCGGCTTCATCGTCAGCCTGCAACTGAAAGTGGGTGATCTGGACGCCGGCGCGCCCGAGCTGCGGGCCGACTCGCGCTACAACCAGGATGATGCATTCCTGACCCGGCATTACGGCGCCAGCAGCGATCTGTTCGCGGTCATGATCAAGACCCCCGCCAGCGCCTGTTCGCGCTATGACATCCTGAACAAGGTCGATGCCCTCGATTGGCAGTTGCGCACCTTGCCAGGGGTGGATTCGACCAATTCCCTGGCACTGCTCAACCGCCGCATGCTGGTTGGCCTGAGCGAAGGCAGCCCGAAGTGGTATGAGCTGCAGAACAACCAGGCAATGCTCAACATGGTCACCGCCGGGGCGCCGCGCGGGCTGTACAACGAAGATTGCAGCCTGCTGACGCTGTACGTCTACCTCTCCGACCACAAGGCGCAAACCCTGAACCGTCTGGTGGATCACGTCGAACAATTCGCCGCGGCGAACAATACCGACGAGGTCCAGTTCCTGCTGGCCGCGGGCAATGCCGGGATCGAGGCCGCGACCAACATCGTCGTCAAGCAGGCCAATCGCGAAATGCTGTTCTGGGTCTACGGCGCGGTGATCCTGCTCTGCCTGATCACTTTCCGATCCTGGCGCGCCACGATTTGCGCGGTGATTCCGCTGATGCTTACGTCGATCCTCTGTGAGGCGTTGATGGTCTGGCTGAACATCGGCGTCAAGGTCGCGACCTTGCCGGTAATCGCCCTCGGCGTGGGCATCGGCGTCGACTACGCGCTGTATGTGATGAGCATCCTGCTCGGTCATATGCGCCAGGGCACAAGCCTGTCGCAGGCGTATTACCGGGCACTGCTGTCCACCGGCAAGGTGGTGATGCTGACCGGTGTGACCCTGGCGATCGGCGTAGCGACCTGGATGTTTTCGCCGATCAAGTTCCAAGCTGATATGGGCGTGCTGCTGGCCTTTATGTTCGTCTGGAACATGGTGGGCGCGCTGGTCCTGTTGCCGGCCCTGGCTCACTTTCTGTTGCCGAGCAAGCGGATGAGTACAGGGCCGGCCGAGGCCAACCCCAGCCATTCGACGAGCTTGCCGCTGATGCCTGCCGTAGCCGAGGAGGGGGCTTGCGTGAAGCACTCGCTACGCCTGACTTCAGAGCACGATCAAACGATAAAAGACGCCAATCCCGTCGCGTCATAACAACAAGAAAGGACGTTCCCATGCCTCGTGTGCATTTGTTCCAGCGGTCCCTATGGCTTGACCTCTTCGCCGGTCTGAGCGCCTTTGGCATGGCGTTTTGCGCGGCGCACCCTGCGGAGGTGCACGATGAGCGTTGAGCGCCAGGCAGGTTTGCCACAATCATTGTTGCTGTTGCTCGGCAGTTGCCTGCCAGTGCTCGGTGCGGTGCTGCTGGCCCCCGTCCTGCCGCTTATGCAGCAACACTTCGCCGACACACCGGGTGTGGCCGTGCTGGTGCCCATTGCCCTGACGCTGCCGGCGTTGATGATTGCGTTGTTGGCTCCCGTGGCCGGAATCATCGCTGACCGACTGGGGCGCAAACCGTTGTTGATCGGTGCGATGGTGCTCTACACCGTCTGCGGCGTGCTGCCGCTATGGCTGGAGTCGCTGCAGGTCATCGTGATCAGCCGCGCCGGCATCGGTGTGGCCGAAGCGGCGATCATGACCTGCTGCACCACGATGATGGGCGACTACTACAGCGGCGCGCGACGTGAACGCATGTTCGCCCTGCAAATGGTCGCGACCTCATTGTCGGCGGCGATCTTCATTGCCATCGGTGGAGTGCTCGGCGAGCACGGCTGGCGTACCCCGTTTGCCCTGTATGGGCTGGGGCTGGTGTTCCTGCCGCTGATGGCATGGTTGCTGTGGGAGCCGCGTGCGCAGGCGGCCACCCTCACAACGGCGGGCAGGGCATTCCCCTGGCGCCCGCTGGCACCGTTGTATGCCCTGGCATTCCTGGCGGGCCTGAGCCTGTTCATCGTGCCGGTACAAGTCGGTTACCTGCTTAACCTGCTGCATGTCGAAGGTTCGCAGCAGATCGGCCTGACCATGGGCGCCAGTCAGTTCGGCGTACTGGTCGGCGCCCTGAGTTTTCGTCTGTTGAGCGGTGTGCCGGCGCAGCGGCAGATGCTCCTGGCCTTCGTCGCGGCCGGGATCGGTGGCGGGCTGCTGGCGGTAGCCGACAGTCACGGGCTGGTGGTGATCGCCGTCCTGATCAACGGTCTGGGCATCGGCCTGATGATGCCGACCCTGCTCACCTGGATCATGAGCCAGGTCGACTTCCAACAGCGCGGCCGCGCCGCCGGCTGCTTCACGGCGATGTTCTTCGCCGGGGAGTTCGCCAGCCCGCTGGTGGTGCTGGCGATCACCGGCGGCGTAATCGGCGCCTTGCCAGCGGCCTTGGGCATCGTCGCGGGCGCTCAACTGATGGTAGCCCTGGCCTGTCTCCGGTTGCGTGGCAGCGGGTCTGTTTTTGCCACGGCGGTGGCCGCAGACCCTGAGCACTGACCAGCCCATTCGACGCTTCAACACAATAAGAACAACGAGGAGAACCGCATGAGTTATTTGCTCAATACCTGGTACATCGCTGGATGGGCAGACGAGCTGGCGCAAGGTGGCATGCTGGGCAGAACCATCGTCGAGCAACCCCTTGTGTTCTTTCGCGATAGCCACGGTGTGATCCAGGCGCTCGCCGATCGTTGCCCGCACCGTTTTGCCCCGCTGCACATGGGCAAGGTTGTCGGCGACAGCGTCCAGTGCCCGTACCACGGCCTGCGTTTCGATGGCAGTGGCCAATGCACGCACAATCCCCATGGCGAAGGAAACATCCCCAAGGCCGCCTGTGTTCGCGGTTTCGCGGCCGTTGAGCGCCACGGGGCGATCTGGGTCTGGCCGGGCGATCGTCACCTGGCCAGCGATGCCTTGATTCCTGATTTTTCCTTTTTCGAGCAGGCGCCCACCCATGCCAAAGGGCATGGGTATTTGCCGACCCGTGCGCACTACGAGTTGCTGTCCGACAACATCATGGACCTGAGCCATGTTGATTTCCTGCACCCGGATACGCTCGGTGGCGGGGCGTTGTCACACACCCGAGCCACCATCGAGGAATTGCCCAACGATCGCGTACGCATCAGTTGGTGGGCGCCGGACGATGTGCCCCCGCCGGCTTTCGGCGCTCACCTTGAAGATCCGAGCCGGGCAGACGTCTGGGCCGAAGTCATCTGGCACGCCCCCGGACTGATGCTGCTCGGCAGTGGCGCCACGGCGCCAGGGCGCCCCAGGGCGGAGGGACCAGTGACATGGAACCTGCATCTGATGACGCCGCAGGACGCGGCCAACACCCATTATTTCTTTGCCAACACGCGCAGTTTCGAGCAGGACAATGCGCAGTTGAATGCCTTCGTCCAGGAGATGTTGATCGGTATTTTCGCCGGTGAAGACAAACCCATGGTCGAGGCTCAACAGCGCCAGATTGGTGAGGTTGAACTGCTTGGCCTCAACCCTGTGTTGCTGCCAGTCGATGCAGGGGCCGTGCGCTGTCGACGTGTTCTGCGTCGATTGATGGAAGCCGAGCGAGCGGAGACGCAAGCCAGTCGGTCATCAAACTATGAAAAAGAGGAACTGCGATGAGCTTTCTACGCAACGTCTGGTACGCGGCCGCCTGGGGAAACGAGATCAAGGCTGGCGAGTTGTTCCAACGAACCTTGCTCAATGAACCCGTGGTGTTTTTTCGCGACACCCAAGGTAATGCCCAAGCCATTGCCGATCGATGTCCCCACCGTTTCGCGCCCCTGGGCATGGGCATCCTCAAAGGCGATGCGGTGCGTTGTCCGTACCACGGCCTGGAATTCGATGGCAGTGGCGCCTGTGTGCATAACCCCCACGGCGATGGTGCCATTCCCAAGGCGGCTAAGGTCAAGGCCTACCCGCTGGTTGAACGCTACAGCTTGCTGTGGATCTGGATGGGGGATCCTCACTTGGCCGATGCGGCGCTGATTCCGGATTTCAATTGCATGGATGAAGACCATTGGTATGTCGGCAAACGCTACCTGCACGCAAAAGCCAACTACGTGCTGGAAACCGACAACATCATGGACCTGAGTCATATCGAATTTTTGCATCCGTCTACGTTGGGTGGCGATGGCGTCAAGGGTGCATTGACTAGCGTGCAAGAGGAGGGCAACACCGTTTGGTCCAACCGCCAGACGGTTGCGGAAATCATGCCAGAGTTCCTCTACACCGCCTGGAACATCCCCCAAGGTACGCCGGTGGATCGTTGGATCGATGTACGTTGGGATGCGCCTGCGAACATGTTGCTGTTTTCCGGTGCAGTGGCGACCGGTCTCCCAAGAGATAAGGGCGTTTCCACACCGATTCCGCATCTGTTCACTCCAGAGACCGAGACCACGACTCACTACTGGTTCTCAGTCTGTTTCCCCAAGGCAATGGGCAAATTTGCCGAGCGATTCGCTGATGAGCAGGCGGCCGCGATCAGCCGGCCCTTTGCCGATGAAGACTTGCCAATGCTCGAGGCGCAGCAGCTCATGATGGGCGCTGCATCGTTCTGGGACTTGAAACCGGTGCTGCTGATCGGTGATGCAGGAGCGGTCCGGGCGCGGCGTGTACTCGACCGCATGATTGCTGCCGAGCAGCCTGCGGGTGCCAAGTGATGATTGAAGTCATCGTCACTCGCAAGCGCCTCGAAGCCGAAGGCATCTACAGCTTCGAACTGGCCCCCGCCGAGGGCTCCATGTTGCCGGCTTTCAGTGCCGGCTCGCATATCGACGTGCATCTGCCCAATGGCCTGGTGCGCCAGTACTCGCTGTGCAATCACCCGCAAGAACGCCACCGCTACCTGCTGGGGGTGTTACTCGACCCGGCGTCTCGCGGCGGTTCGCAGGCCATGCACGAGCAGGTGCACGAAGGCAGCCCACTTCGCATCAGCGAACCTCGCAACCTGTTCCCGCTTGAGCATGGGGCCGGGTACAGCGTGCTGTTCGCCGGCGGTATCGGCATCACGCCGATCCTTTGCATGGCCGAGCGCCTGGCGCGGATCGGCGCGCCTTTCGAGCTGCACTATTGCGGCCGCTCGGCCGGGCGCATGGCCTTTATTGAGTACCTGCGTCATTCGGCGTTCGCCGATTGCGTGCACGTTCATATGGACGATGGCGAGGATGCCCAGCGCCTGGACAGTGCTCGGGTCCTGTCCACGCCGGCCAGTGACCGCCATCTGTACGTCTGTGGCCCCAACGGTTTCATGGACCACGTGCTTGGCACGGCGCGCGCGCAAGGCTGGGCCGAGGCGCAACTGCACCATGAGTACTTTACCGCCGCCGCTGCCCCGGTGGGTGAAGCGGGCGGGTTCGAGGTGCAACTGGCTAGCACCGGGCAGTGCTTCCAAGTGCCGGCCACGCTCAGCGTTGCCCAGGTATTGCTGGAGGCTGGCATCGACATCCCGCTGTCTTGCGAACAGGGCATCTGTGGCACCTGCATCACGCGCGTGCTGGACGGCGAGCCGGAGCATCGTGACATGTTCCTGACCGATGCCGAGCGAGCTCGCAACGACCAGTTCACGCCTTGCTGCTCCCGTGCGAAGAGCGCGCGGCTGGTGCTCGATCTTTAAGGTTTTTTCATGAATTCATCGTTACCCGCTGGCGCGTTTCGCCAACAGATTGAGGACTCGAATATGCAACAGCTTCCTGGTTTCAAACGCGTGGTAACCGGGCACGATGCCCAGGGCCAGGCGGTGGTCGCGCTCAGCGGGCCAACGCCGAACAGTTTCCCGCTCAAGGCCGTGCCCGGCACGGTCTTCCATGAGATCTGGAACAGCGGCGCCAGCCCGGCCGTGCTGGATAACGGCGACGACCCCACCCACCAGCCGCTTCAACTGAGCCCCGCGCCATTGGGCAGTGTCATCCGCGTGGTGGATATTCCCCCGGACAGTGTGCAGAACCAGGTCAGCGCCGAGGAGGCCGCGGCGGCCTTTGCCGAAATTGGCCAGGCCCATGCCGGCACGGGGCAGGCGGATTCAAAGCACAAGCTGATGCACCGCACCGAAACCCTCGATTACGGCGTGGTCACGGAGGGCGAGGTCTGGCTGGTGCTCGATGGCGAGGAGGTGCATCTCAAACGCGGTGACATCGTCGTGCAGCGAGGCACCAACCACGCCTGGAGCAATCGCACCGAGCAGATGGCACGCATGCTCTTCGTCCTGCTCGATGGCCGCTTCGCCCCCGAGCTGCAAGGAGAACCGGCATGAAGCTCAGCACCCTGAAAGATCACAGCCGCGACGGTCGTCTGCTGGTGGTGTCGCGCGACCTGGCCTGGGCGGTGGAGGCCAGCGATATCGCCGCGACGCTGCAGGAGGCTATCGAGCATTGGCCGAGCGTCGAAACGGCTTTGCGCATGCGGTATGACGCCTTGAACGAAGGCACGCTGACCGGGGCCTTCGCCTTTGATCCGCAGCGAGCCGCCGCGCCCTTGCCACGTGCCTGGCAGTGGCTGGACGCTTCGTCTTTCCTCAGTCATGGCGAGCGCATGCAGAAGGCGTTCGCGCTGGATCCGATCGAAGGTGTTGAACACACGCCGCTGATGTACCAGGGCTGTGGCGATGACTTTCTGGGCGCTCACGACGACATCGTGCTGCCCAGTGAAAGCCACGGTATCGATTTTGAAGGTGAATTCGCGGTGTTGGTCGATGAGGTCCCCATGGGCTGCTCGGCGCTGGACGCCGTTAACCATATTCGGCTCATCGTGCAAATCAACGATGTCAGCTTGCGGGCGCTCGCCCCCCGTGAAATGAAGACTGGCTTCGGTTTTATCCAGGCCAAATCCTCGTCAAGTTTCGCCCCGGTGGCGATCACCCCCGACGAGTTGGGCGAGGCCTGGCGCGACGGACGTGTGCACTTGCCGCTGAGGGTCGAATGGAACGGCCAGTGGTTCGGTCATGCCCACGGTGGCGCCATGCATTTCGGCTTTCATCAGTTGATCGCCCATGCGGCGCTGACCCGACGACTCAGGGCCGGCTGCGTGATCGGCTCCGGCACCGTTTCCAATGCCGATCCCACGGTGGGCGCGGCCTGCATCGCCGAACGTCGTGCCGTTGAGATGATTGAGCACGGCGCGCCACGGACGTCCTTCATGCGCTTTGGCGACCGCGTGCGCATGGAGGTCCTCGATCTGCAAGGTCAGTCGGTGTTCGGGGCGATAGACCAGTGCATCGTGCGCGGAGGCCTCCCATGCGCGTGATGATTACCGGGGCCAATGGTTTTGTTGGCCGGACGCTGGTGAAACGGTTGCTCGAAACCAATGCGTTACAAGGCCGCTCGATCAGCGCGTTGATCCTGCTGGATAAAGAGTTGGTGGGGTTTGCCGAGGACAAGCGCCTGCGCCGGCATTGCGGCAGTGTCACCGACGCCGCGTTATTGCGCCGCGCGTTGGCCGATGGCATCGATGTGGTCTTTCACTTGGTCAGTATTCCGGGGGGCGCGGCCGAGCAGCATTATTCACTGGGCTATCAGGTCAACCTGCTGGCAAGCCTTGAGTTGCTCGACCAGCTGCGCGAGCAGCCGGGACAGCCGGTGCTGGTGTATGCCAGCAGCGTGGCGGTGTACGGCGGCGACCTGCCGGCCCGCATCGACGAGCGTGCGGTGCCGAGCCCGCAGTTGAGTTACGGTGCGCACAAGGCGATGGTGGAAATGGCGATCAATGACCTTGCCCGACGAGGCGAGGTGGACGGTCGCGCCGTGCGTCTGCCCGGCATCGTTGCCCGTCCACGTGAACCCAATGGGCTGCGCTCGGCGTTTATGAGCGACGTGCTGCACGCCTTCGCCGAAGGCCAGCCCTATTGCTGCCCGGTGTCGCCGCAGGCGCAGGCATGGTGGATGTCGGTGCGGTGTTGCGTGGATAACCTGCTACGGGCCGCCGAACTGCCGTCTGCCCAGCTCGGCGCGTCACGCGTCTGGCAACTGCCGCTGTTGCGCCTGTCCATTGCCCAGGTCATCGATGCCCTGGCCGCGGCCTACGGCCAGGAGCGTCGCGCGCTGGTCAGCTTCGCACCGGACGCGGGGCTGCAAGCGTTATTCGGCAGCTTTCCCGCAATGAAAACCCCTCTGGCCCGTGCCCTTGGCTTTCGCCATGACGGCTCGGCTGCCGCCTTGATACGTAACAGTTTGAAAGCTGCTGCCCCGGCGCGTCGTGTGCGTGGGCGGGTGGCGCTTGGAGTGACTGATCATGCAATCAACTAAACGCCGCCTGGTGGACCTGTCCGTCACCCTGGACAACAACCCCTACACCGATCCACCGCCGTTGCTGCCGAAAATCGACTACATGGACCATCAGCAAGGCTGGCCCGAGATGGCTGCGATGTTCCCCGGCCTGTCCAAGGCGCAACTGCCCGGCGACGAATCCTGGGCGGCAGAGCGCCTGCAGATCACCACCCACAGCGGGACGCATATGGACGCCCCCTGGCACTACGCCTCGACCACGGACGGCGGCAAGCCGGCGTTTGGCATCGACGAGTTGCCGTTGGACTGGTGCCTGCAGCCGGGCGTGAAACTGGACTTTCGTCATTTACCGGATGGTCATGTGGTCAACGCCGCCCAAGTGCAAGCCGAGCTGGAGCGTATTGGCCATGTTCTACAGCCGTTGGACATTGTCCTGGTCAACACCCGTGCCGGCGCGCTGTTCGGTCAGCCAGGGTATCTGGACGCCGGGGTAGGCATCGGCCGCGAGGCCACGTTGTACTTGCTGGAACGCGGCGTGCGCGTGGTCGGCACCGATGCCTGGAGCTGGGACGCGCCGTTCAAGTACACCCGCGAACGCTTCGCCGCCACGGGCGACGCCTCGATCATCTGGGAAGGGCACAAGGCCGGACGCGACATCGGTTACGGCCAGATGGAAAAATTGGCCAACCTGGAATCCCTGCCGGCCCACGGCTTCCAGGTGTCGTGTTTCCCCTACAAGATCAGGCACGCCTCGGCCGGCTTCGTCCGCGCCGTCGCGATTTTCGAGGAATGAACGCGCCGGCGGCCGGTGAAAAAAAGCGCGCCAGCCTGTCCCAGGGGCTTGAGGCGCTGCTGTCGGAGCACATTATCGAGGGACGGCTGCGTGGCGGTGAACAGTTGCCCACCGAGTCGGCCCTGATGCTGGAGCATGGCGTCAGCAGGACCGTGGTGCGCGAGGCCATGTCGCGTCTACAGGCCGGGGGAATGGTCGAGACACGCCACGGCATAGGGACCTTTGTATGCGGTAGCGCCCTGTCGTTGGGGGCCTTCATCGACCCGGAGACGATCGGTCTCATCACCGATTCGCTGGCGATCATGGAGTTTCGGATCGGTCTTGAGGTAGAAGCCGCCGGGCTCGCGGCCCAGCGACGCAACCCGGATCAGTTGACGGGGTTGCGGACACTTCTCGATCAGCTCGGGCAGCCGGATGTCAGCGTCAATGATCGGGCGGCGTTGGATTTTCAATTCCATTTGGGCATTGCCCAGGCGACCGGCAACCCCTACATCGCCAGCACACTGCTCAACCTGGGCGAGGTCATCATCCCGCGCAGCCGACTGGATTCCGCGCGTCTGTTTCACGATGAGCCTTTGCATTACGAACAGCGCATGCAAAGCGAGCACGAACAGATTTACCAGGCGATCTTCCATCAGGACGCTGAGTGTGCGCGTGCTGCGATGCGCCTGCATCTCCAGGACAGTCGCGAATACTTGCATCAGGCCCGCCAAGAGCTGCTGACATGACGGATAACCAGAGCTACCCCGTGCCGGACACGGCCACGCAGCCTACTGCCACGGCGCTCACCATCATCGATCCTCGCTGGACTTTGTTCGTCCGTGTCGTGGCGGCTGGGAGTCTCAGCAAAGCGGCCGTACTGCTGGACATGCCGCAGTCCATGGTGAGTCGCAATATTGCCCTGCTCGAGTCGCAATGTGGCGAACGCCTGTTTCATCGCACCGGGCGCGGGGTGGTCCTGACCGAATTTGGCGAGCAGTTGCTGCCTTGTATATCGGATCTTCTGGCGAACGCTGAAAGCCTTGCCGACGACATTCGCAACCTGCGAGGAAAGCCGGTGGGGGAGGTGGTCGTGGGGATGTTGCCTTCCGCGGTGCGTCGGTTTGCGGGGACGCTTTATTCTGCGGTACGTGCGCAGATGCCCGGGGTGAGATTGCACCTGATCGAGGGCGCGAGCGCTCAACTTGAAGAGCAGTTGCACGATGGTCGTCTGGATATGGCGCTAGTGCTGCGCGAGAGCGAGGCAAGCATCGGCCAAGCCCATCTGTTGGCCAGGCTACCGCTGCATCTGGTAGGACCCGCCGCGGATCCTCTGTTCGGAAATCGAGACATTGCGCTGGAAAATCTATCGGGGCTGCCATTGGTCGTGCCTGGGCGGCCGCATCTATTGAGGGCCAGGCTCGATCACTTGGCCGCCGAGCAAGGCGTGGAGCTGTGCGTTGCCGTGGAAGCCGACTCCGTGCAACTTCAGTACGAAGTCGTGGCGGCCGGCGGCGGCTATGTGATTGCTTCTGTGCTGCCGGGCTCACTGGATCAACGGCTGATGTCAGCGCGCATCGTCGAGCCGGTGCTTGAACGCTTCGTTGTGCTGGCCGAGTCGCCTCGTCGGCCCTTGACCCGTGCCACCCGTGAAGTGCGACGGTTGATCTGCAGCCTGGCCATGCCATCGATTTAAGCGATAGCTGCTTTCCATCCCCAGCAGTATTCGGTGGGGGGCGCGCCTCGTAGGGTGTCAGTCAACCAACGACTGATCCCCGATTGCGAGGTTAGCGCTATGCATCACGCCCAAGAATCCCAAGTCATTGCCCCGACGCTTTTTCTCAGCGACGCAGATGTGGCTTCGCTCGCCGACTGGAGCACCGCCGTCGCCGCGCTCGCAGAGGCGTATGCACGCCCTGCATCGGATGCCATGGTGCCGCCTCGTTCCATGGCCCGGGGTGATGGTATCTGGCTGCGGAGTCTGACCGCTGTTTCCCCCTCCGGCGGCCATATGGGCTGCAAGTTGATCGCGGCCTCCATGCGGGCGCGCTGCGCCAGCTACCTAATCGCATTGTTCGATCAGCAAACCATGGCGCTCAGTGCCCTGATCGATGGCAATCGGGTGACGGGGTTGCGCACCGCTGCAACCGCTGCGCTGGCGGTCGATCTACTGGCGCCTCAACGAGCGCTGCGGGTGGGCGTGATTGGTGCCGGATTTGAGGCGCGTGGTGCACTTGACTGCCTCAAGGCCGTGCGCGATGTCGCCCGTGTCCGGGTGTTCAGCCCAACGCCCGCGAGCCGCGAGAGCTTTGCCGAGAGCTTCAGGCCTGGGCTGGATATCCAAGCGGTGAACAGCGCGCAAGAAGCTGTGCAGGACTGTGATGTGGTGATTTGTGCCGCACGCAGCCGTGACGAATCTCCGGTGCTGCAAGGCGCCTGGCTTTGCCCGGGCGCTACGGTCGTGTCGTTGGGTTCCACCTTGCCTGAGCAAAGGGAAGTTGACCCGGTCACGATGGAACGAGCCGTCTGCATCGTCGCCGATATGCCGCAAGAGGTTCTCCACGATACGGGTGACGCCATTGCGGCGATCAGTGCCGGCGTTTATGTCGCCGACAAATTGGTCGCGCTGTCAGATCTCGTCGCGGGTCGTGTCAACCCGCGCCAGAACGCAAGCGACATCGTCCTCTACAAATCGGTGGGCTCGGCGCTGCAGGACGTCGTCATCGCGCAAGCGCTATACGAGCGCGCCAGGCAACAAGGCCTCGGCATCGAGCTGCCCGCCAGCATCGTCCCTGTCTCGAAATAACCCCTCCACTGTTCGAAGGAAAATCATCATGGCCACATACAAGAAAGCGGATGCCCGTGCCTGGGCGCGGGAAAACCTGGTGGGCTGCTCGGCGGTCACCATCCCAAGTTTCAGCGCCGATCTGAAGCGACTCAACGAACGTGGCATTCGCCACGACATCGAACATACGGTGGGGCTGGGCTACAGCGCCACGTTGCTGTGCAGCGAGCTGGCAATCTCTGCCCAGGAGAACGCCCAGTTCACCGCGTGGGCCCGTGAATCGGGCAAAGATCTGATCCTGTTCTTCCACGCAGCCTTCGGCACGCTTGCCGAGAATATCGAGGCGGTGAAGCTCGCGGAGAATGCCGGTGCCGACATCGTCCTGCTCTCCTACCCGCCGCAGTTCTGGCCGACCAGCGAGCAGGAAATCTACGACTACACCAAGTCGTTCTGCGACGCGACGGACCTTGCCGTCATGCTCTTCCCGATTCCGCTCTGGGGCTTTGAGCGCGTGCATCCGGCGGGGATGTCGCTGGAGTTGGTCCGTCGGCTGTTGGCCGATTGTCCGAATATCGCGGCCATCAAGTCCGAGCAAGGGTTCCCGCTGCCGGCGGGCATTTGCGAGATGTACTACCACTTCCGTGATCAGGTGGTGATCAGTTGCCCGATCGAAGGCGACGCAATCCCCTTGATGAGCCTGATGAAGTTGCAGTTTTCCGGCACCAGCAACACCGCCTGGATGAGCGACTACTACCCGAAAGCGTTCGAACTGGCACGCACGGGCCGCTTTGAAGAGGCGATGGAACTGTACTGGAAGGTCAATCCGGCACGCAGCGCCAACGGCGCCGCCGCGCAAAGCTATGCCGGCGGCACTGGTGTGCTCAATCGCACGATGTGGAAATACCAGGACTGGCTCGCCGGCTTCAACGGCGGCCCACTGCGTGCCCCGGCGATGCGCGTGCCGGATCGCTTCATGAAGTCGCTGCGTCAAGGGTTGGTTGCGTCGGGGTTGCCGGTGACTTCGGATCCTGACAGCGCCTTCATGATCGGGCGTCATCCGTGCTGATCAGGAGGGTTGCACAGTGACGCATTTACTTAAAGATCCCACGCTGTGGCGTGACGGTGCCTATATCGCCGGTGAGTGGCTGACCGAGACGCCGCACGGTCACTACACGCTGCGTAATCCGGTGGACCAAACGGTGCTGGCCGAGTTGCCGCGTTGTCGTGAAACTGAAGTTCGGCACGCCATCGACGCGGCGAATGAGGCCTTTGGCCCATGGCGTCGCCTGACGGCCAAACGCCGTGGCGAGGTGTTGCGCCGCTGGTATGAGTTGATGGTTGAACATCGGGAGGACCTTGCCACGCTGATTACCCTGGAGGAGGGCAAGCCACTGGAGGAGGCGCGGGGTGAAGTCGATTACGCGGCGTCTTTTGTGCGCTGGTTTGGCGAGGAAGCCACACGGGTGCGCGGTGATCTGATTCCGGGCGTAAAGGACACTCAGCGCATCGTGGTCCTGCGCGAACCCATCGGCGTCTGCGCGGCGATCACGCCCTGGAATTTCCCCGCTGCGATGATTACACGCAAGGCCGCTCCGGCCCTCGCGGCCGGTTGCACGATGGTGGTGAAACCGGCAAGCCAGACACCGCTGACCGCGCTGGCACTCGCCGAACTGGCGCAGCGCGCTGGCGTGCCCGCCGGCGTTTTCAGTGTGATCACTGGCAACGACACCCGCGACATTGCCGGTGAGCTTATGGCCAACCCACTGGTGCGCAAGCTCACCTTCACGGGGTCCACGGAAGTGGGCCGGCTGCTGCTGGCGCAAGCGGCGCAGACGGTCAAGAAATGCTCCATGGAGTTGGGCGGCAACGCCCCGTTCATTGTCTTCGACGATGCTGATCTTGATGCGGCGGCTGACGGTGTGATGCTGGCCAAGTTTCGCAATGGTGGGCAGTCTTGTATCGGCGCGAATCGGGTGCTGGTGCAGTCCGGGGTTTATGACGCACTGGCCGAACGCATCGTCGAGCGCATGGCACGCCTGAAGCTGGGCAATGGCCTGGAGCCGGGTGTACAAGTCGGGCCGTTGATCGATGACGCGGCGGTACGAAAATCCCAGGCGCTGGTTGATGATGCGCTGGCCCAAGGCGCTCGACTGCTGTCTGGCGGTAAGCCCCATGCGCTGGGCGGGTGTTTTTTCGAGCCCACCTTGTTGGCTGATGTGACCCATGGGATGCGGGTTGCTCGTGAGGAGATCTTCGGCCCGGTCATGCCGCTGGTGCGTTTCGACACGGATGACCAAGCCATTGCCATGGCCAACGACAGCGAGTTTGGCCTGGCCGCGTATCTGTTCAGCCGTGACGCGGCGCGTATCTGGCGCAACGCCGCGCGCATCGAGTCGGGCATGGTGGGCATCAACTGTGGCTTGATTTCAAATGAGGTCGCACCTTTCGGTGGCGTGAAGCAGAGCGGTCTTGGGCGAGAGGGATCTCACCTGGGAATAGACGAGTTCCTAGAGGTTAAATACCTCTGCTGGGATGGCTTGGAAAGCGTGTAAACAACCGTCGTTAAAGGCCGGTGGACGGCGGTTCGTGTGAGCCGTCGTTCATCGGCTTTTGTATTTGTTCTGCCGCAAAGGCAGGCACTCCGAGCAATGCCCCCGGCTTACCTGCGAGACCCATCGCCGCCAGCGATACCTCGGATTGTGCAAAGCGATTTCAGCGCTGATAGCCGATTCGATAGTCTCGTGGCTGATCCGGCATTTTACGTCGGCATTCCATGTTCCTGCGGCATTGACGCAATAGCGCCGCAGAGCTCGTCGGTGCGCCGTGCAATGTCTGCCCGAGTTAATAAGAATAATTAGGAGAGCGTGATGATTGCAGCAGTCAACAAGGTCCTGGTGATCGGAGGAGGGTTCTCCGGTATGACCGCAGCTATCCAGCTCGCCCGCCAGGGCATCGAAGTGGACCTCGTCGAAATCGATCCTTTGTGGTGTCCTTTGGGAGCGGGAATTACGCTCAGTGGGCCCACGCTGCGAGCACTTGATACGGTTGGGATTTTGGAAAGGGTCGCTGGGGAAGGGTACTTGTCGACCAATTTCGATGTGTTTTCACCGGTGGGCGACCTGATCGTGCAATTGGCGCTTCGACCGCCGGTCAGCGATAAACCGATACCCTGTGGCGGCGGCATCCTGCGCCCGGTACTGGCTCGAATATTTGCCGACAGGACGCGGGAAGTGGGTACCCGTGTGCGCCTGGGCATCACCTACGACAGCATCATCGAGCATGACGATGGCATTGACGTGTCTTTCACCGACGGGACCACTGGACGCTATGACCTGGTCGTTGCCGCTGATGGTGTGCATTCGCGCACGCGAAAGGACTTTTTCCCGCAAGCACCCTCGCCAAAACCCATTCATCAGAGCGTCTGGCGCGCGGTGCTGAAGCGTCCGCCGGAAATCGTGCGCCCCACTCATTGGCTGGGTAGCACCAAGGTTGGCGTCAATCCAATCTCCGAAACGCACATGTACATGTTCCTCATGGAAAGCCGCGAGTTTTCCGAGTGGATCGACCCGGCCAGTTGGCCGGGTGAAATGGCGCGCCTGTTGAGTGAGTTCCCAGCTCCGATCCTGCAAACGCTGGTGCCGCAACTGTACGAGGCGGACGCCAATATCGACTATCGTCCGCTGTCCAATCTGTTGGTGCCGTTGCCCTGGCACAAGGGCCGAATCGTGCTGATCGGAGACACGGTGCATGCCACCACACCGCACCTGGCTTCCGGGGCTGGCATCGGTATTGAGAGCGCCATCGTGCTTGCCGAAGAGTTGCTCGGCAATAGCAATCTACAGACGGCCCTGAGCCGGTTCGAAACGCGGCGCTGGGAGCGTTGCCAACTCGTGGTCGAGAACTCCGCGCGTCTGTGCGAGATAGAGAAAAGTGGCGGGGACAAGGAAGAGCATGCGCAGATCATGCGTGAGTCCACTGCGACGCTGGCTGAGCCTATCTGATTGATTGCGACCCTGCTGGATGAGAAGGGTCGCGCTTCTGGTCGTTAGGAGCAGTGATCGAAAATAACGACCTCTTTGACGTAAGCGAAAAAAGACGCCGACGTCAGCGCCACGCCGTCCTCGGCAAGTTTTTGAAACAGCGCTCGCTGATACTGCCGAAAGGTCGAAAAATCCGCTTCATTTTCAAACCACAGGCTAGAGGCGCCTTCGTATACGGCGATGTTTGGCCCGAAATAGGCCGTCACCTTGTCACCCTCGGGCAGATACCGGGAGCGAACATACCGGCGTAGGGCGTTCTGGAAGTCGGGCTGTTCGCGGGTAATGCTCTCGTGAGCTGCGTCCCAAGCGTCGAAAAAACGATCGAGCGCCATGGATGGATTTTTCTTCAGCAGGATCATCACTTTCCATGGGGGAGGCGCTGTAGCGGTGCTAGCCGTCTCCGCTTCATCCATCAATTGAGCGAGCTGCTCGGAAAGGTCAGCGAAGTTCTTTGCATCAGGGCCCACGGTTTGCTGGGTATAGGGATCGCTGAAGGTGCGAATCAAACCTGGCACGTCTTCAAAAAACAGCTCCGTAATGGAGTCTTTGTGGAAGGACTGTGCGTAGGCACTGTCGGCGTCAACCCCGAAAGCCGCGTCGATGACATGGTTCTGCACGTACCGTTTGACGCCTAACGGTTTGGCTTTAGCGATTTCTCCGTGGGTGTGCTCTACATAGTTTAAAAACTCGGCATGCGTCATTCCAGGTTTTCTGCGTACAGCGGCTAGGATTTTGATCATGAGGCGTTCTCGCTATTGGCAGGGTTAACGGATCTTTGACTTAAATGCACTTTAGTGCGTCGTTATTCATCTGATTGTTTTTCAACACCCAAATATAAGGCCGTGGATATCCCGCAAACCAATCGGTATTCGTGCTGGTAGGTATCGCGCAAAAACATGGTCAAAGGCGGGACGATGCAGACCAGGGGGCGTGACGTAAAGCAAAGGCGTGTTACTGACGACGGTTTACTGCTTTGTTGTCAGTTGGAGCATTCTCAACGTGATCAAACAAACACCGTGGCGTGTATTTGTTGGATACTCCTCCGGCCAGGCGCTATGGTCGGGCTGATGCTCGGACGAATCACGGGTTGGCAAGGCCAAGCTCTGAGGCCCTGATCCAAGCGACGATCAGTCCAGTGTGTTGTCAATGGTGGCGTTAGGAATATTTTAATGGTGAGTTCCAATTCACCCCGGTCGATGCAGGATTTCAGTCAAAACCTGCGCCTTCTCTGCGGGTACTATAAGTCGGTGGCGATGGTGTGCCGCTCCCTCGATATCAACCGCCAGCAGTTCAACAAATACTTGGGCGCGCAGGCGGCTCCCTCGCTCTTCACCCTTCGTAAGATATGCGCCTTTTTTGGGGTAGATGAGGACGAGATCTTCTCCGAACATGAGTCCTTCCGGGCTTTGCTCAGCAGGCAGCGCGCGGCGCGCGAGCCGGACAGCGCGGTACCGGCCGATTTTTTTCCAAGCTCCGCACAGGCGCTGTCGAAGTATCAGGGTTACTACTTTGTCTATTTGATGTCGCCCTCCGGGTCTGGCGAAGTCATTAAGTCGATTACCCGCTTGTCCCGTTCCGGCAACAAGATCCTCAGCAAAACCTACGAACGAATGAGGTTAGGTGATGACCAACTGAAGAGTTTTGGCATCAATAAATATCGGGGGTTCTGCTTTGCTTCATCCGATCTGATTTACATCGTCGAGCGTGAGTACCTATCGTCTCGAGGCTATATCTGGTCGGCGCTTTACCCCTCCTATCGCAGTCGTTTCCGCTTTCTCAATGGCTTGGTGCTCGGCGTATCGGGCGACAATTTTCGCCGTCCTTTTGGTGCTCAGATTGTGTTTGAACATCTGGGCGAGTCGATTGATCTGCGTAACGCACTCTCCAGTTGCAGCTGCTTCCCGATTGATTCCCCTGAAATCCCCAGCGAGGTGAGGGCGCGGCTGCTGATTCGCCCATCCGAGGGTGAGTTCAACCTCGTTCCGCCGTTGTTCTGACTCAGCTTTAAAAACAGACGCTAGGGTTTGTCTGAAAAGTCGCTTTGGCTAAGATGACGTGCTCTGGTTGCTGGGAGGGCCGTTATGGCAGGCCGATATGAAATCTCATCTGCACGTTGGGCGATGATCGAATCCATCGTTCCCCTCCTCAACGCATGGGACGCCCAAGGCGCGATGACCGTCAGATGCTTAACGGTATCTTCTGGATATTGTGCTCGGGCGCCAAATGGCGGGATCTTCCAGAGCGCTTTGGGCCTTGGAAGACTGTTTGTGACCGCTGATGACGGATTGCCGCTGTTGCGGACGGGACGCTTACCCGGTCAGCTCGCGAATTACCCAGAGCCAATGATCGTTTACGTCACAACAGCCCGGGTCAGCTAAATATCAGCAACTGGATCAATCTCGCTCCAGCGCCAACAATGGTCTTTCAGCATGGCCACGCCTACCGACACTAGGCCAATCGGTCACCATTATTCAGAGCATATTGCGATCAAGCTTTACGGCTCCGTCCGATACCCTGAAGCATTCAAACACCCAACCATAGAATGCTACCTACATTTAGGCTCACTACTCCTAAGCGACAAGTCGGCTCCTCGCTGCATCGACTCTATGCAGGCGACTGGCAAACGGCTCATTGCATATGTCGCCGTTGACCTATAAAAGCAGATTGAACGATTATGCGGGATTTTTCCAATAGTACTTGGAGTACTCACGGCATGAACTAGAGTTCGTTAGCGCAATTTATATCGCCGTCAGCCCAGCGCTTGATATCACTTATCTTCGGCGATCTAGCACCGACACTCAAGATGCTCTTTGTTGTGTACAACCTGACCTGTGCTTTGTTCGCATCATGTCTTTCTATTTCAATTAGGGCGTTGTTAATCAACAGTCCTTCCGAAAGGAGCTTTTGATTGATCTCACCTTCACTGCGCTCATCACTAAACTCGCTTAATACGATGACCGGCTTTCCTGTATATGTCTCATGTTCCAGGCATTGTCTTGCCATTAGTCTTAAGTTTCGATAAGTATCGGAGGGCGTCTTCTCGCTAGTGAAGCTGCCGTCATAAGATGAATGACTACTTTTTAATTCGCTGACGGTTATAGCGCACCCGCTGATTGAGATAGAAAAGAATAGTATAGGCAAGGATAAATATTTCAATTTCAACTCCATTGTTCTGGTATGGGCCCTCCGCCGGGCAGGCATCAAATCATGCTTTTTCAGTCGGAATTGTGTTTTGGAAAATCAACAGTCGCCAGGAGTCCACCCTCTGCAGATGTACTTAGCCATACGTTGCTGTTGTGTTGCAGTGCAACCGCTTTGACTATTGCGAGCCCCAGTCCGCTGCCGCTTTGCATTTGATTGGGTTCGCGAAAAAACCTATCGAAGACTCGCGCCCTTAATTCAAATGGAATGCCAGGGCCTGCATCTGAGACACGTAGCTGAGTAGATTTATCAAGTGATCGCACATCTACCTCAACGCGTCCGCCCTCAGGGCTGTACTTCACGGCATTTTCAATTAAGTTATCAATCAGCGACATAAGGCGTTCCCTGATGCCATTGATCCAGCTTTCACCATCAGAGTAGAATTCAAGTTCAATCCTACGCTCAGCCGCTAGGGGGGCCAGCGCAGCCATTTGCTCTTGTATGAGGGTCGTCAGCGGCACAGCCTCCATAACAGTGTCGATGCTTGCTTCGCTATGCATCAGCAGCAATAACTGATTGACGAGACGCGCAGCACGGCTATTGCTGCGAATAATCCCTGCAAGCAGCTCCTGTTGATTAGTGCTGCTTACATAGGACTGCAAAGCCTCAACATTGATTCGCATTGCAGCCAGGGGAGTACGCAGCTCATGAGCGGCATCTGCAATGAAAACCCGTTCCCTCTCAGAACTTGCTCGCACTCTGGCAAGAAATAGATTAGTCGCGTCCACCATTTGGCGAAGCTCTATCTGCTTTGGTCCTTCTTTTAAGGGGGAGAGATCTTCTAAAGTTCGCAAAGAAATACCATTTATCACCTTGCTCCAAGGGCGCATTGCAATACGGACTGATAGCCATGCGGGAAAAAAAAGAAAAGGAATGCACACCAGCAGCGGCAATATGTAGTATCCACGAGAGTTCAGGTATATGAAGAAGTTCCAGCCTCCGGCAGGGGTAATAAGTGTTACCTCCGCGTCGGAGTTCCCTGATTTGAGAGTACGGCTATTCCAGCTGCGCCCCTCACTCTGAATGCTCTGAATTTCTCCATACCTGCTATTTGTTACTCCTGTCGGAGCACCATCAGATGAATAAATTATCTTTCTATTCTTACGAACAATGAGGCTGATTGACAGTTTGGGATCTTCACCTCCGCCATAACCTTCCTGCAATGCTTCGCTGAACTTTTCCAGCACAGTAGTGAGGTCCTGCGGGCGATCATCCATGCGCTTAACTAATGTAAGAATGGTTTCGTAAGTATTGCTACCCGTGAGCATAGAGGGGCTTCGCAAGTTCTCCCACAAAATGTAGGTCAGAAAAAGACACCAAAGCAGTGTAAGTAGTAGCATCTGGGCGAGTATAATTCGTCTTACAAGCGTTGGAGTTTTCAAGTTGAGCCAAAAATTTCGCATCAACCAATCCCTTTCTGAATTGTAGCGGTATCAATGACATACCCCACACCCCGCACCGTTCGCACATAGCCTTCGCCGATTTTGCGACGCAAATTTCCCATATGCACATCCAGCGGATTACTCATATTTTCTTTCGCGCCGAATAGCCTTTCCTCCAGAAAACGTCGTGTAAGCACGCGGTCAGCGCGCATCATTAAAATTTCAAGCAGGGCGTATTCACTTGCCGTTAAATCAACATTACGTCCACTAACTGTCACGCGACGAGTCGGCATATGAAGAAATAATCCTCGAATTTCTATCACCTCATTTTGAAAACCGTAACTGCGTCGGGCCAGTGCTCTCACCCTAGCCAACAACTCGGCGAGAACAAATGGTTTTACCAGATAGTCGTCTGCACCCGCATCGAGCCCACACAGGCGATCTTGCAGAGTGCCTCTTGCAGTCAGGATGATGACGGGGATCCCCCTGAACTGCTGACGTAAGCATGCTACCAGGCTCATGCCGTCACCGTCGGGCAGTCCGAGGTCGAGTAGCACAAGTTCTGGTACGCAGACATCGAGCTGATGCAACGCATCTACTTTTCGGCGAACCCATATGACATCTAACCCTTGATCTGCAAGTGCGATACGAACGCCATTGCCGAGATCCAGGTCGTCTTCGATTAGGAGAATTTTCACAATAGTTACGTTATCAAAAGTGAATGAAGAACGTCTGAAGAAAAAATATATTAGGAAATCTATTAGGATTTGTCTGAAAAGTCTCTTTGACTAAAATGATGCCCTCTGATTGCCAAGAGGGCCGTCATGACAGGCCGCTATGAAATTTCATCTGAGCGTTGGGCGATGATCGAAGCCATCGTTTCTCCTCCTCAACACATGGGGCGGCCAAGGCGCGATGACCGCCAGATGCTTAACGGAATCTTCTGGATTTTGTGCTCTGGTGCCAAATGGCGAGATCTTCCAGAGCGCTTTGGGCCTTGGAAGACCGTTTACCAGCGTTTCCGACAATGGCGTGACAACGGCACTTTTGAGCAGGTTCTGCGCCATTTACACCTTCGTTTGTGCGAAGATGGCTTTATCGATCTGAATACCTGGATGGTCGATTCGACATCGATTCGAGCTACCCGAGCGGCCAGCGGTGCTGGAAAAAAAGGGGCCCGCAAGAACCGCAACACCACTGCCTAGGCCGTAGCCGAGGCGGATTGACCACCAAAATACATCTCGCCTGCGACAGCCATGGCTTCCCCCTGGCTGTCATGTTGTCGCCCGGTCAAGAAGCCGACTCGCGCTATTTCATGCCGCTACTGGAACAGATCAGCCTGCCAGGCAGCAAGGGTCGTCCGCGTAAGCGTTGCCGATGTGTACTGGCGGACAAGGGCTATGACAGCCAGATACTGCGTCAGTACTGTGACCGCTACGGCATGCAGCCGATCATTCCCTTGCGCAAGATGCATCGCAAGCCTCGACCAGGCCTGCCTCGACTGTTCGACAGGCCACAATATAAAAAGCGCAACGTGATCGAACGGCTGTTCAGTTGGTTCAAAGAAAAACGTCGGCTCTGTACGCGATACGAAAAACTGGCGAGCAGCTTCAAAGCCATGGTTACACTGGCCTGTATCGAGAAATGCTTGCGGGCTGACTTTTCAGACAAACCCTAGGTCGCAGACGGCAAGGGAAACAGAGGCTAGAATTCCGGACACATCGGACGTTTCGTTCCGCAATCCAAGGCGTAAGGAACTCAAGGAGAGAGCGTGGACAACCTCAGCTGAATCTCGGTTTTCGTCCAGGTCGCCGAAACGCGCAGTTTTGTCGCGGCCGGACGGCTATTGGGCGTGTCGTCATCGGCGATCGGCAAAAGCGTCGCGCGCCTGGAGCAGCGCCTGGGCGTCAGGCTGTTTCATCGCAGCACCCGCAGCATCAACCTGACGGCGGAGGGCATGCTTTTCCTGAACCGCTGCCAGCGCGTGCTCAATGAACTGGAAGCGGCAGAGCTGGAGCTGTCGAGCACCAGCAGCGAACCGCGCGGTAAGCTGCGCGTGAGCCTGCCCTTGGCCGGGCAGTTCCTGTTCACATTGTTGTCCAGCTTTGCCAAGCGATACCCGGACATTCATCTGGAATTGGATTTTAGCGATCGCTTGGTAGATGTCGTGGAGGAGGGCTTCGATGCGGTGGTCAGGACCGGTGAATTGAATGACTCTCGCCTGGTGGCGCGGCGATTGGGTGCTTTTCGTTTCCTGCTGGTGGGCGCCCCGGCCTATTTCCAGGCCCAGGGTACGCCGGTGGACGCCAGCGACTTGAGCAACCATGACTGCCTGTTATACCGGGTGCCTTTCACTACTGAGGAACAGAATCATGAGCAACGAAGTGATCGATCAGAACCCAAACTCCGCACCCTCCTTGAGCCTTCGAGGCAAAAAGGTCGTAGTCGTAGGGGGCAAAACCGGGATGGGCCTCGGCATTGCTCAGGCGGCCTATGCGGCCGGCGCATCGGTAACGGTCGCCAGTCGCCGTATTACATCCCGGCAGGAACGTCCGGATCTCGCCAATTTCGAACAGATTAGCCTGGACATACGAAACGAAGCCGATGTGCGCGAGGCTTTCAATCGGATTGGCGCCTTCGACCATCTTGCGATCACGGCCGCTCCTGATTTCGGGACCTGGGGAGCTTTTATGGATTCCGATATGCAAGGGGTACGCAGTTACTTCGAAGGCAAGTTCCTCGGCAGTTGGGCCTGCGCTCGGTATGCCGTGCCACACCTAAGGGCTGGCGGCACGATCACCTTCCTTACCGGGGGCTCGGCGGTTCGGCCAAAACTCGGCTTCACCGCACCGACGTCTGCTTTTATCGCAGTGGAAGCACTGGCAGGTTCACTTGCGCTGGAGCTCGCGCCAATTCGGGTGAATACGATTCGTCCGGGTTTTGTGGACACAGATATGTGGAGCGTGTTGCCCGCGGATCAACGTGAAAGCTTGCGTGCGAAAGTTCGCCAGAATTTTCCAGCGAGACACGCAGGTACGGCGGCCGATATTGCGCATGCGGCGTTGTTCTTAATGACCAATCCTTATATGACCGGCGCCGTGATTGAAGTATCGGGTGGGGAGAATTTGGTGCCCAGTGTGATATGAAACCACGTCGGTCTGATTTCGGCCGACGACAAACTGCCAACACGCAAACAGCCGACGGCCCTGAAACTTAGCAGATGCTAATAGCGCGTCGGCTGACAATGCTCTAGCCGGTGTCATCCCTTGGTCAGATCAACCAACGGCGTCTGCCGCACCTCAGTCTCCCGCCCAGCCTGAATCTCGCTCACCTGCTTCAAGGCCTTGTCCACAGCCGCCTTATCCGCCAGCAAGCTGTAGCTGATGCGGAACTGCTTGTGTTCCTTCGGTCCGATTGTTGGTACCAGGTTCAGTGGCCGCTGATAACGGCGGTTGTAGGAAAAACTTGTCCCCGGCTCCAGCCCCGTCACATAGCCCTGGCCTTGGGTATCGGTGTTTTTCCACAGGGAAAACACGGGCAGTGTCTGAGTATTGAAGCCGACTGAAACGCCCAGGCTGCCGGCCTTGTTATGCAACACGGTCAACGTATCGCCCTGGGTATCGGCATAGGGCACCACGTTGTACACCGTTTCGTCGTAGTCCTTGGTCGGAGCGCGATAGGTTTGCCAGTCGGGCAGATCTTCCTTGGCCTTCTCGTTGAACGGCGACACCTGTTTCACCGGCGCGACGAAACGAGCGCCCTGCTCCAGGAACGGGGTGCTGAAGTTACTGTGATACAGCGCCTGATATTCCTTCGGATAGTCGCCGTTGTTGGTCAGGGTGTCGTTGAGGGCGAACACGACGCTGCCAGGTTCGGTAACCAGTTCGGTAGCGACGGAGAAGTCGACCTTCTTGAACGCCTGCTCTTTCAGTTCACCGCGCAGGGTGATGGCGTACGGTGGTTTTTCATCGATATGCAGGGTGACTTTGTTCGCGGGAATGTTGGCGGCCCGACCGTGCAGGGTCAGCAGTTCGCCGTTGTCGATGCCGGGATGGCCGACCCATTCGTATCCGCAGCGAGTGACCAGCTCGTTGAAACCTTCCAACCAGCCCAGACCACCGCGGCCATTGAGTTCGATGAAGGACGGGTTGACCACTTCCTTGACCGGCGAATCCCAGCCCATGCGCACGTCGCCAACCGAGGCCTGCAAGACGTTCATTCCGCGAGTCGGCACTACCGAGAGTTTCATCGTACCGTTATCGATGTCGACGATGCTGACGCCCTCCTGCCGACCGCCGTGCAAGGTGCGCAGGCTGACGCTGAAGGGTTTGTCGGTTTTTATGCCGAGTTGCTGGCTGGTGATCTGCCAGTTCTGCGCGGCTTTGTCGGTGTCGAGCAGAACGTAATCCCAGGCCATGGCGTGGGAGGCAGCGGACAGTGCGCTGAGGGCAACAAAGAGTTTGAGCGGGGTCATGGCAGCAGCCTTTCTTGGAGTTGTGCCATTTTTATAAACCTGATGAAACGTTTCAGCAAGCTTAAAAAGGCATCCACCGCCTTGCTGGTCTCTGTTGTCTCGTTCGTCATTCGCCGTTGTTGAGAGGCATCGCACAAAAGCGCTGGGCCCAACGATGCGCTTCACGAAATTGATGGACCGTCGAATAATCGCTTCGACTGGCGAGTGCTTCAACGGCGGTTTTACGCAAGTCGCTGCCTTTATCCACGATCCAGACACCCGGTTCACGGTCGCGCAGGGCCATTTCACCGAAACGGGTGGAGATGACGGGCAAGCCGAGGGCGCGATACTCATAGAATTTGATCGGATCCACCGAGGCGGTCAGGCGGTTGAGCTTGAAAGGGATCAAGCCTACCGAAAACGTCGCCATGGCCGCGATTGCGTCGGCATGGGAGCAATCGGGAAGCAGCTCGATGTTGTCAGGCAATACGCATGAGGTCGGCGTGAAGAGAGGGCCGATCAGCCGGATCCGATTGGCGGGATTGGCGCGCGCCAGCGCGATGACCAGGTCCCAGTCGAACCAACGACCCAGCGTGCCGACGTAGCCGAGTACCTGTTGTTTGGCGCCCAGGTCCAGGCTTTCGATCGGCGCCAGTGCTTGCATGTCACAGGCATTGAGGGCCAGTTGTACTGGGTCGGTCATGCTCAGGAGTTTGTCGCGAAGTGGGGTGGAGGAGGCCATGACGTTGGAGATCCGTCGAATGAGTTGAGCCTGCCGGCGCTCCATGGCCCGGCGTGACAGGCCCTGATAGAACGCCGGAAAATCATCCATCGCATCGTAGACGGCGTGGCTTCTAGGGAGCCGCGCCAACAGTTGCAGGGCCAGTTCGGAAGGTTTTCCGACACACAGCATGCAGGGCCCTTGCGCACAAAATGCCGCGGCTTCTTTGAACAGGTTGCGCCACAGTTGCGTGAGCAGCAGTGCCGAGCCTGGAAGGGGCTCGATGGGTAAGCTGCGCGGCTTGCGCACGTGCAACCAGGGTGGAGGGGCAGCACTTTGTTCATGGGCGACGGGCGGCGTGCGCGTGAAATCGCTCAGTGTGGGTAAGCGTGTCGGATACGGATCGATCCACAGCACCGGCTCGCCGGTCTGGTGGTGATACCAATTGACGAAGTGATGGGGGCGCTGGCTGAAGCTGGCCCAAGGCACCGCGGACAGGTAAATCATGCGCATGGCTGCAAGTACCGGCGTAAAACGTTGATGACGCAAAGTACCGTGTGGGTCATGCCTTTTGATGTCCTATCAGTGTCGCAAGTGAGCGGGCTATCCGGTCCGCGTTGGCCATGAGGGTCAGCGTGTGGGATTTCTCGGTGAGGCGGGGCAGGCAGGCGCCGTCGACAATATGCACGCCGCGAAGGCCTGCGACTTCGCCAAGGCTGTCGGTCTGCCCGATCCTGGGCGCAGCATGCATGGGCAAAGTGCCCGCATAGTGGATATCCGCGCCCGGCCTGCCGACGGTGAAGCTCATGGGCATCAGCAGCGCGCCCATCTTCCAGTAGATCCGGCGCAGCTTTGTCTCGGCGGTTTTCATCAGCTCAGGTAACTCGGGATGCGTGTGGCCGTTGATCTTCAACGAACCGTCGTGGCGCAAGATCGCCGTGTTGTTGGACAGGTGGCCGGGAAGGAAGATGTTCCCGACGACGCACGCGTTGAGCAGGTTCTTCAGCAGTTCGATGCTGTAGCGTTTGCTCAGCGGAATTCGGCTGACGAATTCGGTCATCGGCAAACCCGTGGTACTGAATGTTGAACCGAAGGCGGTGGCGCTGGGCGTCAATGCCAAGGCGAATGACAGCTGGCCCAGGCCGAATGCCGGTACCCTGGGCGTTCCGAGCATTTTCGGCAGCCACAGCAGGAAGGCTGCCGTCGGCGATGACAGCAGCGGTACCGGGGCCGAGTGCTTCAGTTGCTTGAGGGCGAGCCGGGTCGAGGCGAGGGTGCCCGCCGCCAACAGCAGGCGGGTACCGCAGAAGCGCTGTGCGGAGCGAGGGTGGCTGATTGTCCATGAGCCGTCCTGTTGCTGCAGGTCCTCCACCAGAAAATCCTGGACATGCCGGAAGCCGGGGTATTGCTTGAGCTTCTGCAGCTCTTGCGATGCGCTGTACAGGGCCTGATTGTGACACCCCCACAAGCAGTTTCCAGACAGGTCGCAGGCCTTGCGCTCGTTCATGGGCTGGCTCAACACGGCTACCCTGGAGCGACCCAGGCGAAACCCCAGGTCGGGAAACGCCGAGCGGCGCCGGGCGTAGCGATCAAGCAGGTGCTGATGCAGCGAGTCCAGTGGCAGGGGCGGTTGAGACCACGCATCTAGTCCGAAGTAGTTTGAGAGATCGTCGTCGAGTCGGCCGCTGATACCGATCCGGCGAGCGACCGTTTCGTAGGACCTCTGCATATGCGAATAATCGATGGGCAGCCCGGCGAAGTCGCTGGCTTCCAGCGTTGCCACACCGCAGCCCCAGGCATTGGACAGACCGCCGGTGGCCAGTGAACCGATGCCGATAAAATTGTCGGTGTCGATGCGATTGCCGGCGCTGAAGCCCTCGAAGACATGCGCGTGGGCCGGCGTCTTGAGCTTGGGCGAGACGGCGTCCAATCGGTTCAGCGCATGGAACTGTTCGCCGATCATCCATTTCCACTGATGTTCGTCGTTGGCCCTGGCGCTGAGAAAGGGCCCCGGCGGTAACGTCGCGCACGCTGTTTCGGTCTGGGCATCGACCATCAGGACGTTGAGGCCCGCCTTGACCAGCGGATAGGCGGCCGACGTGCCGGCCGGGCCACTGCCGATAATGATCACATCGAATTCAGGCTTCATGGCGGGCCTCACTCCCAGACAACAGCCGCCGGGCCAAGGGGCGGCAGGCCAGCGCCGCTAGCGTCCACACCAGCGCTTTGAGCGAGGTGAGCCCCAGCGCGATCAGTGCGGTGACCACGCTGCGCGGTGGCGGGTTGCCCAAGAACACCTTGGCGCCCTGGGGGCTGGCTTCGGCGATCGCGAGTGCAACCTGCAGGCGCCAGGCCAGCGCCTGGCCGTCGGGCGTATGCAGCACGCCGGGGTTGTCCAGTAGCGCCAGCAGTATCGGCCAGTCCTTTAGCCAGCGTGAGTGAAGGATGGCGCCGCTGCTGCCGGCCTGTTCCAGTGCGCGGGCGTAGCGGCTGACCAGGCTTCGTTGCGGCGGGCGTTTGAGCAGGTAGCTCAAAAGTATCGTGGCTTCCTGGAGCAGTGCTCGACGTTGTCCGCGACCGGATCGATGCATGCCGTGGGCAAGGGGGCGCAAGCGGATACCGAGTTTTTGCAGCGAACCTTCGCTGTCCATAGGCGGCAGTTGAAGCAGGGAGAAAATTCGCTCCAGGCCCGATTTCGTGCTCAAGGAAGAACCCAATGACACCCGCAATAGCCGCAGCAATGGCACCGGCAGCGGGACGGGCAGGCGCATGGCACGCACCCGGTGCACGGCAATCGCCCCCAGGAAGCGGTCAACGGCAATCGGCTCGATGGCGCCCAGGCAGAGGACTTCGCCACCCAGGTCGTCGTGCTCGACAACGGCCAGTATCGAGGCCGCGAGGTCGTCGACATGGATAGGTTGCACACCAGGCGCCGGCATGAGGACTGGTATGAACGGGCTTCGCCGAACCAGCCCTGACAACAGGCCAAAGAGCCCGCGTTCGGGGCCACCGTAGACTTGGCCGGGACGGATGACGATGCCCCCGGCGGCCAGTACGTGCTGTTCGATGCGCCATTTGGTCCGGCCATACACGCCAGGGGCCGTGGCTTGGGCGGTTTGACTGGAGATGAAAACGAACCTGGCGCCGCCTTGTCGGGCAGCACGGATCAGCGCCTGGGCCGCCTGTATTTCGTTTTCCGCGCCGGTGTGAGCGCCCGTTGATGTGTCGGCCGCCAGATGGATAAACGCCTGAGTGTCGGCTGGCCACTCGGGGGCCGGCCCCCCCAGATCATAAGGCAGCCAGGCATAGGCCGCGGGACACGGTTGGCGCGTGGCGCATATGACCTCGTGGCCGTTTGCCGCAGCGAGGGCTGACAAGCGTTGTCCGATGTAGCCTGTCGCGCCGGTAATCAATAGCTTCATCGTCATGTGCCTTTGGCGCGGTCAGCGGGAACAGGCCGGGGCGTATCGGAATGAAACACGAACAGTTTGCTGATCCAGTAGGTCAGGGCCACGCAGATCACATCGCTGATAAGTTTCACCGGAGCAGGGCTATTGATGAAATACAGCCCCAGGCTGAACAGCGCCGAAGCCACCGGAATATTGAGGGCGAGCAATGAGAAATAGCGCACGGCTTGCGCCTTGCCGCTGGCGTGGGTCGACTGGAACGTGAAGTGGCGATGCAAAAAGAACGCGAACACACCGGCGACCATTTTGCCCGTGATGTTGGCCAGGACGGGGTGATCCTGAGAGAGCGTCATCAATAGCAAAAAGGTCCCCATGTCCAACGCATAGGCCATGAGTTGGATGGTGCCATACCGGACAAAGGTCAAGACCGCCTCCTGATCACCACGATGTGATGCAGCGCCATTAGCCGTCTCACCGGATACAGGAGTTTTTCAACGACTTTGAGCACCGGGATCAGTGCGTCAGGCAGCAACTGGCGAAAGTTCAGGCCGCCCGAAATCAAGTAGCGCAGGTAATTGCCGCAGATTTCCTGGTGGACGATTTCCAGGCCCGGATGCTTGCGCTCGAACGCCTGCCTGTCGCGAACGAACACGATGTAGCTCAGCGCCTGGTTGGCACCGTTCATGGGGCCGGTCGAAGGGGTTTCCCAAGAGGGGAAGTGCTTGTCGAACCCTTCGGACCTGAACAGGCGCTTATACAGAAAGGCGGCAAAGGGGCCGTGAAAAGGCTCGATCAAAATGGCGCCGCCGCCGATCTTCAGTGTTCTTTCCAGTTCCGTGAAAAACCGCTCGGGGTGAGGGAAATGGTGAAAACAGTTCTGGCCATAAAAAGCCCTCACCGACTGATCGTCCAGGCGCATCGCCTCGGCGTCGAGCGCCATGTCCAGGGTCTCGGTCGCGACGATGTCCGTAGCCAAGACCTCAGGGTACGAATTGCGCATGGGCGCGATGCCCGCCCCGAGCTCCACTTCAAGACCCTGGACCTTGAAATAGCGGTCGGCCAAGCGATGAAACCCATGGTGGAATTCGACGAACACGTCCCGCAGCATCCGTTTGCGCTCAAGCACCTTGCCGTGAAGTTCGAGGCGCGCGTAACCATCGACATCCAAGGTCTTGAGCGATGGGTCCGATAAAAAATCTCTCAGCGCTTTAATGAGTGTTCTTCCCGCAATGAGGGGGCTTTGCCCCGCTTGTAATGGCGTGGCCTGCTGGGCACCGAGGCGATGTCATAGCCGAGGAACGCCATGATCAACTGCAAGCCCATGAGCATGGGCAACGCGCTGAGCATCACGGTTCCGGCCGGCGTCGCGATACCGTGCTGTGCTGATTCGTACCAGTGATAACTGCCAAAGAGGATGCCGAACACGAACATCACCATTCCGAGCGGCAATTCGATCGAAGCCAGGGACATGTCGCGCAGGTAGTAGTTGTAGAGCACGCGCTTGGTGAAATTGCGCACATGCTTGAACAGGAACTCGCCGACGATTTTCGAAACGTTGAGATGACTGACTTCGTCGCCGTAGCGGGCCTCCATCGGAATATCCACCACCACCGCGCGCAGTGTATTCAGGCGGAACAGGATGTCGGTTTCGAAGAAGTAGCGCTGGCTGAGTTTGTCCAGGGGCAAGAGCCTGGCGACGTCACGGTGAATCGCCGTGTAGCCGTTGGTGGGATCGAACAGGTCCCAGTAACCCGTCGACAGTTTGGCCATCAGCGACAATACCGCGTTGCCGAACAGACGCAGCCGCGGCATCGACTGGACCTCTTCCAGGTCAAAAAAACGATTGCCCTTGGTGTAGTCGGCTTCGCCCGCCAGGATCGGGTCGATGAACAACGGGATCAGGGTCGGGTCCATCTGGCCGTCGCCGTCGACTTTGACGATGATGCTCGCGCCTTCGGCGAGGGCGGCGCGATAGCCGGTCATGACCGCGCCGCCCACGCCTTTGTTGACGTCATGGGGCAGCACTCGGACCCGAGGGTCGTTGCAGGACGCCAGGACATGTTTGCCTGAGCCGTCCGGGCAGGCATCGTCAATGACATAGATGCGCCAGACCCGCGGCCCTATGGCTTCTATGACATCCATGATGTGCGCGGTGACCCGATAGCTGGGAATGACCACGGCGACGCGTTGTTCATCCGTGAAAAGCGCTGTTTTCGAGTTCATCGATATCGCCCGTTATTGCCTGAAGGAAAGTGACTTGAACGCCACCGGCGTGTCGGTATGCCCCGATGCATAAATGATTGCGGACGTGGCATTGGCAGGGGCAACGACGTTCATCTCATGGGTCTCCCATTGCGTGGTGCAGTCAAACGTTTCGATGCGGGTGGAAATGAAGTCACCGCGGTCGTCCATCCAATTGGCCTGGATTCTTCCGGTGGTGGCGGTTGTCGCGCAGCGCGCGGACACGCTGTTGATGTAGGTCATTCCCGGCGTCACGGCGACGCGCTGTGTTGCCGGCGTGTTGACGTTGACGGTGAGGATGTTGCGTGACGCGTCATAGGTTGTCGGTGACGTCAGGCTCCAGCCCTCGAGGCTGGATAAATCCGGGTTGAGCAGGTGTTCGTGGTGCGTAACGTCGAGTTTTCGCAGGTCCAGGTCACCCAGCCTGGCGTACGAAGTGGACACCGCAAGCAGCCGCTCGAGTGGCGCCTGGGGCAGGGCCTTGAGGTCGATCACCAGCCAGCTCACCCGGCGCTGGCGCAGGCGCTGGGCAAGCTGCGCGGGAGAGGTCGCTGTGTCGAATTCGCCTTTCCACTTCAGGTTGTACCAGGAGGCGTAAAGGGCATCGCCGCGCAAACCGGCCATCAAGGGCGGCGCAAAAACCGCCACGGGCTGATCGCCGTTATTCAAGGCGTTGACGGTGTCGACCATGTTTCGGATAGGCAATCGCTGCGCCAGATAGGCATCCCGACCGACCTGGCTAAACAGTGCCGAGGGTTTGATGTCGCCATAGTAAGTCGCCGCCTGAATGAAGCGGGTATTGGCCAGGATCAACACGCTGGCGGCCACGATGGCGAGGCTGCGCGGAAAGATCCGGGTGTCGGAAAAGGGTAGGGCCAGGATCACTGAGAAGAGCGCGAAGGAAGGGAACACATAACGCAGATAGGCCGTGGAGTGGAACGTCAGGAACAATGCGCCGGCGCCGACCAGCAGTATGCACAGGGCTTTTTTATTGCCGCTCAACAGCACGGCGACGGCCGCCGTGGGCAGTAACAGCCATTGAAAGCCTGCCGCACCGATGCGGCCTTCAATGAACTGAGGCGAATTGAAGACCATGCGGTAGAGCGTGTCCCAGCTCATGCCTGTACCGAACGTGGCCGGCGGTTTGAAATCCAGGCTTGGCCAGAGCGGCGAATGGAAAATCGCATTGAAAAACGGGAACACGGGATTACCGGTCAAATACCAGGCCGAGACGTAAGGGGTAGCGCCGGCCAGTATCAGGCCGGCACTGCCCAGCAGGAGCGTCTTGGCCAGCCCCTGGATGGCCCAGGCTTTGTAGTGCAGCAAGAGCACCACCAGCAGCACCGGCAGGACGCTCAGCGTCACAGCCTTGGTCGCCATGGCGAAGCCCAGCAGGATGCCGGCCAGAACCCATTGCGAGAGGCGCTCCCCTGGGTCCGGCGTGAAGCGTGAGACCTTCAGGATCGCCAGTGTCCCGGCCATCATGAACGCGGTCCATGCCGACTCTATGTGCAAGCTGCTGCTTTCAGCGAAGGCAAGGGGCGTCGACAGAAAGATCAGGCTGGCCAGGCGAGCACTGGTGGCAGAGCCTGCGGCCCAGAGCGTCAGACTGCGGATCTGCCACGCCACCAGCAAGGTGAACGCGCTGTTGATCAGGCGCGCGGCTGTTTCGCCGTCCAGCATATAGACATTGCTGTAGATCCAGTCGGCCAGCATGGGCATGACCGCCCACACGTAGGTGTTCGCATCGAACGACCATTGATGCCGCTGTGCCAAGTGTGACGGGACGAAGAGGTGCATGGCCAACGCGTCATGCCCGACCTCCGGCATGAAGGCGACCAGCACATACAGGCAGGCGAAACTGCAGATCAGTACGTCAAGCCCGGTCTGCAAAGGTGTTTGCGTGCCACGGTCGGCCTGCAGGTGCCCCAGCAGTTCACGCCCTATCGATACGACGTGTTTGCGCCCCAGCAAAAGTGGTAATGACAACAACGCGCCATACAGCCACGGGTAGTTGATCGGCACGTAGGCCGCCAGACCCGTCAGGGTGCCGAACGTACCTGCCCCCACCAGCAGGTGGACGCTCCGATCGGCCGATACGGTTTGCCGGAGCATGCACTTGCCGAGCACGGTCGCCGACAGTGCGAAGGTCGCCACGACAATCACCGGCCATGTCTGCGCACAGGCAATGGACACGCAGGCGAGCAAACCCAGGCAGAGCACGAACGGTGGTTTGCGGGTGAAAACGGTCAGGGCGGTCAGTGCCGCCAACGCCAGCACTATCGTGCGGGTGCTGCTGTTCATGGACGCCAGTTCAAGCGTCGCAAACCCGTACGTGCCAACCATCACACTCGCCAGTAAAACGGACAGCACTACTGCATATTTCAGGCTGTATCTGGGCAAAATATTGTCTCTGTTGTTCAGCACCTCAGTGCGATGCAAAGGCGGGCTTACACGTCTCGGTATGTGTGTGGGACCCAGGAGCCCCATTTGCTCTCGTAGATCGCGCGGTTTTTCTCGAAAAGCGCTTGTTTTTTCGCGGCTCCCAGGGTGTTGAACGAGGCAGACATGTGGTGGTGAACGAAGACGTCTTCGGCGCAGGCCGCGCGCATGCCACGACGTTGTACGCGACGGCAGTAATCGTCATCCTCAAAGAACCCCAGGCCATAGTCTTCGCACAGGCCACCGACTTTTTCGTAGGTCGAGCGCGGAAACATCACGCAGAAAAACGCCAGGGTATTGATTTCGAACCATTCGCCCATGCGGGCGCGGGTCATCTGCGCGGCTTCGGCGGGCATGTCGTCTATCCGCTCATACCGGGTGCTGACTTTGGCTTCATTGCCGATGTTGTTGGTGATCGGGCCGATGATGCCGATTTCCTTGTTATCGCGCAGGTGGCGAAGCAGGCCTTTGATCCAGCCGGCAGTAACGACCGTGTCGTTGTTCAGGACCACCAGATACTCGCCACTGGCCGCTGCGAGGCCCAGGTTGTTGCCGGCGGCAAACCCCTTGTTGTCCGCGTTGAGGATGACGATCCGGTCTGGATGCCCATCGGCCCAGGCAGTCAGAAAGGCGGGGGTCTGGTCGCTGGAATGGTTGTCGACGACAATGATTTCCAGGTTCGGGTAGTGGCTCTGAGTCAACAGGCTGTCGAGGCAGGCTTTGGTCAGTTCGAGATTGTTATAGGTCAACACCACAACGCTGACTTTAGGTTCGGGCAATGTCGCGATGGCCTTGCGCAGGCTAGTGGCCCGGTGCCGCCAGGTCTGGCCCCGGGCAAACGATTGACGCGCCTGCACCGTGGAGCGGGCCTCCGGGAGTGCTTTCAGGACATCGCGTAGGGTCGAGATGAACTCAGTCGGCTGTTCAACCGCCCAGACCCGTTTGCCGAACTGGCTCAACTCCGGCAGCTTCACCGACACCACCGGTTTTCCCGCGCTCAGGTATTCATAGACCTTGACCGGGTTGGTGGCGAGGGTCAGCGGCATGACCTTGAACGGCAGCAGGCAAACGTCCATGGCGTGCAGGTAGTAGGGCAGGGAGGCATACGGGACCTCACCCTCCAGGACCACATTCGGGCAGGCCTTGAAGTGTTTTTTGGCCTGTACGATATCGCTGCCGATCAACAGGATCAGGTGCTGCGGGAAGGCTTGGGCGACTCGCTTGACCAGGTCCAGGTCGAACCATTCGGCAATGACACCGTAGTAACCGATGATCTTTCTGTTGGCGGGATCTCGGTAGAGCTTGTCGGGGCGCTGACTGAAGAAGCTGAACTCACAGGCGTTGCGGATCACTTCCACATTGCGATTTTCCCGCTTGCCGTGTTGTTCGATCCAGTCGGATGTCGCCACCAGCAGATCGGCCCTGCGCATCAGGGCGATTTCAAGGTCGAGTAATTCCTGGGCAACGTTGCCGAAGCCTTCGTGGTGATCCATGCAGTCATAGACCAGTGTCGAGTTGGGGACACGCCTGGCCAGCGGAAACCAGTAGGCGTGCTGCACAATGCAGTCCACGGGACCAACGTTCGCCCATTGCAGCAGCATGGCCAGGCCTTCGCACAATTGACGAATCGCGGTCGCTGAAGGAGGTGCGTGATAGATGGCCGGTGCGCCGCTCACCTTGAAACGGATCTGGAACAGCCGGTTGGAACCTTCCAGCGCCTCGACTTCGAAGCCGGGGGCATCATCGTCGATAAAATGGTTCGAAATATAGAGCGTGGTCTGCCCCGCCCGGGCCAATTCCTTGGCCAGGTTCTGCGGGCGCTGGATGCGGAAATGCCAGTCAATCACACCGAACATCAGGATCATGGACTGCCCTGGGCAAGGCGGCACTTCAAGGTGTGCGTGGGGTGGCACGTAATGCTGCGCAGTGAGGGCGGCCGGCGCCGAAGGCTCGCCCGGCGTTACCTTGGCGGGTTTGAACCAGCCTCGAAGGCGACGCGCCAACGTGCGTTTCTGCTGTGCGGGGAAGGGCAGCCAGCCGTAGACCCGGCGCGACCATTTATACAGCTGCTTGCGTATCGAATAACGCAGCGGTGCGCGTTCGATGGCGCTGCCCCAATCAGAAAGCTTGACCAGCTCGGCCTGCTTCGTCGCCAGTTGAGCGCGCAGGTCCACCGCCCAATCGGAAAGCGCGACCGCTTCGCTTTCTTTGGTCTGGAGCAAGGCTTCTGCGTCCTTGAGGCGTTGCCGGGTCTCGCGCAGTTGTTCGAGCAGCCGCGCGTTCTCCGTCTCCTGGACGGCCACGCGGGTGTGAAGCGGCTTGGACTCACGGTTCAACTGTTCGATAAGCCGGTCCCGCTTCTCGATTTCCTTGACCAGTTGCATCGCTTCAATGGATCTGGAGTGGGTGGAGCGCGTCAGTCGGTCAATGCAATCAACAAGACGGTTGATCTGGTCCATGCGGTTTTTTTCGTCCTTGATTCAATACGGTCAACCCACGCTCGATTTTTCAGGATCGCTGTGGGCTTAAAACTACAAACCGTGCGCGGCTTTCAGCAGCGCCAGGTACCAGCATAGACGCTTATGGACGGCGCGCCACCAACGCACTCATATGACATCGGCAAAGCCTTTGCGTGTCTTCTGGAACCAGGCGAAACCGGCGCAGGCAATCAGCACGGACACGGCCGAATAAGCCGCCAGGTGTTCCCAGTGCGGTGGCCGGCCCCAGTACAGAACCTCGCGGACCATTTCCACCGGCAGCGTCAGGGGATTGGCCTGCAAGGCCACCTGATAGCCGGGTGGCAGGGTCGAGAGCGGATAGAAAATCGGCGAGAGAAACAACATTGCTGTGACGATAATGCCGACGAACTGGCCAATATCACGCAGGTAAACGCTGATCGCGGCGAGAAACCAGGAGATCCCCAGCGTCATCAGCACCAATGGAAAAAGCACCACTGGCAGGAGCAGCGCGGTCAACGGCGGGGTTCCGAACAGCACGATATAGAAAACCAGCCAGGCCAGGACGCTGACAGCCATGTGAAACAGCGCCGCGCCGAGGGACACCAGGGACAGGGTTTCCAGCGGAAACACAATTTTTTTGACGTAGTTGGCATTGGCCAGCACCAGGCCCGGTGCACGGTTGATGCATTCGGAAAACAGGTTGAATACCAGCAGGCCGGCGAACAGCACCAGGGCAAACTCGCTTCTGGATTCACCACCGCCAGCCCAGCGGGCCTTGAACACCACACTGAACACGAAGGTGTAGACCACCAGCATGAACACCGGCGTGAAGAACGACCACAGGATGCCGAGCACCGAACCTTTGTAGCGACTGATGATTTCCCTGTGGATCAACACGTGGATCAATACTCGATTGATCAGGACACTGTTGATCATGGCGGCAGGGGACAGGCGGAACGGCTGCATGGGTCTTGATCCTTAAGACGATATCGGAGGCTACTTGAATCGCATCGCATTGGAGACTAGGCCAAGTTTGGATTCGCTCGAAGTTTTTTATCCAATCTGTGCTTAACTCATCCGCAGCAGCCAGCGAAGGACTGATTCAACAGTGTCGCAATAATGGTCGAGATTCATGGAAGGGCTTTGCCGATGTCGTTTGAAGTGGCCATCAGCGCCAAAAACCTGAGCAAGTGTTATCAGATTTACGAAGCGCCCAAAGACCGCCTGTTGCAGATGCTGGCATGCGGCAGGAAGCAGTTCTACCGTGAGTTCTGGGCCCTGGACGATGTTTCCCTGACCATCGCAAAGGGGGAAACCGTCGGTATCATTGGCCGTAATGGCTGTGGTAAATCCACCTTGTTGCAACTGATCTGCGGCACCTTGATGCCGACCCGGGGCAGTGTCCAGGGGCATGGCCGGATTGCCGCGTTGCTTGAGTTGGGATCGGGCTTCAACCCGGAGTTCACCGGACGGGAAAACGTCTACGTGAATGCGGCGGTGCTGGGCTTGAGCCGCGCTGAAATCGACGCGCGTTTCGATGACATCATCGCCTTCGCCAACATCGGCGACTTTATCGACCAGCCCACCAAGATCTATTCCAGCGGCATGCTGGTACGGTTGGCGTTCGCCGTTTCGGTGTGTGTCGAGCCCGAGATCCTGATCGTCGATGAGGCGCTTTCTGTCGGCGATGCCTCCTTTCAATTCAAATGCCTGAACCGGCTGGAAGAGCTGGCCGCCAAAGGCACGACCCTGCTGTTCGTGTCCCATGACATGAGCATGGTCAAGCGTTTCTGCCACCGGGTCATCTATCTGCGCGCGGGGCGGGTCGTTGCCAGTGGCGCGCCCGATGAAATGGCCGAGCTGCACTTGCTCGACATGCGTGACGAGCAACGTCGCTGGGCCAGTGGCGGGGCCGTACCGGTTACGCGCAAGTCGTTCATGGGCGCTCAGGAGGGGATTGCCTTTGGGACCGAAGAGGGACACATCAGCAGCGCCTGCTTCACCAACACCGGGCAACTGAGCTCCAGTTACCTGTATGGCGACGACATCGAGATTCGCGTCGAGGCGTTGCTGCATGAATCGATCACCCAGCCCAACATCAGCTTTACCGTTCAGGAGGCCAGACTGCTGGTGATCGGCGGCGGTAACTTTGCGCTGCAACCAGGCTCCGTCGAAGACGGCTGGCGGCGTACGGCGATCACCGTGCGCTTCCCGGCCAAACTCGCGCAGGGGCGCTATCACGTCACGCTCAAACTGTTGCACGGAGCCACGGAAGACACTTCGCAGTTGATCGAGAAACAGGTCGCGCTCCTGGCGTTCGACATGTTGCCGAACAACCAGAATTTTCTGGGCATGGTTGACCTGGGGTTGCAGCGGGTTGAGTCGCTTGCCGCGACGTGCGGGCCTCAAGGCGAGAAGGCGTTGCCTGAGCAGCTGGGCGAGCGCACTTGGCAGGTCGCTATATTTGGCACGTTTGACGTCGAAAACTACGGCGATCTGCTGTTTCCAATCATCGCCGAGGCGGAGCTTTCCCGACGCTTGGGTTCAGTCAACCTGCAGCGGTTTTCCTATCATGGGAAAACCCGGCCCGAGTGGCCCTATGCGGTCACGTCGCTGACGCAATTGCCGCAGGTAGCGGCCAGCCTCGATGGGGTTTTGATCGGCGGTGGTTTTCTGGTCCGATTCGATAAAGTCGTTGCCCATGGCTATGGTCCGCCAACCGCGGATATCCATCATCCCACCGGCTATTGGCTGACCCCTGCGCTGATTGCGCTGCAACACGGGGTACCCGTCATGTGGAACGCTCCCGGAATGCATTGCAACGGTATTCCCGACTGGGCTCGGCCGTTATTGACCATGGCCCTCGAGCAAAGCCCGTATGTGCGGGTACGTGATGCATTGTCGCGCGATACCCTCGGCGCGCTTACCCGGCAGGCCGAGATCGAGGTGCTGCCCGATACCGCATTCGGTTTGCCCCGCCTGATCGATGAACAGCAGCCCTCCGCAGAATTCATTCGCCTGCGCGAGCACGCCGGGCTGACCGGGCCCTATATCGTGATTCACGCCATTCACGTGGTCGAACCCTTTGTAAGACTGTTCGAAGAGCATCCTGAGGCGTTCCAGGACTATCGGTTCCTGGTGGTGCCGATCGGCCCGGTGCTGGGCGACGATCCTTCGGTCATCGCCGCACGCCTGCCGGGGGCCATCACCTTGTCGTTCTGGCCGGAACCTTTGCTCATGGCTGAAATACTCAGCCAGGCACAGGCAGTGATCGGGCATAGCTACCACCTGGCGATCACCGCCCTGGCCTTTGGCGTCCCGGTGTTTTGCTCGGCGGACCTGACCACCGGCAAGTACACGGCACTGGCCGGGTTCGACTCGCTGCACGCGCTGCCGGACGTGGCGACGGTCGATCCTCACTGGTTTCTCTCGCGGGTGGGCAAGACCCGTCCATCGCCTGCGGCCTGTGCGGCGGCGGATCAGTTGGTCGAGCATTGGGATCGGGTCGCGGCGATCATCCGCCAGGGTAAAACCTCGTCTGCGCCGGCGTTAGGGGCGTTTCTACAACATTTGCCCACTCTGCTCGAAGCCGCCGCCGAGGGCCGTGACTCAGCGACCACCGAGTGTCCGGCAAGCGCCGTTGCGCTACCGCCCGAGGTTGTGGAGCCCGCGCAGAACCTGGCGGCATTGGAGGCGCTTGCCCAGCAGCAACGGATTATCCAGCTCGATCAACAACTGGCCCTCAGCGACGCCAGGATGCTGGCGATGCAGAACTCCCATTCATTCCGAATGACCGCACCACTGCGTTCCATCGCCCGTGGTATCAGAAACCTGACAGCGAACAAGAACCGACCATGCTAGATCTCTCTCGACTCACGCCTGCGGCGCTCAAGACTCATCCCTTCTCCTGGGCTCAAATCGACAAGCTGTATTCGGTCGAGGATGGCGCTGCGTTGGCGGCGTCTTTTCCTCACGATCACTTCAAGACAGTGAGCGGTTATGGCGGCGAGAAAAACTATGACTACGAGGCGCGTGGCCTGGTGGGCATGGGCGCCGGTACCATCGTTTTCCCCGAAGCGCTCAGCGAGGCGTGGCAGAGGCTGGCGCAGGATCTGAGCTCGGCCGACTATCGAGAGGCCATGTCGCAGCTGAGCGGGATCGATCTGCGCGATGTGCCGATGGAGGTCAACGTGTTTCATTACGGCCCCGGCGCGAGCCTGGGCGCCCATCCGGACCTGCCCGACAAGCTGGTCACGCATATCCTGTATTTCAACGAGTCCTGGGACCGCAACGACGGCGGCTGCCTGAACATTCTGCAGCGCAACGACCCCAGTGCCGTGGTGGCCGAGATCGAGCCCCTGGTGGGTAATTCAGCGATCCTGGTGCGCTCGGATAATTCCTGGCACGCCGTCACACCGGTGGTGAATGGCTGTCATTGTTCACGCCGCAGCCTCACTGCAACGTTCTACCGACCGGGGTCCGTCAGCTCCCTGTGGCCGCCGGGTGACAGCACTGAGCTGCATGGGTACCCCCTTGCTTAAGCTCGACAACAGCTTGATCGACCGCGACGCCGCCTTGGCCCAGAGAGATGCGGCCATTCATGAGCGCGACAGCGCGCAGGCAAAAGTCGACTTCCTGCAAAACACCCGTTCGTGGCGTTTCACTCGGCCACTGCGCACGCTGTTCCGATGGTGGCGCTATGGTTTTTCCGCAGCGCCGGAATTTCCCGAGCGTGCGGTTGCAATGGTCTACCCGGCAGCGCCGCAGCTGTTGCCGAACGTTGAGGTGGATGCTGATTTCACCACGATAGGGCGCCTGGATATTCTCTGCTTCGCCAACATCGATTGGGCCGCGCGTTTCCAGCGCCCGCAACAGTTGATGAGTCAGTTTGCGAACCAGGGTTATCGGGTGTTTTATATCGTCCCCTCCAGCGTGCCGGAACCGGGGCAGCTCTATCACATGACCGCGGTGGCACCCAATGTCTTTGAAGTGGCGCTGCAGCGCGATGTTCAAGAAGCGTATTACGAAAAAATAGTGACGCCCGAGAATCATCAGGCCTTGTTGCGTGCGATGGCTGCCTTGGTCGCCGATATGCAGATAAAAACCGCCCTCTCGGTGGTGCATATCGCTTACTGGAGCCCCGTTGCACTCAGCCTTCGAGCCACGCATGGCTGGCGCATTCAGTACGATTGCATGGATGACTGGGATGGTTTTCCGAACATCGGCGAACAACTGCTGAGTGAGGAGAAGACCCTGATTGCCCAGGCCGACCTGGTGACCGTTTCCGCCGCACTGCTTTACCAGAAGTGGTGCGCACATAACCCGCGTTGCCTGCTGGTGCGAAACGCGGTGGATTTCGCTTTTTTCCGGCAGCACTGTTTTGCCAACGATGTGTTGAGCGGGCTGGTCGGCCCGGTGATCGGCTATTACGGTGCGCTGGCGCAATGGCTGGATTATCCCCTGCTGGCGGCGTTGGCGGACCGGCGGCCGGAATGGAATTTCATCCTGGTGGGGGACGTTTTCGTCGATGACCTCGCGGGCCTTGAGCACAAGCCCAATGTGCAGTTGCCGGGCCGCAAGCCTTACGCGCAGATGCCGCTTTACCTGGATCATTTCGATGCGTGCCTGATTCCCTTCAGGCTCTACAACGTGACGCATGCGGTCGACCCGGTGAAATTCTACGAATACATCAGCGCAGGCAAGCCGGTGATCTCCACGCCGCTGGCAGAGATGAGCCTCTATAAAGACCTGCTGTACTTTGCAACCGGGGTCGATGAGTTCATCGAGCAGATCGAGCGGGCTCTGGCCGAGCGCGACCTGGCCCTGCACAAGCGACGCGTGGAGCTTGCCAGGGCCAATGATTGGAAAGATCGGTTCAATAGCCTGCAACAGGCTATCGTCGGGCTGTACGAAAAGGTCTCCATCGTGCTCGTGACCTATAACAATCTCAATCTGACCATTCAATGCGTCAACAGCATTCTGCGCAATACCACCTGGCCCCATTACCAGCTCATTGTTGTCGACAATGCTTCGGATGACGGTACGGCTGAGTACCTTGAACGATTGCGTCAGGCAGTGCCGACGACCCGCGTCATCCTCAACTCGGACAACCGAGGTTTCGCTGCGGCCAACAACCAGGGCCTGCGGGAAGCCGATGGCGACGTCCTGCTGTTGCTCAATAACGACACGGTCGTCCCTGGCGGCTGGCTGGACCCGCTGGTCGGGCATTTGCGCGATCCGAGCATTGGTCTGGTCGGGCCGGTCACGAATGCGGTAGGCAACGAAGCGAAAGTCGAGGTTTCCTACACCGACATTCAACAGATGCAAGCGTTTGCCGATCACTACACAGCGGCACGCCGGGGACACTCGTTCGATATCCCGATGCTCGCGATGTTTTGTGTCGCCTTTCGCCGAAACATCCTCGACGAGGTGGGGTACCTGGATGAAACGTTCGGCATCGGCATGTTCGAAGACGACGACTACAGCCGTCGCGTGCAAACGGCCGGCTACCGGACGGTGTGCGCCGAAGACGCGTTTATCCATCACTACGGGCAGGCCTCGTTCAGAAAATTGATCGCCAGCGGCGAATATCAGGCCCTCTGGGACAAAAACCAGGCGTACTTCGAAAGCAAATGGGGGGCGTGGCAAGCCCATGTCCATCGGAATGAGGCGGGCGCGGTAAAGAAGGGAGAGGGTTAGGTCGCGCAGGCGCTGGCGTTTCAGCGCCCAGGCAAGTCTTCATGCGCCAGCTGAAACGTTCTCGGCGCAAAGCCCAGCCGGTCGCCAGCATCCGAATGATCGAACACCAGGTCCTGATTCATCCGCGCCACCAGCGCGCTTGAAAGATGCCGGTAGCGCGGCAGGCTCCGCAAGATCGAAACGCCGACGCTCAAGGTCTTGGCGGGCACCGGCAGTATTCTCTGTGGACGCCCCATGGCCTGGAATATTCGTTTCACCATCGTGTGATAAGGCAACACCTCTCCTCCCGAGAGGGTGTAACCGCCACTGGGCAGGTCAGGTGCGCTCATCGCGCGCAGGCACGCCTGGATCACGTCATGCCCATGCACCGGTTGGCGCAATCCGGTTGCGCCACCGATCAGCGGGAAAAATCCGAAGCGTTGAATGAAGCGTGCTATCTGCGAGATGTTCTGGTCGCGGCCAAAGCCATAGATCAATGTTGGTCGCAGGATCACCCATTCGATCTGGCGTTGCGCCGCCCACTGTTCGATCGCCTCTTCTGCGTCTATCAATCGTTGCGCCAGGGCCCGTTCTCGCGCGTCGGGTGATGCTTGCTTGGCGAAACGGCTTGTGGAAGACAGCACCACAACGCGTTTGACAGAGGTGCCGGCCAAGCGCTCCAGATAGGCGGGCAACACCCAGATAGGCGCAAATGACACAAAAGTGTCCAGCGCCAGTCCGTGCCAATCGTCGGATTGACGCCAGTTGACGCCGGGGCAGGGCACCTTGGGCAGCGCTCGGCTGAAGGCGCTCGTCGAGTGCCCGATGGAGGCCAGCAATGGCAGGGTGCGCTCGCCCAGGAAGCTGGAAGCGCCGAAAATTCCTATGCGCAATCCAGGTCTCTCATTTTGGGGACCATGCATTTTTCAGGCGGCTCGTCGCGTGGCGAAGGACCACCAGGCAGAATCGAAACCAGACCCCAACCACCACACTGAACCAGAGGACAGCCGGATATTTGCTGCGGAAAAACTTGCGATAGAAACGCAGGAACCCCCGGTGCTTGTGCCATTCGACGAAGTACGGACGATGCTGACTGCAGCCACCGAATACATGCATCACCTGGGCATCCGGCACGAACAGTACACGCCAGCCGGCCTGATGGAAGCGCATGCACCAGTCCAGGTCTTCGCAATGAAGGAAATACTCTTCGTCCCAAAATCCGACGCTCTCGATCGCTTCGCGCTTGACCAGCATACAGGCCCCGGAAATGGCTTCGACGACAATGGGCGCGGTGGGTAGTGGCTCCTTATGCAATAAAAAATCGGACCACACCGAATGGGAAAGTTTCGACAGCCGCGAAAGCCCGAAAGCCCGCATGAACGCGCGCCTGGGCGTCGGGAATACTCGGCGCCCGCCAGGTTGCTCGCTCCCGTCCTGATTGGACAGGAACCCCCCGACCATGCCGATCCGCGGTGCGCTGTGCAATGCCAACAGCAAACGGTCTATCGCGTCTGCGGCCACTACGGTGTCCGGGTTCAAGAAAAACAAATTGGGGGCCGTTGACAGACGGGCACCTTGATTGCACGCCACGGCGAAGCCCAGATTGGCGGTATTGCGCAGGACTCGAAGGGAATCACGGCCAGCGTGGGCTCGCTCCAGTCGCATCAAACTGTCATCGTGAGAGTCGTTGTCGACCACGATCACTGTGCAAGCACCGGCGGCAAACGCCGACGCTACGCACGCCAGCAACAGGTCACCGGCGTTGTAATTGACAATGATCACATCGCATTCGCCATGTCGAGACGATGTAACCGAATCCTCAAGAGTGAGCAGGTCCTCTGCTTCCAACTTTATTACTCCCTGTACAGACCTGGATGCGTACGGGGTCGCAACTGCTCAGGCCTTCATCCAAGATAGCAGGTCCGTGCTTTTGCACCAGTTCCTCAAGCGCGTGCCGGGCGGCGTCACGGCCTGGCTTTCAACCGGTCAGGGCATTCTCCTTGTCACTCCGTTGCAAACCGCTGCCTTTTGATACGGTACATATCGCCATCGGCATGGCTGAGCAGCGTATCGGCATCCGTTCCGTCGACCGGGTAAACAGCCACGCCGATACTGCAGGACGGCATTTTGAGCGCACCAAACTCGGCGTCCAACGGTTCGGCCATCACCGCGAGTATCTGCGCCACCTTGATGGCAACGGCATCCGGCGTCGGGCTATCGGCCAGCAGCACGGTGAATTCATCGCCGCCCATCCGCGCCACCAGCTCGTTCTTGCGCAGGCAGCGCTCCAGCCGTCGCGCGATCACACACAGCACACGATCGCCCACGGCATGCCCATGCACATCGTTGATAGCCTTGAAGTCGTTGATGTCCACAAACAATAACGCCAGGGGCTGGTTATGCGTCTGTGCGCTGTGCAGGGCGTGTTCCAGTCGATCGTTGAACAGCAACCGATTGGTGAGGGCCGTCAGCGGATCATGATGGGCGAGGAACCGTAACTCTTCCTCGGCCTGGGTGAGTGCTGTCACGTCCCGTGCCACACCGATCCGCGCGCCCACCTCCTGGGACCAGAAGGCGGCCCACAGGATATGCACGATACTGCCATCCTTGCGGATATAGCGGTTGCGAAAGTCGACATGGGCCTGGCCATTCATGACACGGACAATGGAGGCCCGGGTGCGTGCCAGGTCTTCAGGGTGCATATAACGGGTAATCAGGGTGCCTCTCAGCTCATCGGCCGAGTAACCGAGCAGTGCCTCACAGGCATCGCTGACAAACGCAATCTGGTTTTCACCGTCAACGACAAACACCGTATCCAGCATCAGGTGGATCAGTTTGGGGTACAGCGCTTGCAGGTCTACGGGCATGGGACATCCGGCCATCCGGTTCGTATCGGCTGATGATAGCCCGATCATCAGGGGCGGCGTTGAGCTATCCCGCACATTTTTGCTGCCTGCTTGCGCGCGCCCTCACTGATGGATTTCGGTCACCGACATGGTGAAAACCAATCGGGACCTGCCCGCATTCGCATAGCGGTGCGCAACGTCGGTTCTCGCCACCGCCGAACTGCCTGCGGGGATGATCAGCTCGGTTTCCCCGACCACGCATTTGAGCGTGCCTTTCTCCACATGGAACAACTCAAGGGTGCCTTGCGGGTGCCCTTGCGACGAAAAGGACTCGCCTGGAAACATTTCCCAGCGCCACAGTTCGATCATGTTCGGCCCCGAGGTACCCGCCAGCAGCCGCGCTGTCCCACCCAGCTCGCCGGTCCAGAGCGTCGGGATGTCCTGACTGGCGATCATATGGGCGGCCGGCACGTCCGTCACGTTGACGATATCGGCAACGGACAACCCCAGCGCCGCGGCGATTTTGCACAGGATGCCGATGCTTGGGTTGGCCGTGCATTTTTCAATTTCAACCACCATGCCTTTGCTTACGCCGGCACGCCGGGACAGCTCGTCCAAGGTGATGCTCTGCGCCTGTCGGGCCTGCTTGAGGGTGCGTGCGACGGCCAGGCTCACGGCTTGAGCATCGGCGCCGGGGGTGGTCGTTTTACCGGTCTTTTTGGTCATGGGGGAGGGGGCATGCGCTGAAGTTGGGGGGATTCTGGGTGCTTGTCGGCGCTGGCGTCAATCCGTGCGCCGGCTGGTGGGTATTGGTCGATATATTGACTTTTTTGGTCGGCACTAACTAGCATGAAATCACCTGTGGAACGCTGGAGACTCTAGATGCTGTCCGTATTGCCGTTAATTGACCAAGCCGTGGTGACACTGGCCCCGCAGTTCCGCGCGCTGAGCATTGTGGTGCAGGCGGCGCCGCTCACGCATCCAGGCGTTGCGCAAGAAGCCTTGGAGCGTGCTTGCCGATCAGTGCTGGCGGGCGGCCCAAGCTGGGGCGATGCGCATCTGGCCGCCTGGGCGGATACCTTCCGTGCCTTCGGCGCCAAACCGCAACGCACACCGTGTTCGGCGCAGGCATTGCGCAAGCGCGTGCTCAAGGACGGCCACTTGCCGAGCCTGGACCCGATTGTCGACCTCTACAACGCCATCAGCCTTGAGTACGCCATTCCCGTTGGCGGGGAAAACGCGCAAGCCTATATGGGGCCCCCACGGCTGGTGGTCGCAGAGGGCACAGAGCCTTTTGACACGATGAAAGAAGGTACCCCCGCCTACGAGTATCCGGACCCCGGCGAGGTGGTATGGCGTGATGAAAAAGGCGTGACGTGCCGTCGCTGGAACTGGCGGCAAGGCGCCAGGACTCGGCTGGACGCCGATGCCAGGCACATGTGGTTCATCCTCGAAAGTCTGCCGGCCATGCCGCTTGAGGCCTTGACCGAAGCCGGCGACAAGCTGATCGAAGGCTTGCAGAGGATGATGCCGGGTGTGCAGATCGAGAGTTCATTGATCGGCCCCGGGGCCTCCTGAACCCTCGTCACCGTAAGGCGTTACCCGCGTTCAGCCTGGGCTGCCGAGCCTCAGGCTGTTGGTTTCTGCGCGGTCTCCAAGGATGCCGTCATCTGCGCATGGCAGACCTCAAGGATTTCATCGGCCAGCGCAGCGTCATCCGGGCAGGCACGCGACAACAGGATCGCCCCGACCGCCTGTGCCAGCAGGCCGATCATTTTCGCGCGCGACGCTCCAGGCGGCGCATCGGCGGGCGAGGCACACTTGCCGCCCAACGTCTGCAGCATGCCTTCTATGCCTTGGGCAAACGCGACCTTGAGGTCATCGGGCTGACGCGCCGCATCGGCACTCAAGGCGGCCAGTGTGCAGCCGTCGCCGCGTCCGTCGCGGTGCTCCCTCGACACGTAAATGTCGATGAAACGCTGAATATCCAGCGCCTGCACGCCGACCAGCGAGCGCGCAAGGCTGCTGGCGGACGCTTCGGCCATCAAGTCGGCCTTGGAGCCGAAATGCTTGTAGAACCCGCCATGGGTGAACCCCGCAGCCGCCATCAGGTCAGCCACGCCCACCCCGTCAAAACCGCGTTCGCGAAACACCGTCGAGGCTGTTTCGACGATGTGTTCCCGATTTGCCTGGGCCTGAGCCTTGCTCACTCTCACGTGCAACACCTCTCGTGTGCGCTCAAAAACAAGGTTCGATGATACATAGATGTTGATCGTAATCAAAGCTGTTGACAGTTTAGATTTCGATCATCATCCTAATGGCAAGCGGCACGATTGCCTCATCAACCGACATGGAATACGCATGACATGAGCGACCTGAATTTGTTTACCCCCTATACGATGGGTGCCCTGACGCTGGCAAATCGTGCGGTGCTTGCCCCTCTGACCCGCAACCGTGCCGGCAAAGGCCTGGTGCCCAGCGAATTCGCCGCTGCGTATTACAGCCAGCGCGCGTCCGCCGGCCTGCTGATCTCCGAAGCCTCGCAGATTTCCCGGCAGGGGCAGGGCTATCAGGACACGCCTGGCATCTACACCTCGGCGCAGATCGAAGGCTGGCGCGCGGTGACCGAGGCCGTGCACGCCAAGGGCGGCAAAATGTTCCTGCAACTGTGGCATGTGGGCCGTGTGTCCCACGTCGACCTGCAAGCGCAGGGCGTCGCACCGGTCGCGCCTTCTGCCTTGCGTGCGGCGACCAAAGTGTTCGTCGACAACCGCTTTGAAGACGCGTCCGAGCCGCGCGCACTGGAAACCGCTGAGCTGCCGGGCATCGTCAACGATTTTCGCCAGGCGGCGGCCAATGCGATGGCGGCGGGCTTCGATGGCGTGGAGATCCATGGCGCCAATGGCTACTTGCTGGACCAGTTCATCAAGGATGGCGCTAACCAGCGCACCGATGCCTACGGTGGCTCGATTGAAAACCGCGCACGCCTGTTGCTGGAAGTCACGGCCGCGGTGGTGGCCGAGATCGGTGCCGAGCGCACCGGCATTCGCCTGTCACCTGTGTCGCCGGCCAACGGCGTTTCGAGCAGCGACCCGCAAGCGCAGTTCGACTACATCGTCGACCGGCTCAACGCGCTGGGTATCGTTTACCTGCACGTGGTCGAAGGCGCCACCGGCGGCCCGCGCGATGTGGCGCCTTTCGATTTCGCCGGTTTGCGCCGACGCTTCAAGCACACCTATATCGCCAACAACGGCTATGACCTGGACCTGGCTACATCACGCCTGGTTGAAGGCAAGGCCGACCTGATCGCCTTCGGTCGCCCGTTCATCGCCAACCCGGACCTGGTGGCACGCCTGAAGACCGGCGCGCCTCTGGCTGCCTTCAATCCGGCCACGCTCTATGGCGGCGCTGCCGAAGGCTACATCGACTACCCGGCGCTGGCCGAGTCGAACTAGGCGCAACCATTTCCCCCACCGTTAGCTAAAAAAGAGACACGCTCATGACTACTCGCCCTGCCGTTCTCATCACCGGCGCCTCCACCGGCATCGGTGCCGTTTATGCCCAGCGCTTCGCCCAACGCGGACACGACCTGGTGCTGGTCGCACGCGATCAGGCCCGTCTGCAGACCCTCGCCAGCCAGTTGCGCAGCGAATACGCGGTTGCCGTCGATGTGCTGCAAGCGGACCTGACCCAACTCAGCGATTTGAACCACGTCGAAGCGCGCCTGCGTGATGACGCCAGCATCGGCATCCTCATCAACAACGCCGGCGCCGCGCAGTCGGGCACCTTTATCGAGCAAAGCACCGACAGCGTCGCCCACCTGGTCGCCCTCAACACCACCGCGCTGGTGCGCCTGGCCAGTGCCATCGCCCCGCGCCTGGCCAAGGCGGGCAACGGCGCGATCATCAACATCGGTTCGGTGGTCGGCCTGGCGCCGGAGTTCGGCATGACGGTGTACGGCGCGACCAAGGCGTTCGTGCTGTTCCTGTCCCAGGGCCTGAGCCTGGAGCTGTCGCCACAGGGCGTCTATGTACAAGCCGTACTGCCTGCCGCCACCCGCACCGAGATCTGGGACCGCGCCGGTATCGACATCAACACCTTGAGCGAAGTGATGGAAGTCGGTGATCTGGTGGATGCCGCCCTGGTCGGCTTCGATCGTCGCGAGGCGGTGACCATTCCACCGTTGCACGAAGCCGAGCGCTGGGATGCCTTGCAGGGCGCGCGCCAGGGCCTGCTGTCGCAGATCCGCCAGTCGGCGGTTGCGCAACGTTATCAAGCCCAGGCGTGACGCTTGAAACAGACCGGTCTTCCCGATTGCATGGAGTAGACAGCATGCGCGCATTGGACACACACAGCCGCTCGGGATCGCCGGCCTCGTTTGCCCTGGCTGAGAACCAGTCGATCACGGTAGGTGGCGTTGCCTTCGCCTATCGCGATCTGGGGCCCCGGGTCGGGGTGCCGTTGATGGTGCTCAATCACTGGGGCGCGGTACTGGACAACTTCGACCCCAGGATCATCGACGGCCTGGCGGACACCAGGCGCGTCATCGCCCTCGACTATCGCGGTATCGGCGGCTCAGGCGGCACCGCGCCGTTGACCGTCGCTGAAATGGCCGACGATGTCATCGGCCTGATGCGGGCGTTGGGGGTGGAACAGGTCGATCTGCTGGGTTTTTCCCTGGGTGGTTTTGTCGCTCAAGACATCGCCATGCAGGCGCCCGGACGCGTGCGCCGACTGATCCTCACCGGAACCGGCCCTGCCGGCGGTACAGGCATCGCCAACGTCGGCAAAGTGTCATGGCCCTTGATGATCAAAGGCCTGCTGACCCTGCGTGACCCCAAGTTCTACCTGTTCTTTACCTCGACGGCCAACGGGCGCCGAGCGGCGTCCGCGTTTTTGAAGCGCTTGAAGGAGCGCCGCAAAGGCCGCGTCAAAGGCCCGACCCCGCGTGCGTTTGCAAGGCAGTTGAAAGCCATCACGGTATGGGGCAGACAGGCACCGCAAGACCTCTCTGGCCTGCAAATGCCGACGCTGGTCGCCAATGGCGATCACGACATCATGGTGCCCACGGCCAATTCGATCGAGCTGGCCAGGCGCATTCCCGGTGCCCAATTGATTCTTTACAAGGACGCCGGGCACGGCGGGATTTTCCAGTACTACGCTGAGTTTGTCGCCCAGGCGCGGGCCTTCCTTGACGCTTGAGCGCTTTGACGCCGTTTTCCTCCCACTGACAAGAGCATCCGCAGCATGAAGGCATTTTTCATAGACCGTTACGGCAAGCGCAACGGCGCGATGGGTGAAGTACCCGAGCCGGTGGTGGGGGAGCACGATGTGCTGGTCCGAATTCACGCCGCCAGCGTGAACCCGTTGGACTCAAAGATCAGGGCGGGGGAGTTCAAGCTGATCCTGCCCTACGCATTGCCCCTGGTGTTGGGCAATGACCTGGCCGGTGTGGTGGTCGGCATCGGCTCGGCGGTTTCGCGCTTCAAGGCCGGCGATGAAGTCTACGCACGTCCTCCCGACGGGCGCATCGGTACCTTCGCCGAACGGATTGCCGTGAACGAGCACGCCTTGGCGCTCAAGCCCACGAACCTGGACATGCTTCAGGCCGCGTCCATTCCCTTGATCGCACTCACCGCCTGGCAGGCACTGGTGGAGACCGCCCAGGTGAAACCCGGCCAGAAGGTATTGATTCACGCCGGTTCCGGCGGTGTCGGCACGCTGGCCATCCAGCTCGCCAAACACCTCGGCGCATTTGTCGCGACCACCACCAGTTCGTCGAACGTCGAGTGGGTCAAAGCGCTGGGCGCGGACGTGGTCATCGACTACACACAGCAAAATTTTGCCGACGAGTTGCAGGGTTATGACGTGGTGTTGAACAGCCTCGGTGGCGATGTACTCGAACAGTCGCTCAACGTGCTCAAGCCTGGCGGGCAGCTCATTTCCATTTCGGGCCCGCCGACCGCGCAATTCGCCCAGGCGCAAGGCTTGTCCTGGCTGCTGCGACAGGTCATGCGCCTGCTCAGCAGCGGGATTCGACGCAAGGCACGCAAGCGGGGCGTCGGCTACACATTTTTGTTCATGCGCGCCAACGGCGCGCAGCTGCAGGCGATCACCGCGCTGATCGAAGCGGGATCGATCAAACCGGTGATTGACCGTTGCTTCCCTTTTGAGTCGACGGCAGAGGCGTTGACGTATGTCGAGCAGGGCCGGTCCAAAGGCAAGGTGTGCATCCGCATCCACTGAGTACGCCATTCGTCCTTTTTCGCGCACTCCAGAGCCAAATGCGATTCCAAGGGGTTATCACCGGTGAACTGGAGATTTCCCATGAAACATGACCCCTCCCATCCCCAGCAGGGCTCCCGTGAAGACCTGGGTGAACCGAATGACGACGGTTGCCTGGTCGGCACGGCCGGGCGTGAGGAAGACCCCAACGCGACCACCGACTGGGATCACCCCGATGACATCGATACCGAGCAGGAGATCGATGTAAAGCCGCCCAATGGCACGCCCGGTATCGACGTTGTGCCTGATGCTGACAATGAAGGTGCGGATTGACCGGCCTGTCGAGCAGGGCCGGACCAACGAAGCATAGGTATCTGTGGCAAGGGTGCTCGAGATCAAGATCAGCAGCCAGAGCGACAGCCACAGCGGAGCGTCGCACTCCGAGAGATTTTTATGGTCAATGGAACACGCACCACTGACCCGGAGGTGAACCTTGGCAAAAAAGACAAAGCCTGTGGTCCACGACAGCGATCTGGCGGCGTTATCCGCCCACCGCAAAGACCTGTTCTTCGCCGCCATGCAAACCAGCCACAGCGCGATGATCGTGACCGATCCTGCGCAGCCCGACAATCCGATCATCTTCGCCAACCAAGCGTTCCTGGCCCTCACGGGGTATGAACAGGATGAAGTGATCGGGCGCAATTGCCGCTTTCTGCAAGGGCCACACACCGACAAGGACGCCTTGCGCCACGTGCAGCGCGCGTTGGAGCGACACCACGAGGTGTGCGTGGAGGTCATCAATTATCGAAAGGATGGCTCGACGTTCTGGAATGAATTGTTCCTTGCGCCCTTGTTCAACGAGCGCGGGCAACTGGTGTATTTTTTTGCTTCCCAGCTGGACGTGAGCCGGCGTCACGACGCCGAACGGCGCGTGCGTCGCCTACAGGACCTGGAAGCCCTGGGGCAACTGACCGGCGGTATCGCCCATGACTTCAATAACCTGCTGCAGGTGATGGTCGGCTATCTCGAACTGATCCAGCAGAGCGCCAAGCGCCCCGGCAGCGACCCGCAGCGCATCGTCAACAGCGCCGGTCGAGCCAGGGCGGCCGCTGAAAAGGCGCAGACCCTGACCCAGCAATTGCTGGCGTTTTCGCGCAAGCAACGGCTCGACAGCCGCGTGATCAATTTGAACCGCTTGCTCAGCCGCCCGGACTTCATGGCGCAGTCACTGCCGGGTGTCGATCTGCAACTGGAACTCGCGCCTGACCTTCGCAACTGTTGCGTCGACCCTGCCCAGGCCGAGCTGGCGGTGCAGCACCTGCTGTCGAACGCCAGGGATGCATTAGAGGGGCGTGACGCGCCGACGGTGACGGTCAAAACCTGCAATGTCCAAGTGCCGGGCGATGTGCTCGCGCAAGACGATGGCCTGGCCGCGGGCGACTATGTGAGCATCTCGGTCAGTGATAACGGCAACGGCATGACCAGCGGCATCCAGGAAAAAGTCATGCAGCCGTTCTTCACGACCAAGGAGGAGGGCAAGGGCTCGGGGCTGGGGTTGTCGATGGTGTATGGGTTCGTCAAGCAATCGGGCGGGGCGGCGCGGGTCCATTCATCCCCCGGCATCGGTACGACGATACGCCTGTATTTTCCGGCGGACGACAGCCAGCCTTGGGTCGAACACACGTCGGCAGAGACGACCTCGCTGCAAGGCCGCGAGCGCATCCTGATCGTGGAGGACCGGCCCGAGGTGGCCGAACTGGCGCAGGTGGTCCTGGCGGATTACGGTTACCGCACAGACACCGCGCTCAATGCCGCCGAAGCATTGGCCAAGCTCAAGCACACGACGTATGACTTGGTGTTCAGTGACCTGATCATGCCGGGCGAGATGAATGGCGCAGCGCTCGCACGTGAGGTCTCGCGCCTGTACCCCTGCACCAGGATCCTGCTGACGACCGGCTACGCCAAAGACTCGTTGGAGCGCGCCGATGTGCAGGTGCAGGAGTTCGAGCTGATTCCCAAGCCCTATCGGCCGGTTGACCTGCCTCGGAAAATCCGCGCGGTGCTCGATGCGTAACTCGCGAACGCCTCGCGTAGCCGCTGCCGAGCCTTGGCGAGGCAGCGTCGGCGGTGCGTCAGATACGCCGCGAACGCAGCCTCGCCAGTGCTCAGTGCGCGAGCATGTTGTGATGAATGCTGTTCATGATCCATAGCGACAGGCCCACCAGCAGCACAATGATGACCGCCGAGAAAATCAGCGCAATCAGGTTCCAGCGTTGTTCCTGCGCCGTGTCCAGGTGCAGGAAGAATTTGAGGTGGACCACGATTTGGATCGCGCCCAGTGCCACCACCAACCACGCGGTGACGGTGCGCGGCAGTGACGGGAACATCGCCAGGCCGAAGGGGATCAGGGTCAGCAGCACCGACACCACAAAGCCCACCAGGTAAGAGCGGCTGCTGCCATGGCTTGTACCGGCGCTGCTGTGAATCGAACTTTGCTTGTACATGTCACACCACCCCCAGCAGATAGACCACGGTAAACACGCAGATCCACACCACGTCCAAGAAGTGCCAGAACAGGCTCAGGCAACTGAGACGCGTGGCATTGGTAGTGGTCAGGCCGCGTTGATGAACCTGGGCCATCAGCACCGCCATCCACACCAGCCCCGTCAGCACGTGCGCGCCGTGGGTGCCCACGAGGGTGAAGAACGCGGTCAGGAACGCACTGCGGTCCGGCCCGTGGCCCGCTTCGATCAGGTGGTGGAATTCGTTGATTTCCATGGCGATAAAGCCTGCGCCCAACACGAATGTGAGCCCCAGCCAGCGCAAGACGTGCCCTTGCTGGCCACGGTTCATGGCGAGCATTGCGTAGCCGTAGGTGATGCTGCTCAGCAGCAACAGCATGGTTTCACCCAGCACATAGGGCAGTTCGAAAATATCCACGCTTGAGGGGCCGCCGGCCACGCTGTCGCGCAGCACGGCATAGCCGGCAAACAAGGTGGCGAACAGGATGCAGTCGGTCATCAGGTAGATCCAGAACCCGAACAGGCTCAGGGAACCGGCGTCTTCGTGCCCTTGTTCGTGGGTGCGCGCGATGTCTTTTTCGATAACGATATGGGACATGGGTCAAGCCTCTGCCAGGTCTTTCAAACGTGCCGTTTCGATGCGCGCGACTTCCTGCGCGGGCACGAAGTAATCGGTGTCTTCGTCGTAGCTGCGCACCACGAATGCAACCACCGACGCCACCAGGCCGAACGCCGCCATCCACCAGATATGCCATACCAGGGCGAAGCTGCAGACCAGCGCGAACAGGCTGATCACCAGGCCCGAGGCGGTGTTGCGCGGCATGTGGATGCTTCGGTAATCGGTGTGGCTGAGGGTGCTGACGCCGCGCTCCTTCATGCCCCAGTAAGCGTCCAGGTCGCTGACCTTGGGTTGCTCGGCAAAGTTGTACAGCGGTGGCGGAGAGGCGGTGGCCCATTCCAGGGTGCGGCCGTCCCACGGGTCACCGGTGAGGTCGCGATAGCGATGACGGTAGCGGATGCTGACAAACAGTTGCAGGGCCTGGGCGGCGACACCGCAGAGGATAATCGCCACGCCCGCCAGTTCGAGCAGCAACCAGGGCCGCCACTCCGGGTTGTTGAAGTGGTTGAGGCGGCGCGTCATGCCCATGAAACCCAGCACGTACGACGGCATGAAGGCGAAATAGAAGCCGGTCAGCCAGCACCAGAAGGCAATGCGCCCCAGCCTGTCGTACAAGCGAAAACCAAAAGCCTTGGGGAACCAGTAGGTCAGGCCGGCCATGTAGCCGAACACCGCGCCGCCGATGATCACGTTGTGAAAGTGAGCGATCAGGAACAGGCTGTTGTGCAGCATGAAGTCGGCGCCGGGCACGGCCAGCAGGACGCCGGTCATGCCGCCGATGCTGAACGTCACGATAAAGCCCAGGGTCCACAGCATGGGGGTTTCGAAGCGCACTCGACCCCGGTACATGGTGAACAGCCAGGTAAAGATTTTCACCCCGGTCGGCACGGCGATGATCATCGTCATGATGCCGAAGAACGCGTTGACGTTGCCGCCCGAGCCCATGGTGAAAAAGTGATGCAGCCACACGATGAACGACAGCACGGTAATCGAGATCGTCGCCCACACCAGCGACACGTAGCCGAACAGCCGTTTACTGCTGAAGGTGGCCGCTATTTCGGAAAATACCCCGAACGCCGGCAGGATCAGGATGTACACCTCCGGGTGCCCCCAGGCCCAGATCAGGTTGACGTACATCATCGGGTTGCCGCCGGCTTCGTTGGTGAAAAAATGCATGCCCAGGTAACGGTCCAGGCTCAGCATCAGCAGGGTGGCGGTCAGGATCGGGAACGACGCCAGGATCAGCACCGACGTGCACAGCGCATTCCAGGTGAACACCGGCATCTTGAACAGGGTCATGCCTTCGGTGCGCATCTTCAGGATCGTCACGAAGAAATTCACCCCCGTGAGCAAGGTGCCGATGCCCGATATCTGCAGTGACCAGATGTAATAGTCCACGCCGACCCCGGGGCTGTAACCCAGCTCGGACAACGGCGGATAGGCAACCCATCCGGTGCGCGCAAACTCGCCCACCCCGAGTGAAATGTTGACCAGTGCCGCGCCGACCACGAACAGCCAGAAACTCAACGCATTGAGAAACGGGTAGGCCACATCGCGCGCGCCGATCTGCAACGGCACAACGATATTCATCAACCCGACCACGAAAGGCATGGCCATGAAGAAGATCATGATCACCCCGTGGGCGGTGAAGATCTGGTCGTAGTGTTCCGGCGGCAGGTAACCCGGCCCGCCGCCGGCGGCCATGGCTTGCTGGGTGCGCATCATGATCGCGTCGGAGAAGCCACGCAGCAGCATCACCAGTGCGACGATGATGTACATGCAGCCGATTTTCTTGTGGTCCACCGAGGTGAACCATTCGCGCCACAAATAGCCCCATTGGCGTTTCCAGGTGATCGACCCCACCAGCGCCACACCGATCAGCCCGACGACGGCCAGGGTGTACATCACAATGGGTTCAGTCGTCGGAATCGCGTCCCACGATAGTTTTCCGAACATGCTTATTGCTCCTTGGCCAGGTAGTGGTCGGAACGCTTGCCGGCGTCGTTCAACTGCGTCTGGCCGCGCCTTTTATCGGCCTTGTTCATGCCTTCGTACTTGTCGACGATGTCCAGGAACAATCGCTCCTGTACCGCCGAGTAATAGGTCACCGGGTGGCGTGTACTGGGCTTGGCCAATTGCGCATAGCTGTTTTGGTCGAGCGGCCTTGCCGCGCCCTTGACCTTGTTGACCCAGGCCTGGAAGTCGGCAGGGCGCAGTGACAGCGTGGCGAAGTGCATGTCGGAAAAACCGGGGCCGTTGTAGTTGGCGGCTATCCCCCTGAACACGCCGGTTTCGTCGGCGATCAGGTGCAGCTTGGTCTGCATGCCGGCCATGGCGTAGATCTGTCCGCCCAGGGCCGGGATAAAAAAGGAAGTCATGGCGGCGTCGGAGGTGATGGTAAAGCTCACCGGCGTGTGTACCGGCAGGGCCAGCTCATTGACGCTGGCGATGCCCAGGTCGGGGTAGATGAACAGCCATTTCCAGTCGGTGGCGACCACTTGCACGTTGATCGGCGGTGTGTCCGAGTCGAGCGGTCGATAGGGGTCCAGGGCGTGAGTGGTTACCCAGGTGACCCACCCCAGGGCAATGATGATAAGCAACGGAACGCCCCAGACCACCGCTTCGATTGTGTGTGAACTGGCCCAGCGGGGGGAGTAGCGCGCTGTTTTGTTGGTCGCGCGGTAGCGGTAGGCAAAGACGAATGTCAGCACGATCACCGGCACCACCACCAGCAACATCAGGCCCGTGGCGAGGATAATCAGGTCGCGTTCATCGGTTGCAATCTGCCCCTTGGGGTTGAATACCACCAGATTGCAACCGGTTAACAAGAACATGCCGGTGAGTGAGACCAGGCAATACCCAAGCATTCTATTCATGCCCTGCTCCTGTGTTGAAAGTTTCACTGTTTCCCTGTTGAAACTGCGCAATTGCATTCGCAAGTTGGTTTGTCGACGCACTGACGCTGCGCTTGTTACAGGCCCTGTTGTCGTCAGTCGGCTAACGCCTGGCAATAAGCCGCCCGCCACGGATAAATCCCCGGTTTTGTTGGGTTCAAGGTTGGGCGGCGGGGCGTGTTGCAGCCAGCTCCCGAAAGGTTTGAATGGGGTCTTCCGGGTTGGTTTAACAATTTGTTACGTCGCCTGACGAACGGTTTAACAAGCGAAACGGTGACGGCGTTTTAATAGATGCGTGAGGTATCCAAGTTGTCAGGTAAGTTGAGGGCGCTCAACTAACGTTGGTGGAGAACACTATGTTTATTCGTGGCAATACCTATAAGGCGTGGGCCGCCAAGGCGCTGGACGAAGAGTGCTTTACCCAGGAAGTGGAAAACGGTTGCCATATCGAAGTCAGGGCACGGGAACGCGAGGACGCTGACATTGAAATCCTGATCAGCGTCTACACCGCCACAGGGGAGTGTGTCGTCGAACGAACCCGGCAGTTGCCGGGCTCGGAATGGACGGTGCGGGACGCGCTCAAGCGCGGGATTGACCAGGCCGAAAGGATTGCGGGTGGCGAGTCCGGCCGATTGCCCTGCGCTGATGCGCAGCATCACGCAGACGACTGACCGCTCATCGGAGGGTGAACATAAAATTTCGATGCCCTCATTCGATCTTCTGGTCATCAAGGAAGGGCCATGAAACCTGTGGCGATTGTCGCGGCGGCCCTTCGTGATGACTGATGAAAGGAGATCGATCCATGTCGAAAATCGATAATCTGCTGGACAACAAGGGCACCCCCTTGGACAAGCAGAGCTTTACCTGGCGTGATCTGGCCGGCAAGCCGATCAGCAAGCTGGACGACGATGCATTCACCCGGGTGCGGGTGATTTTGATGAACGGCGTTGAATCCGACGCCTTGCGACTCAAGCACTTCGGCGCGCGGTTTCACAAGGCGCTGCAGCTGCCGCTGGCGCAGATACGCCGTGTCGAGCAACACCAGATGACCGCGATCAACTGGCTGCTGTCGGCCGACCATTCGCCCCTGGAAACCACCGTGGCCTATGAGCAGGTGGCGATCGAGGTGACCGCCGCCGTTGCCCAGAACGAGCCCGACGCGTATCAGGCGCAAACGTACCGTTTCGGTCTGCTGGAAGACTTCGATCACCTTTATCGTTATGCCGCCATGCTTGATCGGTTGGAAGGCAAGGATGCCAACAACATCCTGCAGGGCTACACCGATCTCGTTCCCGGCCGGCCGACCAGCGAGCATCATCGCGCGCCCAGCGATGACCTGCGTGACAACTATGAGAAGGACAATGCCGCCCTGATCACCAAGATCCACGCGGCGTTGATCACCGGTGCCGAATACCAGACCCACGATTACTACATGAACATCGGTCCGTTGTTCGCCGACCCGGTCGCCCGCGCGCTGTACGCCGAAATTGCCTCGGTCGAGGAGCAGCATGTGACCCAGTACGGTTCGTTGCAGGACCCCAGCGAAACCTTCATGGAAAAGTGGCTGGTGCACGAGGCGATGGAGGTCTACACCTATGCCAGTTGCGCCGAGCAGGAAGACAACCCGCGCATCAAGGCGCTCTGGGAGCGCTTTGTCGACTATGAACTGGGCCATCTCAACCTGGCCTGCGAGTTATTCAAGCAATACGAACGCCGCGATCCCGCCGAGGTATTGGCCGGCCCGCTGCCGCGCATGATCGAATTCAAGAGCCAGCGCGATTTTGTGCGCGAGACCTTGTCCCGCGAGGTCGACCTGCGTGCACACGGCATCGATTACGTGCCGAAGGAAAGGGAAGGGCAGGCGTCTCTGGATCAGCGCGCACGCCTTAACAGTGAGGGCGTCCCGGCCAACGTGGTGTCGGCTGGCTACACCTTCAAACCGTGCACCGAACTCAACCCAGCGGGAGAACAGCAATGAGCGAACGTCAAGTGATCATCGGCACCAACCGCACCGGCGCGCAGATGTCGCCTGAAGGCACCACCCGCCAATTGGAAGCTACGCGCATGTTTCCCGCCGATGTCCCCGGCGACATGAGCGCCTACACCGCCGAGCGCGAGCGGGCTATTCGCGAAGCCGACCTGATCGGCTCGGTACCGGCGCCTGGCACGGCCAAAGGCGTGGTCAAGACCGTGCTCGACAAAACCCTCGGCAAGGCGCCTGAAGTACTGCTCGACAAGCTCGGCGAACGCCTGGCCTTCGAGCGCACCGGTGTGCGCCTGTATGAAGCGATGATCGCCAAGGCCGCCTCGGCACCGGGCGCCGATCCCGCGCTGGCGGACACCTTGCGGCACATCCAGGCAGAAGAACTGGAGCACATGAACATCGTGCGCGAAGCCATTGAAACCCTGGGCGCCGACCCCACCGCCATGACGCCTTGTGCGGACGTGGCCGGGGTCAAGGCCATGGGCGTGCTGCAGGTGTTGACCGACCCTCGTACCACCGTGTCGCAGTCGATGGGTGCAATCCTGACCATCGAACTGGAAGATAACGCGGCCTGGGAGCTGTTGATCGAACTGGCCGAGAAAGGCGGGCATCCGCTGATCGCCAAGCGCTTTAAAACGGCGTTGCAGCAGGAAGAAACGCACCTGGCCACGGTTCGCCAGTTCATTCGCGACGACCTGCTTGAACAGGTGAGCTGACCTGAGCGCAAGCCGCGGTTTCACGTCGACACCGGCGTGAAACCGCGCGCTCAAGCAGCCTCAGGGTTTGAACACCGCACGCAGACACTGGTCGGATTTTTCCTTGAACAATGCGTAGCCTTGCGCGCCGTCTTCCAGGCTCATGGGATGGGTCAGCAGGTAGGCGGGGTCCAGTTCACCTTTCTGAATGTGTTCGAACAAGATGGATGCATAACGCTGCCCCGGCTGTTGCCCGGATTTCAGGGTCAACGCCTTGTTGACGATCGCGCCCATGGGGAACTTGTCCAGCAGCCCGCCATACACGCCAGCCACTGACACCGTACCGCCTTTGCGACAGGCGCGAATGGCTTGTCTGAGAACGGTGCCGCGTTCGGTGTGCAGCCTGAGCAGTTGCTTGGCCTTGTTATAGGCGTAGTCGATCCCGATCCCATGCGCCTCCATGCCTACGCAGTCGATGCAGCGGTCCGGTCCGCGCCCGCCGGTCAGTTCCAGCAAGGCTTCGTGCACGTTGGTTTTTTCGTAGTTGAGCGCGATTGCCTTGCCGCGCTCCTCGGCCAGGCGCAGCCGGTCGGGGTAACGGTCGATTGCGATCACCCGTTCTGCGCCTAACAGGTAGGCGCTGCAAATCGCCATCTGACCGACGCCGCCGCACCCCCATACCGCTACTGTGTCGCCGGGTTGGATATTGGCATTGTCCGCCGCGAAATAGCCGGTAGGCGCCGCATCCGAGACAAACAGTGCCTGCTCGTCGGTGACGCCTTCGGGCACCTTGAACAGGTTGACGTCGGCAAACGGCACCCGCACATAGGTTGCGTGGCTGCCGGGATAACCGCCGAAGGCGTGGCTGTAACCGATGATGCCGCAGCACGGCTGGCCGTACAGCAGGTCCGTTGCCGACGGGTTGGGGTTGGAATTGTCGCAGCAGGAGAAGTCGCTGCGCTGGCACGGCTCGCAGTTGCCGCAGCCGATGATCGAGATAGCGACCACTTTGTCGCCCTGGCGCAGGTCGGTGATGCCTTTGCCGACATCCACCACTTCACCCATGAATTCGTGGCCGATGATATCGCCGGGCTTCATGGCCGGGACGTAGCCGCCCAACAGGTGCAGGTCGGAACCGCAGACGGAGGAGAGCGTGACACGAACGATTGCGTCACGCGGATTGAGAATCGCTGGGTCGGCAACGTTGTCGACTTGCAGCATGTTCGGTGCTTGCCAAGTGAGTGCGCGCATCAGTTGGGCCCTCCTTCAACGGCTACGCCGGTTTTGACGGCCGAGTGATCGCTGGTTTCAGGCTCGGCGTCGTGGACGTAGAAGAAATTGTCGTCGTGTTCCGGATGGAGGCGGTTGTTGCTGACCTCGCCGGTCTCCAGTTGTTGTTTCACGGCCTGCAAAGCGTTGAGCAAGGCTTTATCGCTGAACAGGCTGATGGCGCGCGCCAGGCCATAACCCAGCTTGCCCAGGGCCGGTTTGCACGCCACGACTGCCTTGACCTGCGTACCACGACCCGCGGGGGCGGGTGTCAGCGAGACGCGGATGTCGTGTGCCCAGCGTGCGCCGCTTGGGGTTTTCCAGCCAAGCACATGGGGATCCTGCGTGTCGGTGCGCACCAGTGTGCAGTGCAAGCGTCGCCCGGCCGGTACACGGATCGTCCAGCGCGTAGTGTCCGGTGTCAGTTGTTCCACGCTGTCGACCCAGCGCAGCAGCGGGCCGATGTTCTGTGGCCGGGCGATGAATGCCGCCACCTCATCCAGGGGACGCCCGATGGTGATACTGCGCGTGATCGCCTCGCTGATCGGCCAGTCACGTTCCGCACTCACTTGCTGTTCGAAGGGCGTTGGCGTCAGTGCCTGCTTCAGCGCGCAATGCCCGGCGGTACCGCGATAGACCCCATAGGCGCCGGCCGCGATCTGCAATGCGCCGCTCAAACCGCCCCTGCGCCAGCCAGTGAGCAGCAGCACGGCACCGGTCGTGAGCGAAAGCGTGCGCTCGGCTTGGGTCATCGTGCCGCGCCGAGGTGTGTCCTGATGGGTGTGGGTTGCAATCAGTGGTTGGTCAGTCATGTTCCAGTCCTCCAACGGGTGTGTTTGCGATAGAAAAACTCGCGCCGTTTGAGGTTCAGTGCATTTCGCGATTGGGGGGATGAAAGGTGTTCAAGGCTGTGCCTGCGGTCGGCGCAGCGCCGGTATTGGCTTTCAGTCCCGTCCGTTGAGCAACCCGGCAGGCTGCTTGCGACGCCGCTCGAAATCTTCCCATTGCTGCGGTTTTCGCTGTTCGCCACAACCCATGCACACATAAACATCCGGATCCAGGCCCAGATAGTAGCCCTTGCGTATATACGGGTGATTGCACCTGCCTGCCACTGGGTCGCGACCGGGCTGAGCGCAATTTTTTGTAGCCATAGCACTGCCATAAAAAAAGCCCGCACTACGTACGGGCAAAACAGGAGTATTACCAGGGAATTGATGAGTGAATACACTCAGTATTGAGAAACGAAAACAGCGAACGCAGTTTCGTTTTTTTAATCAGATGGCGACGAATGGCAATAGTCTTGATGGGTTGGGTGCTGTTTGAAGTTACATTCATTCGGGAGGGGGTGGTATATATGGCTTCGCAATGAATGGAACACTGCCGGAGGGGCGCCACTTCACATTTTCAAGACCGTAGCGCTCGGCAAGCGGTTTACTGATGCGTTTGATCTTTTCATTGCGCGACCGCGGAATGATACCGATGCCGGCGTCGCAACAGGCCCAGTGCCATGCCTCTGCGTTGTTCATGACATCGGCCCTAATAATGAAGGATCTGGGTTCATGATGAAGTTCGTATTCGATGATATATAGAGAGTTTTTCATAAAGGCTCCGTCTGCATCTTTTTGTTAGTTGTTGCAGGCGAAGGTTCAGAATTTTTTCATTTGCCTGGCTGCTGGGTGTTTACCGCTTTGCGTTGCATGAAGTTCACCCACTTGAATCCGTATGAAGATCAATGTGGGAGCGAGCAAGCCCGCGCCCACATTAGTTGGGTGTCCAACTTCAAGAGTGAATAAAGCTGCTCACAAACTCCGCCTTGATCACCGGCAGTTCGATTCCATGGATCAGACCGGCCGCCAGGGCTTGTTGAGGGTCAAGAATACGCGGGGCCGCGATCAGGTACTTTTCGGTTTCCAGTTTTTCGGCGGCATCGGGCGTGCGTTCGGCCACGATGCGGGCGTAGAGCTGCAAGTCATAATCGAGGCTCATTGCATATTCGGACATACGCGAATGGTCGACAGCGCCTTGCAGGTGCCAATGAAACGGATGGAACAAAAACTTGCTGTGCCGGCACGCGGTGCGCCGCTCGCCGGCCAGGAAAATGATGTTACCCATCGATTCCACGGTGCCCAAATTATGGGTGTGGACTGGAATCGGCAAGGACAGCAAAAAGTTGTACATCGTAAAGCCGTAGCTGCATTCACCGCCCATGGTCGCGATGTTCAGCACCAGGCCAGAGGCGTCGCGCTGCACGGCCAACGAGGCTTTTTCGATGAGTTGGCTACAGGTAGACGCGTTAACCGGTCCGGTAAAGTTAATGACGTGTAAAGGCATGGGATCCCTCGTCAAAGAAAGCAGGGGAGCCATGCTCCCCTGCGTCAAGCGCCTCAACTGTTGCGGCCGCCGCCGTGGCTGTGCTCACCGCCTTTACGTCCGGCTTCCGAGGCTTTTTCACGGTCGTTGGCGAAATTGCCGCCACTGTTCTGACCGCCTTTACTGCCGGCTTCAGCGGCACGCTCAGGGTCGTTCTTGAAGTTCCCGCCGCTGTTCTGGCCGCCTTTGCTGCCAGCTTCCGCCGCACGCTCGGGATCGTTCTTGAAGTTCCCACCGCTGTTTTGGCCACCTTTGCTGCCGATCTCCTGGTAGAACTCCTTGTCATGCGTGGCAGAAGTGGCTTCGCCGCCTTTTTTACCGGCTTCGCTGACGCTCATTTTGCCTTGCTTGTCTTGAGTACTCATCTTTAGCTACCTCGTCGTTATGTCGGTCAATAAACGTTAACTTCGATGTTGCATGGGTGTCGCTACCAACTTGCGCGTGTCGCTATAAGTGCTTTTCGCACAAGGGTGGCGTTTGTGCGGCGCCAACAGTAGCTTCGGCGTGTTCAATAACTTGCTGGCGCTCGTAACACCCTGAGGTGTTAGAGCGTGCGCTTGTTGTGGCTTGCGGTCGAACTTCCACTACAGGCCCGCGATATAAGTCACGTCGCTGATAATCAATTGGCGCGCGCATGGTTAGTTACCTGGTTAGTGATGTAGGAGGAGGCGTTCAGTCTCCCGAGTCAAGACTTGCGACCGCCGCCGTGGCTGTTTTGCCCGCCTTTACGGCCGGCTTCCGAAGCTTTTTCGCGATCATTGGCGAAGTTGCCGCCAGATGCCTGGCCGCCCTTTTTACCGGCCTCGGAAGCTTTTTGAGGGTCGTTGGCAAAGTTTCCAGGGTTTTTATTACTGGTCGTCATGATAACTCTCCAAAATAAGGGATCGTTTCGCTAGTTGCGCATTTACGCAACGTGCACTTACTCCGATTGGGACCGTCGCGAAAATGCTTTGTGGATTTTCAAAAATGGCGATGAACGGTAGTGAACTGAAAAAAACTTGTACAGGTGCGCGCCCTGACTGCCGCTTCGTATAACTTTTTTGTGTTCGTTGATATTAAATTGATAGCTGTGCAAGCCGCTTCGCTGAGTGGGTGCTTACAGGCTTTAAGTGGCGAAAAATAATGAACCCTTACTGCGTGCTCAACACCTAACGAACATGACTGACTGGAGGTGCATCATGCAATTCACCTATTTCTGGATTTCCCTGGGCGTCATTCTGTTGTTGCTCGACCTGTGGGTCATCAACAGTGTTTGGCGAAGCGATAACTCGTCCGGCAACAAGGCCGGTTGGACGGCCCTGGTAGTGCTGTTGCCGTATGTCGGGCTGGCGATCTGGAGCATTGCGGGGCCGCGCGGCGTGACCAAAGGTCCGTCCTCGCCGGAACACAGCAAGGGCTAAGCCGGTGCGCCGTATGAAGCCCCCGGTTCACGACGACCTGCGCAGCCGCAGTTACCCGGTCAATGAAGACATGGCCTTGCAGCGCAAGGTCTGGCGCTTCGAGCGCTTGGGTTGGTATGCGATGGTCATGTTGATCGGCCTGAGCTTGGCCGGCCTGTTTTCCAAGGGGCCGCTGAGCACCACACAAACACGCAGCGCCGATGGGCAGTTGCGCGTTGAACACCAACGCTTCCTGCGCAACGGCGCTTCGGACGTGCTGGTGATTCATCTGCGGGGCAAGGCGCGCGAGCCCTTGGAAGTCGCGATCAGTGGCGAGCTGCTGCAGGGTTTCAATATTGAGATGCTGCAGCCGCAACCCCTCAAGGCCAGTACCGCGGGTGAAGGCGTCAGGCTGTGGGTGCTGAGCGACAATGATGGTCAGGCGGTGCTGTACCTGACCTTACGCAGCGACGGCGTGGGTAGCTTCGACACCCAGGTGACGCTGGCAACGGGCGCGTCCGTGCGTTTCTCACAATTCATTTACCCGTAGGGGGCACCATGGACTCGGTCTTGCGCGCAGCCGCGATTTACCTGCTGTTGCTGGTTCTATTCAAGATCGCCGGCAGGCGCTCCCTGGCGGAACTGACCACCTTTGACCTGGTGCTACTGATGGTGATTGGCGAGGCCACGCAACAGGCGCTGCTGGGCGAAGATTTTTCGTTGACCAACGCTATTCTGGTGATCGTCACATTGATCGCCATCGACATTGGCTTCTCGCTGGTCAAGCAGCGCTCACGCTGGTTTGCCCGCTTGCTCGATGGCGGGCCGACCATCGTGGTTGAACACGGCAGAGTGCTCGTGGAACGTCTCAAGCAGGCGCGACTGGACGAAAGCGATATTCTCGAAGCGGCCCGCTCCGCCCAGGGCATCGTCGAGATCGAGCAGATCAAATTCGCCATTCTTGAGCGCAACGGAAAAATCTCGGTGATCCCCTTTGAGTGAGCCCTGCCTAACGGCGTGAACGGCAGAGTTGTTCGATCAGGTTGATCAACGCATCATGGGCCACGGGCTTGCTGACATGGGTGTCAAAGCCTGAATCAGCGGACTTTTTCTGGTCATTGCCGGCACCGTAGCCGGTCAGGGCAATGGCCGGAACCTCGCGCAGATGGCCGATCTTGCGCAGCTTCTGCATCAGCTCATGGCCGTTCATTTTCGGCATGCCGATGTCCGAGATAATCACGTCATAGCGGGCGTCACGGGCGGTCGCGAGGGCATTTTGCGGATCGCTGAATGCGCTGACCTGGGCACCTTCCATTTCCAGCAGCATATTCAGCACTTCAAGCACCTCCGCGGAGTCGTCTACCAGCAATACCTTGATGCCGTTCAGGCGTTCATCCTCGGCCTGGGTGTCGCCGGTGTTCGGCAAGTGATCCTGGCGTGCGCTCAGCGGCAACCGGATCGAGAAGGTGCAGCCAAAGCCCAAGCCTTTGGAGTGAACACTCACCAAACCGTCGTGTGCTTCCACCAGCTGGCGCACCAGCGACAGGCCAATCCCCAGGCCCTCGCGTTGATGGGTCTGATGCTGGTTTTCCGCCTGCCCGAACAGGTCGAAGATTTTTTCCAGGCTGTCGTCGGCGAGCCCGGCGCCGCTGTCGATGACGTCCAGTTGCGCGTGCCCGTTCGAGCGGCTGAGCACCAGTTGCACCTGGCCATCCTGTGGGGTGAACTTCAGCGCATTGTTGACCAGGTTCCAGATCACTTGCTCGATGCGCGTCGGATCGGCGTCGATGATCAACGCACCAGGTTCCGACGGCGTCTGCAGGGTGACCTGGCGATGATGCCCGTCGGCAAGCACCACGCTGTGGATGTCCTGCAGTGTGCGAATCAGGTCGACCGGTTGTTTTTTCAGCTTGAGCTTGCCGGTACGAACCCGCGCCATATCCAGCAGATCATCGATGATCCGCGCCTGGCTCGACACCGCTTCGCAAATGGTTTCCACAGCCCTGACCGCCGGGGCCGCAGTCTTGGTGGCGGGCAAGCGTCGCAGCAACTCGGCGTTCAACTGGATCAGGTTCAACGGGTGTTTGAGTTCGTGGGACATCACCGCGAAAAATTCATCCTTGAGATGACTGTTGGTCTGGGTTTCCCTCAACCGCTGACTCTGTTCATCCTGGGTGCGTTTGTGGCCGGTGAGGTCGCGGGCGATCTTGACGTAGCCCTGCAGGCTGGCGCTCTTGAGCAGGGTGACTTCACCGCTGCAATAGAACCGGCTGCCATCCTTGCGCACGTGCCAGCGTTCATCTTCGCCGCGCCCATGTTCGCGGGCGGCGCGCAGTTCGCTCTCGGGTATGCCGGCGGAGCGGTCTTCCGGTGAGAAAACCAGGTCGTAATAAGCACCCAGCACTTCGTCCTTGGTGTAGCCGAAGATCAGTTCGGCACCGGTGTTCCAATCGGTGATGGCGCCATGGTCATTCAAAATGATAATGGCAAAATCATGGGTGCTCTCGGCGACCAGGCGCATGCGCTCTTCACCCAGGCGCAGTTCCTCTTCGGCCTGGCGCCGCTTGGTGATATCGATAAACGTCAGTACGGTGCCGTCGATATGGTCTTCGCTGGAGCGGTAGGGCAGCAAGCGCGCAATGTACCAGCGCCCGTCCTTGCTGCTGATTTCCCGCTCGATGATGCTCAGCGATTCAAAGACGGTCGTCGCATCCTCGGTCATCTGCGGGTAATCGAGGCGGTGCGTGATGTCCATCAGCGAGCGCCCGGTGTCCACCGGCAACATGCTGAAAAGATCAGTGGCCCGCGGCGTGAACCAGCGGATGCGCATGTTGCGGTCGACGAACACCGTGGCGATGTCGGTGGAGGCAATCAGGTTGGTCAGGTAGTCGTTGACCTTGTCCGTCTCTTCGACCTTGGTCTTGAGCTCATAATTGACCGTCAACAACTCTTCATTGATCGATTGCAGCTCTTCCTTGCTGGTTTCCAGCTCCTCGGTGGCCGAGCGCAGTTCTTCGTTGATCGCCTGCATCTCCTCGTTGGAGGCCTTGAGTTCCTCGCTGGAGACTTCGGCCTGCTCGATGGTGTCCTGCAAGTGCAGCTTGGTGCGTTGCAGTTCGCGCTCCAGGGTGCTCATGAGCTGGTTTTCAGCATGGCTGATGGTGTCGGCCTCGGACTGCTGCGGGTCGACTTCGGTTTCCTGGAACATCACCAGCACATAGTCGTTTTCGGTGGCGTCATCGCGGTAGGGGCGGGCGCTGATGTCCACCAGGTAAGTGCCCTGTTCGCGTTGGATGCGGACCTTGCGCGAGGTCACGGCGATATTCGATTGCTGGGCCTGGAACAGTGTGGTGCGGATATCCAGGCGCAGATCGGGATGCACCAGCGCCAGGAGATTGTGGGTGATTTCCCCGGCCACATAGCGCAGGAACCGTCCCGCGCCTTCGCTCATATGCAGGATATCGGCGTGGATGTCGACAATCACGCTGGGCGGCGCGGCCTTGGCCAGGGCGCGCAGGTGGATATCGTTGAACGAGACCTTGTTGGGGGGCGGCGCGACGGCGGCGGTGGTCGGGGCGTTCGGGCGCAGATAGCCACCGCGCGGCATGGTGGGCGCGCGGCGCACCGCGGAGGAGCCGGCGCGCACACGAAAGATGCGGTTGCGCTTGTCCACCGGCACAAACAGGTCCAGGCAGCCATCGGCCGACTCCGACGAACCCAGGAACAGGTAGCCACCGGGGCGCAGCGCAAAGTGGAACAGTTGCAGGATGTCGCGCTGCACTTCACGGTCCAGGTAGATCAACAGGTTGCGGCACACGATCAAATCGATCTGCGAGAACGGCGGGTCCGCCAGCAGGCTGTGCTTGGCGAACAGCACCTTTTCGCGAATCTCCTTGCGCACCCGGTAGTGCTGGTTTTTCTCCTTGGCGAAGTACTGGCGCAGGCGTGACGGCGGCACGTCCGTGATGATCGCTTCGGGATACACACCGTTGCGCCCATGGGTAATGGCGCGCTCATCGATATCGGTGGCAAATATCTGCATCTTCGCGCTGCTGGCCTCCAGCGCCAACTGCTCGGCGACCAGCATCGCGAGGCTGTAGGCCTCCTCGCCGGTGGAACAGCCGGCCGACCACACGCGCACTTCCTCGCGGTGCGGCACGCTGTCTTCCAGGGACTTGACCAGGTTGGGAATCACATCCCGCTCAAGCGCTTCGAAGGCCTCGCGGTCGCGGAAGAAATTGGTCACCCCGATCAGCATATCGCCGAGCAATGCCTTGGTTTCTTCCGGATGCCCTTGCAGGTAGGTGTAGTAGGTGGCCAGGTCCGGTTGGGCGGTGACCTGCAAGCGCCGCTCGATCCGGCGCAGCACGGTGGCGCGTTTGTAGTGCTTGAAGTCGTGCCCGGTGCTGGCGCGCAGTTGGACCAGGATGTCGAGCAACAATTGCTCGGCCACCGCCGCATCGCGTTCGGTGGCGGGCGGGGTGGTACGGATCTCGGGGTCATTGGCCGTGGGCAGGATGATCGACTGGGCGTTGCGCCACAGCTCCAGCAATTTCTGTGGCATCTCCACCACGGGCAGGACCAGGTCGACCATCTGGGTTTCCAGCGCTGCCAGGGGCATGCCGTCGTACTCGGCGTCTTCCGGTGTTTGCACCAGGGTGATGCCGCCTTGCTCCTTGATGCGTGAAAGGCCCACCGCGCCGTCGGAGCCGGTACCGGAGAGGACCAGGCAAAACGCCCGCTCTTTGTGGGTGTCTGCCAGGTCGCGAAAAAACAGGTCGATGGCCACATGCGAACCGCCCTCGCGCACCGAGGGCGATACAGACAGATAGCCATCATTCATCTTCAACAGCTGTGCAGGCGAAATGACATACACCTGATTCTTTTCAATCGGCAGGGTGCTATTGACCTGCACGACCGGCATGCCGGTCGACTCCTGGATGATCTTGTCCGCCACGCTCTGATGATCGGGGGACAGGTGCAGGATCACCACGAACGCCATGCCACAGTCTTTGGGCATGTGCTCAAAAAAGGCTTTCACCGCTTGCAGCCCGCCTGCCGACGCGCCAATACCTACCACCGGAAAGCTCAGGTGACTGGGGGGCAGTTCCTTGCGTTGCGGAACGTTGGGGGACCGCAGGGGGGCAGACTTCATAAATACCAACCTTGGTTAACTGCGCACGAGAGAGCGTGTAGAGGGGACGAATTCCAGCGAGGGGTGAGGGCTGAACGAAAAGCGAAATATAGCTGAAAACCTGCGAATGACAGAATCCCTTCAGTCCACTCGAAGGCCCTCGCGTGGACCTTTACCTTTCGGTTGAGGCGAAGTTGAGCGCGAAGGTTTATTCAATCGGACGAGTGGTGCGGTCATAGCCGCACGGATATACACATATCGAATGCAACTTCGAACCTGTGGCGAGGGAGCTTGCTCCCGCGACGGCTTGGGGGCAGACGACTATCTGCCTGACACCCCCGCTACCTAAATGTGATCTACATAACTTTTAAGAATTGAAAATCCTCCTTGTGGTGAGCGGATAGTTACTTGCGCATGGCGCGTCGAATGCGCATCCAGTCTCGATAAGCGGCAGTGCGTTGCGCGTCCGCGAGTTTCTTGGCTTCGAGGAAGCGCGCCCAGGTCACCGGATCGCCGCTGTAGGACTCGATGATCTTGTAGGCTTGTGCGTCCAGTCGATCGGCCTCAAAGAACATTTCGGTGTTTTGCGCGATCTCTTCATCCCATGTCTGTCTTGTTGTGTAACCCAGGATGTGGCTGTTCATGGTGTCAGGCCTCCGCCCACTCGATCTCTGCGGCGCTGCTCCAGCGCACGTCCGTAATGCCGTATTTTTCCGCCATGGGTTTGGACACACGCTTGAAGGTGTGTTGCCCAAACCTGGGGATGACCGCTACGCCGGCATCGCAGCCGGCCCAATGCCATGCCTCGGCATTGTTCATCTGCGCCGCACGCACGACGAACGACTTTTGTTCGCCGTGGAGTTGGTACCGAATTGTAAATAAACCGTTGTGTTTCATGAGGCCTCCTTGTGCTCATGAACTAAAGATTTAGGGCGTCAGAAAAGATTCAAAAAATTGTCCGACAACGCGATAACGGGTATCGAGCGCCTCAGTCGTCCACGGTGAATGTCACCCAGCCCGGCCCGTCCTGAGGGCGTTGAATCTCGGCGATGATGCCGCTGACGGACGTGCCATCCGGCAGGTTGACCGTGACGAAGTTTGGGTTGCCGGGCCAGTCGAGTGGCGCGTGGAAATCCAGGCGGGCAATGGTGGGTTTGCCGCTGCTGGTCAGTTGGATATCGACTGATTCATTCAGGCGTTCATCCGATGGCGTGCCCAGATGGCGTGATGCGGTGATGACAGTGGCGTTACCTTGATAGTCGTAAGACATGCTGGTTTACCTCTCAGTAAAAGGGGGCGGTTGCCCCAGCGTGTGGTTCGTTTGCTTGTTACGGGCTCCTACGCTCGATGACCCGGTGGCGTCATCAGTGCTGATGGGGCGTTTCGGTCGGATCAGCGATCTGGATGACATTGCCTTGGCGCCATGCATCCGCACCGGGCGCGATAGCTGGCGCGCGGATATCGACACGGGCGCGCTTCTTCTCGCGGCTGTCGATGCCCAGTCGCTGATCGCGTTCGGCGACCATGCGCGCGTCAGCCTGACCATCGGCGGTAAACCCCATCATCAACTGGGGCACACCCAGCGGCAGGCGTTTGTGCAGGTCGGTATGCCAGGTGTGCCAGGTCTTGCCATAGGTGTGCACCAGCTTTTCCATCAGGGCATGTTCGGCCACCTCGGGAATGTCCGGCGCGACCAGTTGCCCGGATTTCACCTCATGCACGTGGCTGTGCCACAACGCCTTTTCAGGGGCGGGCAAAGTGTTGAACAGCTGCTCGCTGATGATGTACTCCACGCCCATCAACTTGGCGTCCTTGCGGTTGCCGTCGTAGATCACGCACTGGATCACCTCTTCGTTGAGGATGGCGCAATAGTGATGCGCCTCCATTTGCACATCGGGATGGCCGTTGTAGAAGTGAAAGCCGTCCAGATAAGCGTTCAACGCCTCGATGGGCGGACGCGATTGGAGCAGCCCGGCGCCAGCGTCGAGCGCGCGCGTGGTCGGCGAAGTGGGGGTGCCGGGCGCCACGACATTCGAAACGGAGTTATTGCCGGCGCAGGCTGTCAGAAAAGTAACGGCCACCGTCAGGCAGAGCGATTGGAGGGTGGTTTCCCGGTTGGCTTGTTTCATTGCTGGGGTCCTTCCATGGTCGTTTTCGGGGCGGCGCTTGCCGGGTTCAGGCATGCAAGTACTTAGAAGGCCCGGCCAAACGGGCGTTCAATCGGATGTCAAAGATGCAGGAGGTAAACCATGTCCGTAGCGGCTTCCACCGTCGACTATCTGAAACGCAACCAGTTGGTGCTGACGACTGCCGAGTCCTGTACGGCCGGTAAGATCGTCACGCTGCTTTCGCAAGTCGAGGGCAGTGGGTCAATGATTGAAAGTGGCTACGTCGTGTACTCGCCAGAGGCCAAGCAACGCTTGCTGGGCGTGCGCGCCGGTACGATCGAGACGTTCAACCTCACCAGTTGCGAGGTGGTGTGCGAGATGGCCAGGGGCGCGTTACGCGACAGCCCCGCCGATGTGGCGGTGGCCACCAGCGGCATCCTCGGCCCCGAGGATGTCGATGGCATACCGGCGGGGACGATCTGTTTTGCCTGGGCCTATCGCACCGACCGAGGGCTCAGTGTGTTCAGTCGAAAGGAGCGTTTCATGGGCGCGCGTGAGGACGTTCAACTGGCCGCGTCGGTGCATGCCTTGAAATGGCTGCCGCATTTTCACCAGCGTGCGCTGGCGGGCGAGCAGGCTTAGCGCTGGACGAGCGGGGCGGCGCCGATGGCCGCGGCGCTGTCTACTGAGCGGACTGCCATGTCCACTGCCCACCGTCTTTCTCGCAATCGATTTTGGCCTGTTTGAGGTCCTGCGCCGCATAGTGGTAGGTCACCATACGAGCGTTGCCGGGAAGCACGGCGCCTGTGTGCCCCGGGGCCTTGGCGGTGGCATGCGGGTTGGCAAGTGCTTCCTGGGTCAATGTGGCCTTGCAACTGGCCGCGTAGTCGCCGGGGCATTGGGCAACCCGGCTTTTTTGCGTGATCAGCATGTCTTTTTGTTCGTTGCTGCACGACCAGTCGATGGCTTCGGAGGGCATGCCTTCGTAGGCATAACAGGTGTGTTGTTCAACCATCGGCACCTGGTCACTCTGGGTGCGGGTGTAGACATCACACGCCGCCGCCAAGGCGGTCGAAGAGGCAGAGGCGGTCATCAAAAATATCAGCAGGCGCAGGTTCATGATCGTTATCTCCATGCGGCTTACGCAGGGCTCCTGGGTAACGAGCCATCCCCCATCAAGGCTAGCTCACCACTGCGTGTCGTAAATACTGGCAACCTGATAGCGGCGTAGAGGCGGTTTATTAATTTTAATAAAAACTTTTATTGACTAAAGAATATTGCCCGGTTAATTATTGCTGCGCATCTGCTCGCATGCAGAGTCATTTCCAGGGTTATGCCATGGGTCAGAAAATCACGCCGTCACTGGCCAGTCTGTACGTCCAGACCGCCGAGTCGTTATCCGCGCCGCGCTTGGCACCGTCACTCATGCAGGGCTTTCCGGCAGCGCCGCAACACCGCGTCACATGGAGCAACTGGATGCGTTCGCCCTTCAGCCAATGGGGCTTTCGTAACCTGGCGCGTCTGCGTCCCACCATCGACGTGCAGGCGGGCGCGATGCCTGTGGCTGCGCTCAAGCACGTCCCGACAGCACTGGACGCACTGTATTTCGACAGCGAGTGCGGGTTGAGCATCAGCGTCATCGATCATCTGGTGGCCAGCCAGACCGACGCTTTTTTGGTGATGCGGGGTGACACGGTGCTGTTCGAGCGCTACTTCAACGGGCAGCGCGCCTGTGACCGCCACATCATGTTCTCGGTGACCAAGTCGTTGATCGGCACCCTGGGCGAACAACTGGTCACCCAAGGCGTGCTCAGGCCCGAGTTGCCGGCCGCGTACTACGTGCCCGAACTGGTGGGCAGCGCGTTTGGCGATGCCACGGTGCGCCAACTGTTCGACATGGCGGTGGGCATCGAGTACAGCGAGGTGTATGACGACCCCAACTCGGAGAGTTCCCAGTACGGTTACGCCTGCGGCTTTCAACCGGCACCGGCGCAATACGCCCAGTTCGAATCGTTGTACGCGTATTTGCCGTCGCTCAAGAAGCGCGGCGACCACGGTGGTTTTTTCCATTACGTGACGGCCACCACCGAAGCCCTGGCGTGGGTGATGGAGCGTGCTTCGGGCAAGGCCTGCAGCGCGATGCTGGAGGAGATCTGGGCGCGCCTGGGCTGCGAGCGCGACGGCCATTTCATGGCCGATCCCTGGGGGCGCAATGTGGCCGGGGCCGGCTTCAGCGCGACCTTGCGAGACATGGCGCGTTTTGGCCGGCTGCTGGCCAGCGATGGCTGTCACGATGGGGTCGAGCTGCTGTCTCGCGAGACCGTGGCACGTATCGCCGCCGGTGCCGACCCCGCGGTCTACGCGCAAAATACCGAGTTCTCCAGCTGGACGCCGGGTGCGTCCTATCGAAGCCAGTGGTACGTGTTCAACGACCACAGCCAGGCGTTGATGGCCGGCGGCATTCATGGCCAGTACCTGTTCATCGACAAGCCGTCGGGCGTAGTGATCGTCAAGCAATCCTCGCTGACCGACGCGGTCAGCCCGTTCGATGGCGACAGCGTGCGCATGCTGCGCGCCATCGCCGACCACCTGAGCCACTGACACACCTAAAACAATAAGCGTCTTGCGTTCTATTCACCTGGCCTGGCCAGGTGTTGGCGGCGCGCTGCGTCGCCATTGACTGCCCTGTAACAACAATAATTCCACAGGAGCTTCTTATGGTTTTCACCAAGCGTTTCTCTCGAGCGCTCTTAGCGCTCGGCTTACCCTTGACCACCCATGTCGCGTGGGCGGGCTATACCTTTGAGGACGGTAACCTCAAGGGTGAAGTCAATCTCACGGCAGGCGGTGCAACCTTATCCACGCGCGGCGTCAACTTCGGTCGCGGCCGGGTCGATGCGCGCAACGGAAAAAATGGCGGAACCCGGATCGACTGGCAAGAGTTCTACGTAAAACCGGGCGTCAAGCTCGAGTATGCGGTGCAACCCGATTTCAGTCTGCTGGCCGGCGGGTCGCTGGTGGCTGCCACCACGTTCGGCGACGGCGATGCGGGCGGCTTTACCCGCAGCTCCGATGGCAAGGTCGCGGCCGAGGAACTCTATGGCGGTTTTCGCGCCGGCGAATGGACGTTCACCGCCGGGCGCCAGAACTACATGATCGGTACGGGCTTCATTGTCATGGACGGTAACCTCGACCAGTTCAAAGACGCCGCTTACTGGCTGGGTCCGCGCACAGCCTTCGAGGACTCGGCGATCCTGGCCTGGAACCACGGCGCGCTGAAATCGCAGGTCTTCACCTTGCGCACCGATGATGACCTGGGCGATTTCCGCATGACCGGCGTCAACCTCGATTACACCCTTGATGACCAGGTAACGCTGGGCGCCATGGCTCTGAAGGTCAACGCCCTGGGGCCCAAGGGCAGCACGCTGCCGCGGCGTCGCGACGGCATGCAGGTGTACAACCTGCGGGCGCTCAATGCCAAGGTGCCCGGTGTCCAGGCCCTGACGTTGAATGCCGAGTACGCACTGGAGCGCGGCAGCGGCGAGGGGGTCGACTATGATGCCAACGCCTGGTACGGCCAGGCCGACTATGCCTTCAGCGCATTGCCGCTGACGCCTGTCATCGGTTATCGCTACGCGAGTTTTTCCGGTGACGACAACCTGGCGGATAACCGTCAGAAAGCCTGGGACCCACTGAGCAAAGGCTTCGTCGATTGGAGCACGTGGCTGGTCGGTGATGTGGTCGGCAATTACCTGCTGTTCAACAGCAACGAAAACGTCCAGCAGTTCTCACTCAAGACCCACCTCAACGAAACCCTGACTCTCGGCGCGATTCACTACCAGTTCTGGCTGGATGAGAAGAACTACATGGGCGCGGCGGTCAATGATCGGCGGTTTGCCGATGAGAGCGTGATATTCCTCGACTGGACGCCAACGCCGTCGTTCTATAGCTCGCTTTCCTATAACTGGGTCAAGCCACTGGCGGCTGCCAGGCAGGTGTTCGGCAACGACCAGAAGTTCAGTGCGCTGGAGCTGTATTTCACCTATCGCTATTAAGTGCTGCGAGCCATCGCGGCCGCGCTGGAGTGTTTGATCATGAATGGTTTTTTGCGCAACACCTTGCTGGGCACGCTTGCTTCATTGTTGATCAGCGGTTTTTGCCTGGCCGAAGAACGCACCGTACGCATCTACAACTGGATCGAGTACCTGCCCCCTGACGTGCTCAAGAGCTTCCAGGAAGAAACCGGCATTCGCCCGATTTACGATGTGTTCGACAGTGCCGAGACCATGGAGTCCAAGCTGCTGACCGGCAACTCCGGGTATGACGTGGTGTTCCCCGGCACCGCCAACCTGGGGCACCTGATCACGGCCGGCGCCGTGCAGCCGCTGGACCGCAAGCAATTGCCGAACTGGCAGCACCTGGACCCGCCATTCATGCAATCGCTGGAGGCGGTGGGCGACACCGGCAACCGTTATGCCGCGCCTTACCTGTGGGGCACCACGCTGATCGGCTACAACGTCGACAAGGTGCGCAAGGCCCTGGGCCCCGACGTGCAGATAGACAGCTGGGACATCATTTTCAAGGAAGAAAACCTCGCCAAGCTCGCCAGCTGCGGCGTGGGCTTTCTCGATGCCGGCAACGAAATCCTGCCGATTGCCCTGCACTACAAGGGCCTGGACCCCAACAGCCAGAAACGCGAGGACTACCCCCAGGCCCAAGCCTTGATGATGAAGATCCGCCCCTACATCACCTACTTCAACTCGTCGCGCTACGGCATGGACCTGGCCAACGGTGATATCTGTGTCGGCGTGGGCTGGTCCGGCGGTGTTGCCCTGGCCACACGCCTGGCCGATGCCGCCGGCAAGGGCGTCAAGGTCGAAATGGCCCTGCCCAGGGAAGGCGCGCCGATGTGGTCGGATGTGATGATGATCCCGGCCAATGCGCCGGACCTGGCCGAAGCCCACGTGTTCATCAATTACATCCTGCGTCCGGACGTGATTGCCCGCATCAGCAACCAGATCGGCTACCCCAACCCGAACAAGGACGCCACCGCGTTGGTGGACGCCAGTATCCGCAACAATCCGAACATGTATGTGCCGGATGCGGCGCGCAAGACGCTGTTCGCGCTGGAGCCGGTGCCAGCCGCCGTGGAGCGTATCCGCAACCGCACCTGGACGGCGATCAAGACTAACCGTTGAGCAGTATGGCCCGGTGCATGCGCGCCGGGCCTGGAGTTGCACCATGACTGAACCTTTGGACTTGATGGCCGTGGCGCCCAACTTGCAGCGCGTGCTGACCTTGCGCGTTGCGATAGGGCCGGGCGTGATGCTGGGAGACAGCGTCGACGGAGTGCGCTGCAATTACCCGATTGTGGGTGGGACATTCGAAGGGGTCGGTGTCAGCGGCCAGGTGCTGGCGGGCGGTGAGGATCTGTTTCTTTTGCGCCCTGACGGCGTGGGTCAGTTGGACGCGCGTTACAGCCTCAGAACGGATCAGGACGAACTGATCAACCTGCGTAACCGGGGGCTGCTGAACATGACGGAGTATGGTCGCCAGCTGGAGCGCGAGGGGCAATGGCCGATTCCCGAGGCGGAGTATCGCTGCACGTGCACGCCGGTGTTTCAGGTGCCCAAGGGGCGGTTGGATTGGCTGAGTCGTGCCAGTTTCATCGGGCTGGTGCAGTACCCCAGCGCCGATCAGGTGGTGATTCGGTGTTATCGGTTTTACTGAGTGTTGAGGCATGGGCGCGAGTACATAGCCATTGGGCTACATAGGTCGCGCGCTTCAGGGGAGAGTTGGTTGCGCATAGCAGGCGCCGCACCCTGGCGAGGCTGCGTCGGTGGTCTATCAGGCCTGCATCCCATAAAACAGCAACTCAGTGATACGCCGAACCTGCAACGAGTGCGCCTCGATATCCGGCTGCTCCTGATTCACCAGCCTGAACAGTTGCAAGTGTGAGTAGTCGTTCAACAGGAACGCGGCCAATTCCACATCCAGTTGCGGGCGCAGTTTGCCGGCCTCTTGCAGCTCCCTGAGCAGTTGGCTGATTTCGGCCCTGAGCGCATCGTTCATGGCCCGGTAGCCTGCGGGCAGTTCGTTGCTGCCGCCGAACAGGATCAACGGCAGCAGCTCGCGCCATAAGTTGGGGTGCATGACCTCCAGAGCGTAACCGGTCAACAGCCGCTCCAAATGGCACATTGCCTCGACCGGATCTTCAATGTTCTTGATCAGGCTGCGGGTGTCGGTGATGGCGCGCTGATCGGCGTGGTGCAGAATTTCCAGAATGATTTCCTGCTTGTTGCCGAAGTACTTGAACACCGTGGGCGGTGACACGCCGGCCTGGCTGGCGATCTGTTCGATGGTGGTGTTCTGGAAGCCCTGGCGCTCGAACAGTTCGATGGCTGCCTGGCTGATGGCTTGCCGTCGCTCGGCTTTCTGACGTTCACGCAGTCCGCTCACGGGGAGGTCCTTGTCACAAGGTGGGGGGCGTTCGTCGCCCCGTTATCCCTGCAAAATACTTAATTGGATAAAGCTTTTAAAGCGCTGATTTCCAGGCACGGCATTTGCGCCCGAACATTTAAGGGGTTTGCCGCTGGTGTTTCTTCAATCGATAGGCAAATTGAGCCCGGCTGAGCCCCACCAGCCGGGCGGCGGCGGCCAGGTTGCCGGCGTTGCGTTGCAGCGCTTCGTTGATCAGGCGTGATTCAAGGCCCTCGATGGAAAACCCCTGGTCCAACTGGCCAAGGGTGTCCAGCAGGGCAGGGCGCACCACCGCTGCGGTGTTTGACAAGCTGCCCTGGTCGTCCAGGCTGTACGCGTCCGTCGGCAGCGGCTCATTACGAAACAGGTGCACCAGGTCGATGGCCTGGCCTTCGTCACTGGCGATCAAGCCGCGCTCGATCAGGTTCTGCAGTTCGCGCACATTGCCTGCGAAGTCGTAGCGCAGCAGGACTTTCAAGGCCCGCATGGTCAGCCCGGCGGGCGTGCGCGCATAGTCCTGGCAGAAGCGCGTGAGGAACGCGTTGATCAACAGCGGAATGTCATCCCGGCGCTCGCGCAGGGGGGGCAGGGCGATGGGGTAGACATTCAGCCGGTAGAACAGGTCCTCGCGAAACGTGCCATCCGCCACCGCTTTGCGCAGATCGATATTGGTCGCCGCCGCCACCCGCACATCCACCTGGATGCCGCGCACGCCCCCCACGCGCTCGATTTCGCGCTCCTGCAACGCCCGCAGCAGTTTGCTTTGCCCCGCCAGGCTGAGGCTGGTGATTTCATCCAGAAACAGCGTGCCGCCCTGGGCTCGCTCGAAACGCCCGGGGCGTGAGTGCGTCGCGCCGGTGTAGGCGCCACGCTCGACACCGAACAGTTCGGCCTCGATCAGGTTGTCGGGGATGGCCGCGCAATTGAGCGCTACAAACGGGCCGTCACGACGGGCGCTGAGCTGATGCAACTGGCGGGCGAACATTTCCTTGCCCACGCCGGACTCACCACTGATCAATACGGTGGCGGGTGTGCGTGCAACGCGTTGCAGGGCCTGCATCGCCGCGTTGAACGCCGCACTGGCGCCCACCAACGGGTGTGGCTCGCTGATGCCGGCACGGCTGGCGGCCGGGCTGTCAGGCGTGGGCGCCGCGACGGTATGGCTGACGGCTTGGGACACGTTCAGGTAACGCAGGTCCTGTTCGACATCGCCCCATTGCTCGACGGTCTTGCCGATCACCCGGCAACTGCCGTGGCCCATGCCCCGGCATTGCACCTCACGGAAAATCACCAGTTGCCCGAACAGGCCACTGACGAAACCGATGGCATAACCGGTTTCGGTCCAGCACACCGGGTCCTGGCCAATGCCGTAGGCGCCCACATGCTCATCGGCTTCGCACGAGTGGTGCCAGAGAAACTCGCCTTCATAGAACCCCGAGTCGGCATCGAACTTGAAGTGCAGCGGTTCGACCTTGGTCATGCCCTCCAGCGTGTGCAGGTGCGTGCCGGCGCGAAACACAGCGGCGGCGTCCGCCTGCGGCCAGCGTTCACGGATCAGCCGGGCGTCGCGCGCGCCGGAAGCGTAACCGGTGCGTGTGAACAGGCCGCGTGCCTGCTCAAGCCCCAGGCGCTCGATGACTTCCCTGCGCAGGGCGCCGAAGGAGGAACTGTGCAGCAGCAGCATGCGTTGGTCGTTGAGCCAGATGCGCCCGTCTTCGGGAGAGAAGAACAGGCAGTCAGTCAGCTCAGCGGGCGTAGGCGAGCTGCTGTCGTTGAGGTGGCGGCTGTCGCCACGCGGATGATAGTGCGCGGTGCTCGCCCGGTCGTCGGGCAACGCGCTGTGGGGATTAGTCATTGTTATGCCCCTGCAGAGCTGATGAACGATATGAGTAACTGCTCAGATAGTTATTAAACATAACCTTCTCAATTGAACAAGTGCCCGGCCCGGGTTTTCGTCGGCGTGCTGCCTTGCGGTTTGCGCCTGGCTGTACGCAAGCCGCGAAACAGACGCCTCGGCGCTACGCGTGCGGTGTGTTCGCGGCAAGCGGCACAGCCTTTGCTCTAGGTGTTGTGCGGCGTTTGCGCACTGCGCGAGCGGATGACAATTACAAGAACCGGGAGTTGCCATGTCAGTGTCTGAAACAACCCACCTGCTCCAACCCTCCCTTGAGGCCGAATGCGTGTTCAACGGCGATTGGGTACCGGCTTCAGGCCAGGTCATCGGCGTGATCGAACCGGCCACCGGCGAGCCGATGATGCGCTGTGCCATGGCCGATGCGGCGGATGTCGCCATGGCCTGTCGCAGCGCGGCGCTGGCCCAGCCGGCCTGGGCCGCAATGGGGCCACGGGAACGTGCGCAGGTGTTTCGCAAGGCGGCTGAATGTGCCGAGCGGGCGTTCGATGAGTTGGCGCTGTATGTCGCCAGGGAAACCGGCGGGGCGCTGTTCAAGGGCGCCCATGAAGTACGCGAGGCGATTGTATTGCTGCACCAGGCGGCCGGCATGTTATCCGAGCCCCACGGCGTGGTGCTGCCCAGTGCGGCCGGGCGCCTGTCGTATGCGCGGCGCCAGCCCCACGGTGTGGTCGGCGTGATCTCACCGTTCAATTTCCCGCTGGTATTGTCGATGCGCTCGGTGGCGCCGGCCTTGGCCGCGGGCAATGCGGTGGTGCTCAAGCCCGACCCGCAAACCCCGGTCAGCGGCGGCTTTCTGATTGCGCGGTTGTTCGAAGAGGCGGGCTTGCCCAAGGGCCTGCTGCACGTGTTGCCGGGGGCGGCGCCGGCGGGTGAAGCGCTGTGCCGCGATCCCAATGTGCGCATGATCGCGTTCACCGGCTCCACGGCCGCCGGGCGCAAGGTCGCCGAAGTGGCCGGGCGCAACCTGAAAAAAGTCGCGCTGGAGCTGGGCGGCAAGAACCCACTGATTGTCCTGGAGGACGCTGACCTGGACCTGGCGGCCAGCAATGCGGCCTGGGGCGCCTGGTTGCACCAGGGGCAAATCTGCATGGCCACCGGCTTGATCTTTGCCCATCACACCATCGCCGCCGCGCTCACGCGCAAGCTGGTCGACAAGGCCCGCGCGCTGACCGTCGGCAATGCGGCGCGGGGTGAGGCGGCGCTCGGCCCGCTGATCAACAAGCGCCAGCTGGAGCGCGTACACGCCATCGTCCATGACAGCGTGCAGGCCGGCGCGCGCATTGAAGTCGGCGGCGAGTACGACCGCCTGTTCTATCGGCCGACCGTCCTCAGCGGGGTGCGCCCAGGCATGCGCGCCTTCGATGAGGAAATGTTCGGGCCGGTGGCGACGGTGGTCAGTTTTGCCACCGACGAGGAGGCCATCGAGCTGGCCAACCTCACCGAATACGGCTTGTCGGCCGCGATCATCTCGCCTTCCATCGGCCGCGCCATGGCCATCGGTGAGCGGCTTGACTGCGGCATGTTGCACATCAACGACCAGACCGTGGCCGATGAATGCAGCAACCCCTTCGGCGGGCGCGGCGCCTCGGGCAATGGCGGCAGCGTGGGCGGCCCGGCGGACTGGGACGAATACACCCAATGGCAATGGGTCACGGTCAAGGACACCCCGCCGACCTATCCCTTCTGAGCCTCGGCTCATCGCAATGAACGGCGTGTGCCTATACAACAATAAGAGGGCTTGAACATGAATCTGTACAACAAAACCCTGGTGGTGACGGGTGTCGCTTCGGGCATTGGTGCCGAAGTTGCGCAGTTGGCGCGTTTTCAGGGCGCCAGGGTGATCGGTGTCGATCGCCATGAACCGCAACTGACCCTGGACGGTTTTTTCCACGCCGACCTGGGCGACCCTGCCAGCATCGATGCCCTGGTGGCTCGCTTGCCGGCGCGGGTCGATGTGCTCTGCAACATTGCCGGCGTGCCCGGTACCGCACCGGTGCAGACGGTCGCCGAGGTCAACTACCTGGGGCTGCGCCATTTCACTCAGGCGCTGCTGCCACGCATGCCGGTGGGCGGCAGCATCGTCAATGTCGCCTCGATTCTCGGCGCGCAGTGGCCGCAACGGCTGGCGCAGCACAAGGCGTTGGCGACCACTGAAAGCTATAGCGCCGGGCAGCAATGGCTCAAGGATCATCCGGTCGAACAGGCTACCTGCTACCAGTACTTCAAGGAGGCGCTGATTGTCTGGAGCTTTGCGCAATCCCAGGCCTGGTTTCGCGACCATGGTGTGCGCATCAACTGCGTCGCGCCGGGGCCGGTGTTCACGCCGATTCTGGGCGATTTCATCAGCATGCTCGGCCCTGAGCGCGTGGCCCAGGACGGCCAGCGCATGACCCGTCCGGCCATGGCCGACGAGGTGGCGGCGGTGATTGCCTTCCTGTGTTCGGACGCGTCGCGCTGGGTCAATGGCGTCAACCTGCCGGTGGATGGCGGGTTGGCGGCCACCTACGTGTAGGCGCTGCAACCGCCTTAAGCCCCGGCGCGGATGCACCGCGCCGGGGGTCTTGAACAACAACAAAAATACAGGACACACAAGATGCTCAAGCCTATCTTGCGCACGGTCGCGGCCACGACGTTTGTCGCACTGTCATCGACCGCCTACGCCTACGACTTGCCCGGCCTCAACCTGGGCAGCACCAGTTTCTATGATGGCTCGCCAGCGCCTGCCGGGCCCGGTTGGTACCTGGAGGAATACCTGACGTACTCCCGCGCCAGTCGCTTCAACGATGCCCACGGCAACAAGCTGGCGCTGCCCAGGCAGGACGTGGAGGTGGTGGCGCCGACCACGCAGATCATCTATGTCGGCCAACCCCTGGCCAACGGCGCGATGCCAGGCATTACCCTGATCAATACGTCGCTGGCCCATGTGGATGTCGATGACGGTCTGGGCAACGCGGCGCTGAGTTCCCGCGCGGGGTTCGGCGACCTGACCGTCGGGCCTTTCCTGCAACTGCCGACCCTGAGCCGCGCTGACGGCAGCCCGTTGCTGACCCAGCGCGTCGAGGCCGATATAACGGTGCCGGTGGGTGCCTATGACCGCAATCGCTCGATCAACCCCGGCAGCAACTTCTGGTCATTCAACCCGTATTACGCGGCCACCTACTGGTTCAACCCCACGTGGTCGGCGAGCGGACGTTTCATGTACCTGTGGAATGGCAAGAACGATGACCCGGCGGCCGGCTTCGGTGATGTTTCCAGCACCCAGGCCGGCCAGGCCTTGCACGCCAACCTGACGCTGCAATATGCCGTGAGCCAGCAACTGAGCGTGGGGTTGAATGGCTACTGGCTGAAGCAGATCACCGACACCAAGGTCGATGGCAGCGCGGTAAGCGGGCGTCGCGAAAAGGTCTGGGCCATCGGCCCAGGCCTGGTCTACGCGTTCAACAAGGAAAACGTGCTGTCGGTGAACGCCTACTTTGAGCAGCAGGCGCAAAACCGCACCCAGGGCGACAAACTGGTGCTCAACTGGCTGCACCAGTTCTAGACGCCGGCGTACCGGGCAGGTCCAGTGGCGCCGTACGCACCATCACGCTGATGATGGTGAGTGCGGCGATCACCAGACCGGGTGAGGTCGCCAGCAGCACGCCCGTGGTGCCGGCGCCTGCTGCCAGCAGTTGCCCGGCGGCCAGCGGCCCGGCCACCGAGCCCAGTCGGCCGATGGCGACGGCCGCACCCACGCCGGTGGCACGCACCGCGACGGGATAAGCGGGTGGGGCGCTGGCATACAGCACCAATTGCGCGGCCAAAATGAACAATCCCGCGGCGAAACCAAAGATGGCCATGGGCACGATGCCCTCCGACAGCCCGACACCGGCCAGTGCGGCCAGCAACCCGGCGTACACGAACAGCACCACTTTGAGCGCGTTGCAACGGTCCAGCAGTACGCCACCGAGCAGCGAACCCAGGGCCCCGCCGATATTGAACAGCATCTGCACCAGGCCCGCCTGGGGTTTGCTGAAGCCTTGTTCCAGCAACAGCGACGGCAGCCAATTGAGCAGCATGTACATCACGGTCAGGGTGAAGAAATAACTGAGCCACAACGCCAGTGTGGTGCGTGCGCGACCGTCGCCGAACAAGGCCTGGCGGGTAGAGGCACGGGCGCCGGACGTGGTTTGCGACTGTTGGCGAAAGGCGCTGGATTCCGGCAGCAGCACGATCATCAACGGCACGGCCAGCAAGGGTGCCAGGCCACCGATGATAAAGGTGGTCTGCCAGTGTTCACTGGAAAACATCGCCACCACGGCGGCCAATGCGCCCCCCAGCGGCACGCCGCAGTACATGACGCTGATGGCGGTGCCGCGATTGCGCTCGCTGACCGCCTCGGCGCACAGCGCGATCAGGTTTGGCAGCGCGGCGCCCAGGCCCAGGCCGGTGAGGAAGCGCACCAGCAACAGGCTCGCATAGCTGTCGACAAACGCGGTGCTCAGGGAGAACAACCCGAACAGCAGCACCGCCAGCACCAGGATTTTTTTGCGCCCGATACGGTCGGCGATCCAGCCGCCGAAGAACGCCCCAGGCAACAGGCCGATGATGCCGACGCTGAACACCCAGCCCAGCATTTTCGGGTCGAGGGCAAAGCTGTGGCGCAACCCTGCGGCGGTGGTGCCGGCGGCCTGCAGGTCGAAACCTTCGATCAGCGCAACGATAAAGCACAAAGCGATGGTCAGCGTCGAACGACGCGATGGACTGTTCATGGGCAAACCTCATTGTTGTTTTTGTTGTCGTGGTGAGCCGTAAGGCGGCTGGAAATCAAGATAACAAATATAACTATAAAAAGAAGGGCGACGGCGCCGCTCCAACAATCAGCACCCAGGCCCTCTAAGTCGCCGGTTTGAGATTCGCGGTAGCGGAAAAAACAAAAATAGATACGTTTATTAATGTTCGATTATCGGTCAGTGGCAGTTGACGACTGCGCTCTGCTGTTTCCATTCTCTGTCCGCGAAGCCGCTTGGGCCAAGCGCGTGTCACCCCCAAAACAACAACAAAAATGGACATCGAACATGCCAAAACTCTCCACGGACGCCGTTGCGGCGACCTGCCGTGTGTCGAACAGCACTCCCTGCCTGATCAGCGCGCTGTTGATGTTGAGTGTGCTGCCCACTGCGTCCTGGGCGGCGGGGTTTATCGACGACAGCCACGGCACCCTGACGCTGCGCAATTACTACCTGGACCGTGACTACAAGGACGACGGCGCCAAGACCGCCGCGCGTGAGTGGGCCCAGGCGTTCATGCTCAACCTGGAATCGGGGTACACCCCCGGCACCCTCGGCTTTGGCCTGGATGTGCGTGGATTGATGGGAGTCAAGCTCGACTCGTCGCCGGACCGCAGCGGCACCGAGTTATTGCCGGTGTCGGCCAGCGACAAGCGTGCCGCCGATGAATACTCGCGCCTGGCGCCGACCGCCAAGCTGCGGTTTGCCCAAACCACGGTGAAGGCCGGCGACGTGTCGATCTTCCTGCCGTTCGCTTTCGCCAGCCCGTCGCGCCTGCTGCCGCAGACCTTTCGCGGTACCACCCTGAGCTCCAAGGATATCGATGGCCTGACCCTCAATACCGGTTACATCGACCGCATCAACAAGCGCGACTCCACCGACTACCAGGCCATGACGATTGCCTCGCCCAACCGGCGGTTCAACGCCACGGCCACCACCTCGCACCTGGCGTATGTGGGCGGCGATTACCAGGTCAACAAAGACCTCAGCCTGCGCGTGTACCACGCCGAGGTCGCGGACCTTTACCAGCAGGACACCCTGGCACTGCTGCACAACCTGCCGGTGGGCGATGGCGTGCTGACCAGCGATCTGCGCAGTTTCTTCAGTCGTGAGGACGGCAGCGCCAAGGCCGGCAACGTGGATAACCGCAACCTCTCGGCGCTGTTCGGCTACCGCCTGGGCGGCCACCGGATCAGCCTGGGCTACATGCATTCCAGTGGGGAAACCGCCACGCCGTATATCTCCGGCACCGAGTTGATGGGCATGAGCGAACTGACCATGAGTTCGGATTTTCTCAACGCCAAGGAGCGCACCTGGCAGGCCATCTATGACTATGATTTTGCCGCCTCAGGCGTGCCGGGCCTGAAGACCCGGCTGCGCTATGTGCGCGGCGACAACATCGAGCTGGCAGCCTTCAATGCCGAGGATCGCAAGGAGCGCGAGTTCCAGATGGAGCTGGGCTACGTGATCCAGAGCGGCCCGCTGAAGAACGTCGGGCTGATGGCGCGCAAGTCGATCTACCGCAACGACTTCCCGGGCGGCGCGGCGTTTCGCGATGAAAACCAGACGCGCTTCCTGGTGCTCTACACCGTGGCGCTCTGGTAGACATCAGTCCTGATACACCTTCTTGAGCAGGCGCAGCAGCTCTGCACGTTCCTCGACGTCCAGGGCTGCGGTGGCGTTCAGGTCGCTTTGCACGGCGATGTCCTTGAGCTCCTTGAGCAGCGCTTCGCCGGTCTTGCTCAGGAAAATCCCGTAGGAGCGCTTGTCCGGTTTGCACCGCACGCGCACGGCGAGGGCGCGGCTTTCCAGCTTGTTCAGCAAGGGCACCACCTGGGGCGGTTCGATGGCCAGGGCACGGGCCAGGTCGGCCTGCATCAGCCCGGGGTTCTGCTCGATGATTGCCAGGGCCGAGAACTGTGCCGGGCGCAGGTCGTGGTCCGACAGCCGGCCGATCAGGTTCTGGAACAGCTTGAGCTGGGCGCGGCGCATGGCATAACCGATCAGATCGTCCAGGGCTGAATCCAGCGGCGGCCGACCCTCGTCATGTTCGGGCAGGGCCTGGCTGGCGGCGATTTTGGAAGGCTTGGCCATGGACAGTGCAATCCTCAGAAAGTGGAGGTTAAGAAGGCTATCTAGTTTGCCGGGGTTGACGCGCCGTGGCTATGCCGGTTTTTTACCCGGCCCGAAAAAAGCAGCGGTCTTACCCGGTAAAATATTGGTTATCTGGATTAATAGTTAATTGACATAACTATATTTGCGGTTTAATTTCGAATCATCTTCACACCCCAGAACAAGAGTGCACCGCCATGAGCAATTACGAAGGCCGCTGGACCACCGTCAAAGTCGAGATCGAGGAAGGTATTGCCTGGGTCATTCTCAATCGCCCGGAAAAACGCAACGCCATGAGCCCGACCCTCAACCGGGAAATGATCGATGTGCTGGAAACCCTCGAGCAGGATCCGGCCGCCGGTGTGCTGGTGCTGACCGGCGCCGGTGAAGCCTGGACCGCGGGCATGGACCTCAAGGAATACTTCCGCGAAGTGGATGCCGGCCCGGAAATCCTCCAGGAAAAAATCCGCCGCGAAGCCTCGCAATGGCAATGGAAGCTGCTGCGCATGTACGCCAAGCCGACCATCGCGATGGTCAATGGCTGGTGCTTCGGTGGCGGTTTCAGCCCGCTGGTGGCGTGCGACCTGGCGATCTGCGCCGATGAAGCGACTTTCGGCCTCTCGGAAATCAACTGGGGCATCCCGCCGGGCAACCTGGTGAGCAAGGCCATGGCCGACACCGTGGGCCATCGTCAGTCGCTGTACTACATCATGACCGGCAAGACCTTTGACGGGCGCAAGGCCGCCGAAATGGGCCTGGTCAATGAGAGCGTGCCGTTGGCGCAACTGCGCGAAGTGACCATCGAACTGGCGCGTAACCTGCTGGAGAAAAACCCGGTGGTGCTGCGTGCGGCCAAACATGGCTTCAAGCGTTGCCGCGAACTGACCTGGGAGCAGAACGAGGATTACCTCTACGCCAAGCTCGATCAGTCGCGCTTGCTCGACACCGAAGGCGGTCGCGAGCAGGGTATGAAGCAGTTCCTCGACGACAAGAGCATCAAGCCCGGCCTGCAGGCGTATAAACGCTGAAAGACGCGGCCTGCGGGCCGCACTGTTGTGACGACGCTGAACGTATTCCCGATAAAGATAATAAAGAGGAATCACCATGCTGGACGTGCCCCTATTGATTGGCGGCCAGTCGTGCCCCGCCCGCGACGGTCGAACCTTTGAGCGTCGCAACCCGGTGACCGGTGAAGTGGTCTCGCGCGTGGCCGCCGCGACCCTTGAAGATGCCGACGCCGCCGTGGCCGCGGCCCAGGCCGCGTTCCCCACTTGGGCCGCGCTGGCGCCCAACGAGCGTCGCACGCGCTTGCTCGTGGCGGCCGAGCAATTGCAGGCGCGCAGCGCCGAATTTATTGCCGCTGCCGGCGAGACCGGCGCCATGGCTAACTGGTATGGCTTTAACGTGCGCCTGGCGGCCAACATCCTGCGCGAAGCTGCGTCGATGACTACCCAGATCACCGGCAACGTCATCCCTTCCGATGTGCCCGGCAGTTTCGCCATGGCCCTGCGTCAGCCATGCGGCGTGGTGCTGGGCATCGCGCCATGGAATGCCCCGGTCATCCTCGCCACCCGCGCCATCGCCATGCCGCTGGCCTGCGGCAACACCGTGGTGCTCAAGGCTTCGGAATTGAGCCCGGCGGTGCACCGTCTGATCGGCCAGGTGTTGCAGGATGCCGGCCTCGGTGATGGCGTGGTCAACGTGATCAGCAATGCCCCGGCGGATGCCGCCGCCATCGTCGAGCGGCTGATCGCCAACCCGGCGGTGCGACGGGTCAACTTCACGGGTTCGACCCATGTCGGGCGGATTGTCGGCGAACTCTCGGCGCGTCATCTCAAGCCGGCCCTGCTGGAGCTGGGCGGCAAGGCGCCGTTGCTGGTGCTCGACGACGCCGACCTGGACGCGGCCGTCGCGGCGGCGGCGTTCGGCGCCTACTTCAACCAGGGGCAGATTTGCATGTCCACCGAGCGCCTGATTGTCGATGCCAAGGTCGCCGATGCGTTTACGGCAAAACTGGCGGCCAAGGTCGCGACCCTACGCGCAGGCGATCCCGCCGCGCCGGATTCGGTGCTGGGCTCGCTGGTGGACGCCAACGCCGGTACGCGCATCAAGGCCCTGATCGACGATGCCCTGGCCAAGGGCGCACGCCTGGTGGTGGGCGGGCAATTGGACGGCAGCATCCTGCAGCCGACGCTCATCGATGGCGTCACCGAACACATGCGCCTGTACCGCGAAGAGTCCTTCGGCCCGGTGGCGGTGCTGCTGCGCGGTGACGGTGATGAAGCGCTGCTGCGCTTGGCCAATGACTCCGAATTCGGCCTGTCGGCGGCGATCTTCAGCCGCGACACCGGGCGTGCGCTGGCATTGGCGCAGCGTGTGGAATCGGGCATCTGCCATATCAACGGCCCGACCGTGCATGACGAAGCGCAGATGCCCTTCGGCGGGGTCAAGTCCAGCGGCTATGGCAGTTTCGGCGGCAAGGCTGCGATCGAGCACTTCACGCAATTGCGTTGGGTGACCTTGCAGAACGGGCCCAGGCATTACCCGATCTGAGCAGGCATTGCGACCTAACAATAACAAGGCGGCGTTGACCCGCCTTGATGGAGGACATCCTTGTGAGTTCCGAATTCAGAGCGCAACCCCAGCCCGAGCAGCACCCGCCGCGATACCGCGCGGTGTCCATCGGCCATGCGCCGGTCGAGGTCACTGAAGAACAGGGCGTGCTGCATATGCGTTCCCTTGAGCCACTGGCCGAGTTGCCGCCGCGCTTGCTCGACCGGCTGGTGCATTGGGCCCAGGTGCGTCCCGAACAGACGTTTATCGCCGCACGCCAGGCCGGCGGCGAGTGGCGTCGCGTCAGCTACCGGGAAATGCTCGACAGCGTGCGCGCGATTGCCCAGGGTTTGCTGAGTTACGGGCTGTCGGCGCACAAGCCGCTGGCGTTGCTGTCGGGCAACGATATCGAGCATCTGCAAGTAGCGCTCGGCGCCATGTACGCCGGTATTCCCTACTGCCCGGTATCGCCTGCGTACGCGTTGTTGTCCCAGGATTTCGCCAAGCTGCGCCATGTGTGCGAGCTGCTGCAACCGGGGCTGGTGTTCGTCAACGATGCGGCGGCTTACCAGCGCGCCATCGAGGCCGTATTGCCGGCCGACACGCCGCTGATCTGCGTGCGCGGTGAGGTGCCTGGACGCACTCAAGCCAGCTTTGCGAGCCTGTTGCAAACGCTGGGTGGTGCCGAGGCCGAGGCAGCGTTCAACGCCACCGGCCCGGACAGCATCGCCAAATTTCTCTTCACCTCCGGCTCGACCAAATTGCCCAAGGCCGTGGTTACCACCCAACGCATGCTCTGCGCCAACCAGCAGATGCTGCTGCAGACGTTCCCGGTGTTCGGCGAGGAGCCACCGGTGCTGGTGGACTGGCTGCCGTGGAACCACACCTTTGGCGGCAGCCACAACGTCGGCATCGTGCTCTACAACGGCGGCACCTTTTACCTGGACGATGGCAAACCCACCGCCCAGGGCATTGCCGAGACCCTGCGCAATCTCAAGGAAATTTCGCCCACGGCCTACCTGACCGTGCCCAAGGGCTGGGAAGAGTTGGTCAATGCCCTGGAACAGGACGCCGAGCTGCGCGAGCGGTTTTTTGCGCGAATGAAACTGTTCTTCTTTGCCGCCGCCGGCCTCTCGCAAAGTGTCTGGGATCGTCTCGACCGCGTGGCCGAGCTGCACTGCGGCGAGCGCATCCGCATGATGGCCGGGCTGGGCATGACCGAAGCCGCGCCGTCCTGCACCTTCACCACCGGACCGTTGTCGATGGCCGGTTACATCGGTTTGCCCGCACCGGGGTGCGAGGTGCGTCTGGTGCCGCTGGACGGCAAGTTCGAAGGGCGCTTTCGCGGGCCGCATATCATGCCGGGTTACTGGCGCGCGCCCGAGCAAACCGCCGAGGTGTTCGATGAGCAGGGGTTTTACTGTTCCGGTGATGCGATCAAGCTCGCCGATCCTCAGCAGCCGCAACTGGGGCTGATGTTCGACGGGCGCATTGCCGAGGACTTCAAGCTGTCTTCCGGGGTGTTTGTCAGCGTCGGCCCGATGCGTAATCGCGCGGTGCTCGAAGGCTCGCCGTATGTGCAGGATCTGGTGATCGCCGCGCCGGACCGCGAATGCCTGGGCGCCCTGGTATTCCCGAGGCTCTACGAGTGCCGCCGGCTGGCGGGCTTGAGCGTTGATGCCAGCGACGCCGAGGTCCTCGCCAGCGCACCGGTGCGCCAGTGGTTCGGCGACTGGTTGCAGCGCCTCAATGGCGAGGCCACCGGCAATGCCAGTCGGCTGGAGTGGATTGCCGTACTCGACGAACCGGCGTCCATCGACCGTGGCGAAATCACCGACAAAGGCTCGATCAATCAACGCGCGGTGTTGCAATGGCGCGCGGCCAAGGTCGAGGCGCTGTATCGCGGTGAAGACCCGACGATCCTGCGCGCCGGGCCCAAGCCGTGAGCGGCGCCGGGCAGTATGCGGCGTTTACCGATGTGGCGATTTTCGACGCGGTGCGCACGCCCTGGGTCGACCTCGGCGGGGCACTGTCGCTGGTGTCGCCCATCGACCTGGGGATCAAGGTCGGCCGTGAAGTGCTGGCCCGCGCCGGCATCGAACCGCAGACGGTAGACAGCGTGCTGGCCGGCTCCATGGCCCAGGCCAGTTTCGATGCCTACTTGCTGCCACGGCATATCGGGTTGTACAGCGGTGTGGCGCAATCGGTTCCGGCGCTGGGAGTGCAGCGCATCTGCGCCACCGGTTTCGAGCTGTTGCGCCAGGCCGCCGGGCAACTGCGCGACGGGACGCAACTGGCGTTGTGCGTGGCGGCTGAATCAATGTCGCGCAACCCGATTGCCGCCTACACCCACCGGGGCGGGTTCCGTCTGGGGGGCGAGGTGCAATTCAAGGACTTTCTCTGGGAGGCGCTGTACGACCCGGCCCCTGCGGTGGACATGATCGCCACCGCCGACAACCTGGCGCGCCGTTATGGATTGAGCCGCGAGGCGGTGGATCGGTATGCCTGCGACAGCCATCAGCGCGCGTTGCAGGCGCAGGGTGAGGGGGCCTGGGCTGAAGAGATCGTGGCGGTGGATAACCAGGTGTTTGAACTGGAAGGGTACCAGCCGAGGAGTATTACTCTGGCGCGTCAGGTGGGTGCAGTCAGTGCGGACAGCCATCCACGGGCCACCAGTCTGGAGGCCTTGGCGCGTTTGCGTGCAATCCATGCCGGTGGGGTGCAAACCGCCGGCAACAGTTGTGCGGTGGTCGACGGTGCGGCGGCGGCGCTGGTCGGGCGTGCCTCTGACTGCTTGCGCCCGGCGCTGGCTCGGCTGGTGGCCAGTGCGGTGGTAGGGGTGGCCCCGGAGTACATGGGCATTGGCCCGGCGCCGGCGATTCGTCTGCTGTTGCAGCGCAGTGGGCTGAACCTGGGCGATATTGGTCGTTTCGAGATCAACGAAGCCCAGGCGGCGCAGGTGCTGGCGGTGGCTCAGGAGCTGGAGTTGGACAGTAGCCGTCTTAACGTCGAGGGCGGCTCTCTTGCGTTGGGGCATCCGCTGGCGGCCACCGGTCTGCGTCTGGTCATGAGCCTGGCTCGGCAGCTGCGTCGGCACAATTTGCGTTATGGGATTGCGGCTGCGTGTGTGGGTGGGGGGCAGGGGATGGCGTTGTTGATCGAGAACCCGGCCTGGCTGCCGTGACGGCTCGGGAGCTGGCGACTATCTAACTGACACCCCCGCAATCTAAATGTGGGAGGGGCTTGCCCGCGATGAGCATGGGTTGTTGCTCTGGCTCTGGCGTTCGTCTGACGAAACCACAGGCTTGCGGTACTATGGCGGGCCACGTTTTCTGGAAGTTGCCTGGATGAGTAAGCCCGGTCAATTGGTGCTGGTTGCACTGCGCAAGATGATTGCCAGCGGCGAGTTGGCGGCAGGCGAGCGCTTGATGGAGATCCCCACGGCGCAACGCTTTGGCGTGTCGCGCATGCCTGTGCGCATGGCGTTTCGTACCCTGGAACAGGAAGGGTTGCTGGTGCCGTTTGGCGGGCGCGGGTATCAGGTGCGTTCGGTCAGCCCCAGCGATATCGCCGGCGCAGTGGAGGTGCGTGGCGTGCTCGAAGGCCTGGCGGCGCGCCAGACCGCTGAGCGTGGCTTGTCCGAGGAGGCGCGCAGGGTGCTCGAGCGTTGCCTGGTCGAGGGCGATCAACTGTTCGACAAGGGCTATGTGACCGAGGACGACCTGGAGATTTACCACGACCTGAACATGCGTTTTCACCAGGTCATCGTCGAAGGCAGCCACAACCCGGCGATTGCCGATGCCCTGGCGCGCAATGATCACCTGCCGTTCGCTTCGGTGACGGCGCTGGCGGTGGATCGCGAGGATATGGCCCGCGAATACCGTCGCTTCAACTACGCCCACATGCAACACCATTCGGTGTTCGACGCCCTGGTCAATCGCCAGGGCGCGCGCGCCGAAGCCATCATGCGCGAACACGCCAATGCGACCTTGCGCTATGCCGAGATCTTCAGCTCCGCCACCGCCGACGCACGCATGAAGGTGATCCTGCCCGCATCGTGACGCGGTTCAGATATCGAGCACCAACAGCGGGGTTTTCGCGCGTGAGCAGCACGGCGTGAACTGGTCATTCAGGGCTTGCTCCTGTTCGGTAAGGAACAGGTCGCGGTGCTCCGGGATGCCTTCCAGCACGCGGGTCAGGCAGGTGCCGCAGATCCCTTGCTCGCATGACACGGCAATCTCGATGCCGTGGCTTTCCAATACCTGGACCACGCTTTTGTCGGTCGGTATCTCGAAGACCTGGCCGCTGCTGGCGATCTTCACCGAAAATCGCCCATCCAGACTGCTGTCCACCGGCGCCGCCGAGAAGTACTCACGGTGCAGGCAGTTTTCCTGCCAGCCCTGGGCGCGGGCGCTGTCGAGCACATGCTGCATGAAGCCGCCGGGGCCGCACACATACAGGTGCACGTCGTCTGCCGGTGCCGCCAGCACCTGGGCGGCGTTGAGCGCGGTGTCGGGCTGCTCGTCGAAATGCAGGAACACCCGGTCGGCAAACGGGGAATCCTTGAGACGCTGCACAAACGCCGCGCGCTCGCTGGCACGGGCGCAGTAGTGCAGTTCGAAGTCGGACCCGCCCTGGGCCAGACGCTCGGCCATGCACAGGATCGGCGTGATGCCGATGCCACCGGCAAACAACAGGCTGCGTCGGGCTTCATGGACCAGCGGGAAGAGGTTGCGCGGTTCGCTGATGGTCAGGCGGGCGCCTTCGTGCACCTGTTCGTGCAGGCTGCGCGAGCCGCCTCGCGAGGCGGGGTCGTTGAGTACGCCAATCAGGTAGCGATGACGTTCCTCAGGGTGATTGCACAGCGAATATTGTCGGATCAGCCCGTCCGGCAGGTGCACATCGATATGCGCCCCAGCGCTGAACGGCGGCAGTGGCGCGCCATCGACACGGGCCAGTTCATAGCTGCAAATGTCCAGCGCCTCGACGCGCCGCGACGTCACCACCACCTCGATCATGTCGGCTCTCCGGCGCGTTCCCGAGCGATCAATCGCTCCAGGACCTTGCGCGACTGCACGCCACCGGCATCGATATTGAGCTTGAGCAGGTTGCGCGTCGGGTGGGCAAGCAGGTTCTGCTGCTGGCGTTCGAGCATCTCCAGGTCTTCGCTGAAAATCTTGCCCTGGCCTTCGCGAATGCTGGCGGTCAGCGCCTCATCGTGTGGGTTGAAGTTGCGCGCCATGCCCCAGAAGTACCAGATCGACGTGTCGGTCTGCGGCGTGATGAAGTCGACCACGATGCTCGCCGCCTTGTACTCCGGCGCGGCGTGGTAGCCGCCCTTGCCGGCATGGGCCACGCCGACTTCGATCAACACGTGGCTGGGTGGGGTAAAGCGACAGATCTGCCAGCGATCCACCGGCACGTCATCGGCCAGGTTGTTGCCGCGCAGGGCCATGCGCCAGAACGGCGGCGCCATGATGTTCTCCATGTGCCGGGCGGTGACCACTTCATCGCCGTCCACCGTGGTCACCGGCGGCGCCTCGTCGATCTCCTTCTGGCCGATACTGGACGCATGCACGTAGGTCTCGTGGGTCAGGTCCATCAGGTTGTCGATCATCAGGCGGTAATCGCACTGGATATCGAACAGCCCGCCGCCGTAGGCCCACTCATCACTCACCGCCCATTCCAAATGATGAATCAGCGCAGGGTCAGCCTGGGCCTGATCACCCGGCCACACCCAGATAAAACCGTAGCGCTCAACCGCCGCGAAGGTCTTGTTGCAGGGAAAACCGCGTACCCGCTGGCCAGGCATCTCGACCGTCTTGCCATCGCAGCCCATGACCAGGCCATGGTAGCCGCACACCAGGTTGCCATTCTCGACATACCCCAGCGACAACGGTGCGCCACGATGCGGACAAAAATCCTCGACGGCCACCACCGCGCCTTCCAGGCCACGGTAAAACACCATTTTTTCACCGCAGATCTGCCGGCCCAGCGGCTTGTGCGCGATCTCATCGGGGGTGCAGGCGACATACCACGTGTTCTTGGGGTACATGGCGACTCTCCAGGCAATGGATTATTTTTGTTTGTTGGATCCATTAGATTGGAGGGGTAATGGGTAGTCAAGCTGGATTGGAGGTTTTAATGGGCGATTATCGAACGGCCTGCCAATTAATGGATCCATTGTTAGGCCGATGTGAGTAAGTGGCTGTGAGCCAGAGAGTCGTCAGTAACGAATCATCACCGACTTCAACTCGGTGTAATCCTCAATAAACGCGCCACCAAACTCCCGGCCCACCCCCGAGGACTTACTGCCCCCAAACGGCACCGCTGGATCCAGTAACGTGTGCATATTCACCCACACCGTACCCGCCTCAATGGCCGGCACCATCCGCAGCGCCTTGCCCAGGTCATTGGTCCAAAGGCTGGCGCTCAACCCATAGGGCGTGTTGTTCATCAACGCCACCAATTCGTCTTCGGTGTCGTACGGCAAAAACGTAGCGATCGGCCCGAAGGTCTCTTCGTTGAGCAAGGTATCGTTGACTCCGTTGGCCAGGATGATTGTCGGCTCAACGTAGCAACCCGGCCGGTCAATCAGCTTGCCGCCGTGCACGATGCGGTTGTTTTCCGCCCGCGCCTTGTCAAAGAACGCGCCCAGTTTGAGTTGATGCTGACGGTTGGCGACCGGGCCGAACTCGGTGCGCTCATCCAACGGTGAACCGATGTTCAGCGCGCTCAAGCGCTGCGCGAGTTTGTCCATGACCGCGTCGATCTGCGAGCGATGCACAAAGAAGCGTTCGGCCGCCGCGCAGATTTGCCCGGAGTGCAAAAAGCCCGCTTCGACGATGCCGTTGACCGCGTTGTCCAGGTCCACATCGGGCAGAAAACCCGCCGAGTTTTTCCCGCCCAGTTCCAGGGTGGCGCGGGTCAGCCCGGCGCCCATGGCGCTCTGGCCCACGGCAATGCCGGTCGGCACCGAGCCGGTAAACGACACCTTATTGGTGCCGGGGTGTTCGATCAGCCCTTTGCCCACCAGGCCGCCGCCGGTCAGTACGTTGAGCGCACCTGGCGGCAGGCCGGCCTCCATCGCCAGTTCGGCGATACGCAGGATGGTCAGCGGCGTGAACTCACTGGGTTTGATGATGATGCTGCAACCGGTCACCAGCGCCGAGGCGAGTTTCCACAGTGCGATCATGGTGGAGAAATTCCACGGCACGATCCCCACCACCACCCCGACCGGTTCGCGCAGGGTGAAGGCGGTGTAGCGTTCACCGGCGAACGAGGGCAGTGACGGCGTGATGGTCTGCCCGGTGATCTTGCTGGCCCAACCGGCGTAGTAACGCAAAAAATGCGCCGCCTGGTCGACTTCGAAGGCCCGGGAAATCTGGATGATCTTGCCCGACTGGCAAGTCTCGATCTGCGCCAGTTCTTCGCGGTGCTGCTCCAGCAGGTCGGCCAGTTTGAACAGCACATTGCCGCGTATCGCCGGGGCGACCTGGGACCATTGTTTGAAACCACGGCGCGCGGAGGCCACGGCCGCGTCGATATCGGCCGGGTCGGCGTCGGCGACCCGGGCGATGACTTGGCCGGTGGCCGGGTTGATCACCTCCAGGGTCTGGCCGGAGTGACTCTGCACGTAGCCACCGTCGATAAACAGCGCGTGTTGTCGACGCAGAAAGGCTTCGACGTGAGGCAGCAGTGGAATATCGCTCATGGGGGTTTCCTGATCGTGAACAAAGAAAAGCCCGAGGGTAATCCACCGCTGCATGCCCGGCTTGACTGTGCCTGCCGCGCGCTATGTCTGTGGCTGCCAGGCCTGTGAAAAGTGCAATCTTGACTCTGGAACGTGCATTTTATGCCCGCCAGGCACACACCATACTGGCCCTGCATCCGGCGCCGCGCCTCGATTCCCGTGGTCGTCCGGACATCCAATAATAAGCAGGGCCATCCATGAAAAAGCCAAACCCGCTTCTCGAAGACCTCAAGTCCCTCCTGCCCGCCATCGCGGCCAATGCGTTCCAGGCCGAGCAGGACCGCCAGGTGCCCGCCGAAAATATTGCGTTGCTCAAAGGCATCGGCCTGCACCGTGCGTTTCAGCCCAAGGCGTTCGGTGGCATGGAGTTGTCGCTGCCACAGTTTGCCGACTGCATCGCGGCGCTCGCCGGGGCCTGCGCCAGCACGGCCTGGGCCATGAGCCTGTTGTGTACTCACAGTCATCAACTGGCACTGTTCTCGGCCACCCTGCAGCAGGAAGTCTGGGGCACCGACCCGCATGCCACGGCCAGCAGCAGCATTGCCCCCTTCGGGCGTACCGAAGAGGTCGAGGGCGGCGTGCTGTTCAGCGGTGAGATGGGCTGGAGCAGCGGCTGCGACCATGCCGAGTGGGCGATTGTCGGCTTTCGCCGGCCGAATGCCGAAGGCACGCAGGACTACTGCTTCGCGGTGCTGCCGCGCAGTGACTATCAGATCCGCGACGACTGGTTTGCCGCCGGCATGAAAGGCAGCGGCACCAAGACGTTGATCATCGACAAGGCCTGGGTACCGGAGCATCGCATCCAGAAAGCCAAGGACATGATGGAGGGCAAGTCCGCAGGCTTCGGCTTGTACCCCGACAGCAAGGTGTTCTACTCGCCGTACCGTCCGTATTTTGCCAGCGGCTTTTCTACCGTGAGCCTGGGCGTCGCCGAGCGCATGCTCGAGGTGTTCCGCGAAAAGACCAAGACCCGCGTGCGCGCCTACACTGGCGCGGCGGTCGGTGCGGCCACGCCGGCGTTGATGCGCCTGGCCGAGTCGACGCATCAGGTCGGCGCCGCGCGCGCGTTTCTTGAAAAGACCTGGGCCGAGCATGCCGAGCACAGTGAGCAGCAGCGCTACCCCAGCCGCGAAACCCTGGCGTTCTGGCGCACCAACCAGGCGTATGCCACCAAGATGTGCATCCAGGCGGTGGATCGCCTGTTCGAAGCCGCCGGCGGCAATGCCTGGTTCGAACATAACGAAATGCAGCGCCTGTTCCGTGACTCGCACATGACCGGCGCCCATGCCTACACCGACTACGACGTCTGCGCGCAGATCCTCGGCCGCGAGCTGATGGGCCTGGAGCCCGATCCAAGCATGATCTGAACCTGCGTTTGATAACAACAATCAGGGCCGCGCCTGACGCGGCCCGGGAGTCTTGCATGTCTGAATCGACCTTCGACCCACGCGCCTTTCGCCGCGCCCTGGGTAACTTTGCCACCGGCGTGACCGTGGTCACCGCCGCCGACGCCGCCGGGCGCAAGGTGGGCGTCACCGCCAACAGTTTCAACTCGGTGTCGCTCGACCCGCCGCTGGTGCTGTGGAGCCTGGACAAACGTTCCAACAGCCATGAGGTGTTCGAGCAGGCCAGCCATTTCGCGGTCAACGTGCTGGCGGCGGACCAGATCGACCTGTCGAACAATTTTGCCCGACCCAAGGACGATCGCTTCGCCGAGATCGAATACCAGCCCGGCGAGGGTGGGGCGCCGGTGTTCGCCGATTGTTCGGCGCGGTTTCACTGCGAAAACTACCAGCAGGTGGATGGCGGCGATCACTGGATCATGATCGGCAAGGTGGTGGCCTTCGATGATTTCGGCCGTGCGCCGCTGCTTTATCATCAGGGCGCCTACTCGATGGTCCTGCCCCACACGCGCATGACCAAGCGCGACGACAGCCAGCCGCCGAGCAGCCATTTCCAGGGACGCCTGAGCCACAACCTGTACTACCTGATGACCCAGGCGGTGCGCGCCTACCAATCCAGCTACCAACCCCGGCAACTGTCCACCGGCCTGCGCACCAACGAGGCGCGCATGCTGATGGTGCTGGAGAACGACGCCCGGCTGAGCACCCAGGACCTGTTGCGCGAGGTGGCCATGCCGGTGCGCGAAATCGACGAAGCCGTGGCCAACCTCAAACGCAAGGGGCTGGTGAGCGACGATGACAACGGCGTACGCCTGACCGCTGCCGGTGTGGAGCAGACCGAAGACCTGTGGGCAATTGCGCGCGAACAGCAGGACAAGGTATTCGCCGCGTTCACGGACGCGCAGATCGAAACGTTCAAGACGGTATTGAAGCAATTGATCCGCCATTGCTGATCGTAAAAAAGCCGAGGCCGGTAAAGGCCTCGGTTTTTTATTGATCGTACCCTGCAAATGCACGATAGCCCCTGGCAGCCAGGCGCAAGCGGGCGTGCAGGCTCGTACAAGCAATCACTGATGGTTTGCGGTCAGATCCAGCGTTTCGACGCGATGCGCAGAGGGCCGTCCGATGTTCTTCAAGAAAAACCAGCCGATGCAGGACCTTGCTGCCCACCTCAAGCAGGTGCTGGCGGGGGAGGCGCCTGATACCCAGGCGTTGCACGCTTACCCGTCGGTGCAGGCCTGCCTGGAACAGCTGGCGCGAGAGCGGGCGAATGCCGACCGCCAATGGCAGCAGGCCGAGGTATCGGCCAAGGCTCAGGCCGCCCGGCAGGCACACGACGAGCAGGCTCTTGAGGCCCTGCGTCAACAACTGGAGCTGGCCCGACAGCGTGAGGCGACACTGGATGCGGAGCTGCGTCGGCAGCGGCTGCTGGGCGACCAGCATCAACAGGAGAAGCAGATCTGGGAGCTGCTGCTGTGCACCATGACGGAGGGCTGCTGGGATATCACGGTGGTCAATGGTGACGTTCAGGACCCCGGCAGCCAGATGCGTATTTTCAATCAGTTTCGCCTGCTGCTGGGGTATGCCCCCCATGAGCTGCCCGACGGCTGGGACGCGCAGGTCGGCGTCACCCATCCCGAGGATTTGCCCAAGATCATGGCGATTTTCGACCGCGAAATCCTCGCCGCCCACGGCAGCGGTGAGTACGTAGTTGAATACCGCATGCGCCACAAGACCCGCGGCTACATCTGGTGCCGCGAGCGCGGCCGGGCCGTGCGGGACGCCCAGGGGCGATTGACGCGGGTGCTTGGCGCGGTCCGGGATATCAGTGATGAGCAGTCGGCCCGCGCCACCCACCAACAATTGCTTGAGCACAACCAGGCCACCTATGGCCAGATCGCCACGGTGGTCAGTGTGATCAAAGGCATTGCCGACCAGACCAACCTGCTGGCCTTGAACGCGGCCATTGAAGCCGCGCGGGCCGGCGAGGTCGGCCGTGGGTTTTCGGTGGTGGCCGATGAGGTGCGCAAACTGGCGGAAAACACCCGCCAGGCGACTCATCGGATTCAGACGATGTTGCACCCGCACAAACAATAACCTGCTTCAGGCGCCGCGCCGGGCAGCGCCTGAAAGGGGTCAAAAGGGTACGGCCACGGTCAACTGGCTGTAGAGGTTGGTGCCGTTGCCACCCACTTGGTTGCCACCGGTGTCGGCGTCCTTTTTCGGTTGGTAGATGCCCACCAATGGGCTGATGATCAGGTGGCTGTTGACCGCCCATTCGGCGTACAGGTCCAGCTCGCGGGCATCCAGGTTCAAGGCGTCGCGTTTGCGCAAGGTATTGAAGTCGAAGTACAGCGCGCCGACCGTCAGGTTTTCCAGGGGAGTGGCCTTGAGTCCTACATGCTGGATGCCGGTGTTGCTGTTGAACGGGCCGGCATAGTTGGAGGCCACTTCTCCCTGGAACCAGGTGCCGTAGCCGGTGCTGAGCCCGGTGAACAACGGGTCCCATTTTTGCGAGTAGCGGGTGTAGCGATAGGTCAGTTTCGGCGCCCAGCTGACATCGGCGAAGGTGTAGCCGGCTTCGCCGTACCAGGCTTTTTCCGGACCGGCATCCTTGTCCTGCCAGGCGTATTCGAAGGCAAAGCTGGCGTTCTCGATACCCGCGCTGCCTTCGCCGCGCAGGCTGTAGGTGTTCATGCCGTCGCGCTGTTTCTGAAAGTCGCTGGCCCATTGGTCGGTGACCCCGATGCCGTGTATCCAGGTCAACCCCAGCGTGCCGGCGGCGGCCGTGTAGTCGAGGGTGCCCGCCGCCAACTCGGTTTCGGCCTGGGCGCGGTTGTCGGATTTGAGCCACAGTACCGACCCATGCAGGCCGTTCTGGCCACCCAGGCGCAGCACGGCGGTACGGTCGAAGGCGTGACGCGCGGCGAGGTAGTAGGCACCCCCGCGATTCAATGCGCCGTCAGCCGGGCCCTTGCCCAGGTTGGGGCCGTCGTCGTTGATCAGGAAACCGCGGCCCAGCTTGACCACCTGGCGGCCGACGGAGAAATCCACCCCGTCCTTGCCCAGTGCCGGGAACAGTTCGGCCGAGCGCCAGCCCAGGTACGCGTCTTCGATTTTCGTGGTGCGCTCCGAACCGTCGGTGTTGCCGGCGGCGTCGCCGTCGCCCCAGGTGCCGGAACTGACCCAATTGAGCGCGCCATAACCGGTGCCGTAACCGGCCAGGCCCTGATCGCCGCTGACCCCATATTTGATGAAACCCTCGCGCCAGGATGAACCTCCCGGCGTGCCATCGTAGTTATGACGGCTGTTGAACATCCCGTAGACCGCCAGGAAGTCGGCATTGAGGTGGGTGTCTTCGTCGGCGTACAGCTCATAGGCCTGGGCCGTCGAGTGGGTGATCAAGAGTGCGATGCCCAGGCCGACAGCCTTGGACAGCGTGCAGGTTTTCAGAGTGTGCTCCATAGTGATAGTCCCCAGCATGATTAGGTCGAGGGCGCATTAAGATGGCTGGGCGCAGGGGAAGTCTTTTCCCTGCGTGCCAGCTAATTGATCCTGCCCGCCAAGGCCCACGCCCTGGCAGGCAGCAACAAAAGTGACGGCAGACATGGGCAAGACGCTCGGCGCGTTGGCGGTGCACAGTGATTTTCGCTCGAGGCCGTTTCGATCAGGGACTGGCCGGGGAGGGCTTAAACGCCAGCGCCTTGTACGGCTCGATGCATCCACTCAGAAATCCGCTTTCGAGGATCCGCACCATGTCGATCAATGACCGGCTCACGCAGCACCTGAAACGAGGCAGCGTCGGCTTTCCGACCGCGCTGGCCAGCACCATCGGCCTGATCATGGCCAGCCCGGTGATTCTCACCGCGACCATGGGCTTCGGCATCGGCGGCAGCGCTTTTGCGGTGGCCATGCTGATCGCGGTGGTGATGATGCTGGCGCAGGCGACCACCTTCGCCGAGGCCGCCGCGATCCTGCCGACCACTGGCTCGGTCTACGACTACATCAATTGCGGCATGGGCCGTTTTTTTGCGATCACCGGCACCTTGTCGGCGTACCTGATCGTGCACGTGTTTGCCGGTACCGCCGAGACCATTCTGTCCGGGGTCATGGCGCTGGTGAACTTCGAACACCTCAATACCCTGGCCGAATCCGCCGGGGGCTCCTGGTTGCTGGGCGTCGGGTTCGTGGTGGTGTTCGGCATCCTCAATGCGTTCGGCGTCAGCGCCTTCGGCAGGGCCGAGATCATCCTGACCTTCGGCATGTGGACCACGCTGATGGTGTTCGCCGTACTCGGGCTGATCGCGGCGCCGGCGGTGCAACTGGAGGGGTGGTTCGGCGTGTCACTGGTGGGCACCGACCTGATCACCATTCTGTCCCTGGTGGGCATGGCCATGTTCATGTTCGTCGGGTGCGAGTTCGTCACGCCGTTGGCGCCGGACTTGCGCAATTCGGCCAAGGTCATGCCCAAGGCCATGCTCCTGGGCCTGCTCAGCGTGGCCACTTGCATGTTTCTCTACGGCGCGGCGATGAAGCGCCAGGTCGAAAACGTGTTGCTGGATGCCGCCACCGGCGTACACCTGCTGGACACGCCGATGGCGATTCCGCGTTTTGCCGAGCAGGTCATGGGGCAGGTCGGCCCGCTGTGGCTGGGCATCGGTTTTCTGTTTGCCGGCGCCGCGACCATCAACACGCTGATGGCGGGCGTGCCGCGCATCCTCTATGGCATGGCCGTGGACGGCGCGCTGCCCAAGGTGTTCACCTACCTGCACCCACGCTTCAAGACGCCGTTGCTGTGCATCCTGGTGGCGATGCTGATTCCGTGCCTGCACGCCCTGTGGTTGGGCGGCAACGCTGACAACATCATGCACCTGGTGCTGGCGGCGGTGTGTGCCTGGAGTTTCTCGTACCTGCTGGTGACGCTGTCGGTGGTGATCCTGCGCATTCGCCGTCCTGATCTGCCACGGGCCTATCGCTCGCCGTTCTTCCCGTTGCCACAAATCCTGTCCAGCATCGGCATTTTGCTCGGGATGTGGTTCATCACCCCGCCGGGCATGAACCCCGCCGACATTTACGTGCCGTTCGGCGTGATGCTGGCGATTACCGCTGCCTACGCGCTGTTCTGGACATTGGTGGTGCAAAAGGTCAATCCATTCAAGCCGGCGTCGGTCGAAGACGTGCTGGCCAAGGAGTTTTCCCATGAGCCTGGCAACCTTCACAACGAGCCTTTTGAGCATGCTGCAAAAGCTGTCTGAGCTGTTCAGTGCCAGACGCGCTCCGGCCGGTTACCGGCCCGGGGTCACGCTGGAGTACTTGCGGCGCAACCTGGGCCTGTCGAGCTTTACCTCGACCGGGCCAGCCAGTGCGGTGTTCGGCCTGGACGCCAGCGGCCTTGAGGTGACGGTTGTCGAGCGCACCGAAGCGCAATTGCTGATGCACTTGGTCATGACTGAATTCAGGATCCGCTTGCCCGCTTCAGAGCAGGGCAGTGCGCGCCTTGAGCTGCACCACCGTGGATCGATTCGGCGCACCGGGCTGGCGTGTCGGCAACGAGCCGGCGACCCCGCCCTGCGGGCCAGGCTGGAGGCGGTGTTAAGCGGCGATGAAGCTTTGCATCAGGCCTTGATGACGCTGGATTTCAAGCACCTGCGCATCGAGTTGGACGACCAGCAATGGCGCGTCCGGCTGGAGCACATGGGCGGCAGCGAGGTGGTCAATCGCATGCCGGCGTTTCGGCGTTATATCGCCCTGAGCCCGACCCAGCGCGCAGGTTTGCTGATGGTCCTGGCAGGTTTGCAACGGGTGCTGAGCGGGTTGTGATGAGTTGGCATCATTAGTGCTTTTACAGGTGGCATGACGTGCTTGTTGCGCCTATATAGATAACATGTTAACTATTGGCCAACAAAAACAAGAAGCCACTGTGGAGTTGCCATGAGCACTTATCAATCTGCGGACTGTGGACTGGAAAACTGGACGCGGGATCTACGCGCCGCCTGCGGCCATTTCGACACGGAACTGGCGTTCAACCGCTCACTGTTTATCGGTGAGGTGTCCAAGCGTGAGCGCGGTGGCCTGTCACTGGCCAACCTGCGCACCAATGCCGGGATGATCAAGCGTGAACGGCCCAACGCCGATCACGACATGGACCAGCATTGTTTTCTTGTCAGCCAACGCAGCGGCTATTGCCAGATCACCCAGAACGGCCAGGTTGTGCAACTGGCCCCCGGCGACATGCTGCTGATGGACTCCACAGGCTCGATCGAGATCAGCCCGTTTGGCCTGATCGAACATGCCTCGCTGTCGCTCTCGCGCAATGAAGTGTGCAAGCAACTGGGCGGCGCCCCGAAAACCTTCGGCAAGATCTCTTCAAGCAAGGCCTGTGGCCGCATGCTCCACGTGCTGATGGACCAACTGTGCCGGGAAGGGCTGGGCGACCAGGATTCGAATGAGGAGGCGCAGGCCCTGCAAGCAGCCTTTGTGTCCTTGCTGGGCTCAGCCTTTGAAGTGCATGACGCACCCGGTGAGGGCATCGCCTGCCTGCAAGGCGGCAACCTGCGCAGCTACGTGCAGAAAGTCATCGACGAGTCGCTGACCCAGCCTGGCCTGAGCCCCGTGGGCCTGGCCAGCCGCTTGAACATCTCGGTGCGGCACCTGTACCGGTTGTTCGAAGAGCAGGACGACAGCGTTTGCCGCTACATCCAGCGCGCGCGGCTCAAGCGCAGCGCGGATGACTTGACCAACCCGTTCCTCAAGAGCGAGTCGATCACCTCGATTGCCTACAAGTGGGGCTTCACCGATTCGGCGCACTTCAGCCGCTCGTTCAAGAAGCAATTCGAGCTATCGCCCAAGGATTTTCGTTCGACCCATCTGCAACAGGCGGTGGGCGCGGCCTAGGTTATCCATCGCTCCATGAAACCGCTCAGCCTGTCGGCCAGCCATATTTGTTCCGTTGCGGTCGAGCACTTCGCCGATCACGGTTATAGCGCTTCATCGCTCAACGACATTGCGGTCGGAGCGGGCATGCGCAAGGCGTCGTTGTACGCGCACTTTGTCAGCAAGGAGGCGTTGTTTCTGAGGGTGTTCGAGATTGCCCTGGCGCATGAGCACCGCTGCATCGAGCGCTGCTTCAAGGACGAGGCCGGGCATGTGGGCGTACCGGGGCAGTTGCACCTCGAGCGGCTGAGCGCACGCTACGAAGCGTCGCCGCATCTGCGCTTTCTGCTGCGCACGGCGTACTTTCCACCAGCGCATATTCGCAGCGTGATCACCACCGGTTTCGAGGGGTACCTGGCGCGCATTCGCCATGACTTTCAAAGCGCCGCGCAAGCTCGCTATGCGAGGACGCGACCGCAGGCGCTGGAAGTGTATTGCGACGCCTACCTGGGCATCGTCGACAGCCTGCATGTGGAGCTGATCTATTCGACGCCGCAGGGCTACGTCAAACGGCTTGCGGCGTTGACGCGGGTGCTGGGGGATTCGTTGTCGATGCTCCCGACCGATGGAGATCAAACGGTGGGAGGGGGCTTGCTCCCTCACACAGTTGATTCCAGTCATGCCTGACAGACCTTACTTCACCTCGGGCAACGTCGACCCGCCATCCACAATGATGGTCTGCCCGGTGATGTAGCCCGCCAGGTCCGAGGCCAGAAACAGCATGGCCCCGGCAATGTCCTCCGGCGCGCCGAGGCGGCCCAGTGGCACGCGGTTGGCGATGTCGGCGTTGACCTGATCATCGCCCAGGTTGCCCATGGCCGGCGTGGCAATCATTCCTGGCTCCACACCGTTGACCCTTACCCGATCGCCGGCCAGTTCCAGCGCGGCATTGCGGATAAAACCGTTGACCCCGGCCTTGGACGCGGCGTAGTGGCTGAGCCCCGGATAGGCGACCCGTGGCCCGGTGACCGACGAGGTGGCCAGTACACAACCGCCGCCTTGACGCTGAAACATCGGCAAGGCGGCCTGGGTCAGCCAGAACAGCGCGCAAAGGTTGACCGCCAGCGTACGCTCCAGCAGGGCCGGGGTGATCTGCTCGAACGCCGTCAACGGAAAATAGCCGGCGTTGTGCACCAGGATATCCAGGCGCCCCCAGTCGCGCTCGATGCCCTTGACCCCGTCGAACACCGCCGTCGCATCGGCCAGGTCGAGTTCGATGGCCTCGACCCGGCACCCGCGCCCGCCCAATTCGTCGGCCAACGCCTGGGCTTGCGCCCGACGCAGGTCAACGATCATCACGCGCGCGCCACGCAGCGCAAACGCTTCGACGATGGCTCGGCCGATACCTTGCGCGCCACCGGTGACCAGCACGCTTTTGCCGCTGAAATCGAGGTCTTCAGACATGGGACTGCTCCATATGGGCATAGGCCAGGGTCGGCACGTCGACGATGCTCGAACCACCGTCGGCGACCAGGCTGGCGCCGGTGATGATCGAGGCGTCGGGGCCTGCCAGGAAGCGGCAGACCTTGGCGATTTCTTCGGCGCTGGCGGGACGCCGCAACGGTACGTCGGCGCAGACGCGGGCATACGCCTGCTGCAGCGTATCGCCGTGGAAGCTCATCAGCGGCTGCATCTCCGCGTCGGCCATCGGCGTGGTGACCCAGCCCGGACACACGGCATTCACTCGCACACCGCGTGGCCCATAGTCCCGCGCCAGGGAGCGGTTAAGCCCGAGCAGCGCGTGTTTGGCTGTGGTGTAGCCACACACTTCGGGCCCGGCGGCCAACGAGGCGATGGAGCCCAGCAGCACAATGCAGCCGGCGCTCTCGATCAGCAGCGGCAGGCAGGCGCGGGCGCTGTAGAACGCGCTGTCCAGGTTGCTGCGCAACGCCGCTTCCCAGGTGGACGGGCTGGTTTGGCTGGCGCTGCCCACGCCATGCCCGCCGGCACAGGCCAGCAGCACATCGAGCCGGCCGTAGCGCGCATGAATCTGTGCAACGAAGCGGTCCCAGGAGTCCGCGCAGGCCGCGTCGCCAACCAGCACCAGGCCACCGGTTTGCGCGGCGACCTGCTCCAATGGCTCGCGACGCCGGCCGATCAGCACCAGGTTGGCGCCCTCGGCGGCGTACAGCCGTGCACAGGCGGCACCGATGCCCGTGCCGGCACCGGTGATGACCACGGTACGGGGATCAGGCATCGGGATACTCCGTATGGTTGAGGACCTGGCAGTAGGAGCTGACCGGAAAGTTCGACAGCTCATCGAAGGACGCACCGGCATAGCCGAAGATCTTGCCGTCGCTGCGGTGCTGTTGCAGGTCGATCAGTACCAGCCCGAGGGTGGGGATGATCTTTTCGCGCCAGACGAACAGGTACAGCTGGTCGGCAATCTTGTAGTAGTGGCAGCGGTCGGTATCGCACAGGCCCTGTTCGACACCCTTGAGGCACTGCCAGGAATAGAACTGATCGTTGAGGTAGATGTGCTCGTAGACTTCGCTGGGGCTGTAGCGATACAGGTTGCGCAACCCGGTCAGCTCCTGGGTCGGCGCGTGCGGGCACTGGCCGGCCTGCCAGGGTTGATTCAGGCTGCCATGCAGAAATTCCACGTCCACCGAGGTCAGGGCCTTGCCGGCCAGGGCGCGGCTGTAGAGGCCTTGCTCGGTTTGTTCGCGGTTCGGCATGCTGCCGATCACGGCGGTGAACGACGACGTGGCGGTATCCAGCACCAGGCTGATCGACCAGGCTTGCCCGGCCTCGTGCTTGATAAAGTCGACCAGGTACAGGCCCGGACGCACCGAGGTGGCGCGGTAGGCGGCCGAACCGCTGGAGTGTCCATCGGTGGCGTTCCAGTGCAGCGTATCGGTTTCAAAGCGGTGCTCGATCTGCCAGCCATTGGCGAAGTGCAGCGTGAAGGTCTTGCCGTTGAGGTCGGCCAGGTTGGGTAGGATAAAGGCTTCAGGGGCAAAACCGTCGGCAAGGGCGCCTACGGTGATCCAGTCGGATGGGGTGGTCATTGCATGGCTCCAGTGGGTTGAATTGACAACCCGGAGCATGCGGCGGGAAGGGGCGTGCGCCTATCAACCGAATGGTTGACCCCGCTTAAAGAAACAGCGCGGCCACCAGCTCGGTGCGGCTGCTGACGCCTGTTTTGCGAAACAGATGAATCAGGTGGGTCTTGATGGTGGGCAGGCCAACATCCAGCGCCTGGGCCAGTTGTTTGTTGCTCGCGCCCTGGCGAAGCAGCCAGGCGATCTGGCGCTCCTTGGGCGTGAGCCCGGCCAACCCGTCGTCAGCCGGTTGCATGTTGGCCACGGCCATTTGCAGCATCACCTGCAAGGCATTCAACTGGGCCAGTTGGTCGAGGGTGAACACCCCTTGTTCAGCCGTGCGCAGCAGCGAGATGGCGGCCTTGGGCTGGTCGGCGCGATGGGCGACGATCTCCACCACATCGACGACCCCGTAGCGCGCGAGGAAGTCGCGGTAGCGGCGGCTGTCACGCAGCGGCTGCCTGGCCATGGCCAACCCCAGCGGCACCACGGCCAGCCCGGTGGACAGGCAGTTGCGCGGTTGCAAGGGGTCGAATTGGCGGTAGTTGTCCAGGTAATCGCGGTGCATCTCACCGCTCATGCCCAGCAGCCTGAAGTCGCGGGCTTGCAGGTGGCGGTCGACGCAATAGAACGCCGCCTGGCTGGCGGGTACGAGTTGGGTGAAAGCCTGCAGGCAATGGCCGGCGACTTCCTGGGCGGGGATGGCGTGCATGGTCGGTTACCTGCGCCAGAAAAAACGCTGCCGGCACACGCCGGCAGCCAGGAGCGATCAGACTACCGCAAAATAATGCTTCACGAAGCTTTCGCTGACCACGTCCCACAGCACCGGCGTGCCCTTGGTCACGAACCAGCTGTCGCCGGCCTTGTAGCGGGTGCTCTGGCCGGTGCTTTCGTCGGTCAGCACCACTTCGCCGGTGACCACGGTGGCCTGTTCGGCGAATGGGTAGATCATGCGGAACTTGCCCTGGGTGGTGCCGAAATAGGCGCTGCTGACCGGGTCGGTCGGGGCGCCGAAGGTCATCTTGCCGAAGGCCTTGACCTCGCCTTCAAGGATCTCGGAGCCAAGGTCGGCAACGGTGCCCCAGGCGTCGAGGTCCGATAATTGAATATCTTTTTTCAGGGGGGTAACGGGCATGGCGGTTCTCCTGTGAATGAAACAGCGGGGGCTCAACGGCGACCGTTGAAGTAGCCCGACAGTTGATGAAGGCTTTTGCCGGCGGTGAGCAGCAGTGGGCGGATATGGTCCTTGCCGAGGATTTGCGCGTGCTTGACCGAACTGATCAGGTCATAGCGCGAAGAGCCTTCGCTCATGCCCTCGGCCAGAACCTTGCAGATGATATGGCTGGGCGTGACGCCGAAGCCGGCGTAACCCTGCACGTAAAAGGCGTTGGGGCGACCGCTGAGCGTGCCGATTTGCGGGAACAGGTTGGCTCCGGTCGCCATCGGCCCGCCCCAGGCCAGGTCGATCTTCACGTCCTTGAGGTACGGGAAGATTTTCAGCATCAGGTTGCGGTTCCAGGCCTTGAGGTCCAGCGGGATGTGTTCGACGAAAGGCGTGGCGGCGCCGAACAACAGGCGGTTTTCGTTGGTGACGCGGTAGTAGTCGATCACCGGGCGAATGTCGCTGTAGGCGCCGCGTATCGGGCTGATGCGGTTGATCACCTCGTCCGACAGCGGTTCGGTCATCAACTGGAAGGCATAGGTGTTGACGGTGGTCTTGTGCAACTCCGGTTCAAGCTTGTTGAGGAAACTGTCACAGGCCCACAGCAACTTGGCGGCCTTGACCGAGCCACGGCCGGTGCGCACGGTGATGCGCTCGCCATAGCTGACTTCCAGGGCAGGGCTGTGCTCGAAGATGCGCACCCCATGCCCGGCCAGCGCCTTGGCTTCGCCCAGCAGCAGGTTGAGTGAGTGCACATGCCCGCCGCCCATGTGCAGCAACGCGCTGCTGTAGGCATCGGAGCCGATGATCTGCTTGACCTCGGAGCCCGCCATGAAGCGGATTTCATCCTTGGTGTTGATCGACTTGAAGTCTTTCTCCCAGGCGCGCAGGGTCTTTTCCTGGCGGGCGTTGAAGCCCATGTAGCCGTAGCCGTGGCGGAAGTCGGCGTCGATGGAGTATTTGGCGATGCGGTCCTTGATGATGCCGGCGCCCAGCTCGCTGATTTCAAAGATCTGGCGCAGGCCTTCGTCGCCGACTTGCTGTTTGATCTTCTCCAGGTCATGGCCGATGCCCGCCATGATCTGCCCACCGTTGCGGCCCGTACCGCCGAAACCCAGGTAACGCGCTTCAAGCACCACGATGTTGGTGATGCCTTTTTCCGCCAGTTCCAGCGCGGTGTTGATGCCGGAGAAACCGCCACCAATCACCACCACGTCGGCGTCCACGTCCTGTTCGAGGGTCGGGAAGCTGAGGTTGTATTTCTTGGTTGCCGAGTAGTAGGTCGGCGTTTCGAGAGTGATCATGGCGCAGCCTGGAAAAGTGAAGGAGAACTCACTGCAGAGCCGGGTTGAAGCTCTGTGCCTGTTGGGTGCTATTAAGTGCCTTCCGAGCGGTAGGTGTCTTGATTCTGTGTGCCGCCGCGCTTGACCGTGGCTGCCACTGAAACCTGCGTAGGGGTAAAGCTGCACACGGAGAACAGGTGCCGATGCTAGAATGTTGTTAATCTGTTAACTAAATACGACGCCGACTTTATATGCCTCAATTGCGCCAATCCTTGACCCTCAGCTTGCTCCATGCGCGGGAAGCCGCCATGGGGTTTTTTCGTCCCTCGCTTAACCAGCATGGATTGACCGAACAGCAATGGCGGGTCATTCGGATCCTGAGCCAGCATCAAGAGCTGGAGATCAATCGCCTGGCTGAATTGGCCTGCATCCTCAAGCCGAGCATGACCGGGGTGCTGGTGCGCATGGAGGCGGCGGGGATGGTGGAGCGGCGCAAGGCGCACCAGGATCAGCGGCGCGTACTGGTGCGGCTGGCGGAGAAGGGGCAGGCCAGTTTCGCTTCGATGAGCCAGTGCATGGAGGCCAATTATCAGCGTTTGCAGGCGGGGTTCGGCGAGGAGAAGTTGCAGACGCTTCTGGGTTTGCTCAATGAGCTGAAAACCCTGAGGCGCTGAGTCGACGCTGCACCTGTTGAGGGGACTTGCTGTGGAGAGGGAGCTCCCTCGCCACGGGTCGCTTTTCATTTGCACTCTCTAGTAGATAGCCCCCGCCGCGCTGGCCGGCGCCGCTGAACCCTTGAACGCCGCCGCCAGGCTTTGCAGCCCACGCATCAGCACCGTGGTGTCCACGCCCACGGCGACGAACGCCGCGCCCAACTCAATGTAACGCCGCGCCAACGCCGGGTCGGCGCTCAGAATGCCGGCGGCCTTGCCGGCTTGGCGGATGCGTGCGATGGCGTCTTCGATCGCCGCCTGCACCTCGGGATGCCCTGGGTTGCCGCGATGGCCCATCGAGGCGCTCAGGTCGGCCGGCCCGATGAACACGCCGTCGACGCCTTCCACGGCCGCGATTGCATCCAGATTGGCCAGGCCTTCGCGGTTTTCGATCTGCACCAGCAGGCACATCTGCTCATCGGCCTTGTCGAGGTACCCGGCGATGCTGTTCCAGCGCGATGCGCGTGCCAGCGCACTGCCGACGCCGCGCACCCCCTTGGGCGGGTAGTGGATGGCGCTCACCAGTGCCTGCGCCTGCGCGGCGCTCTCGACCATGGGCACCAGCAACGTCTGTGCGCCGATGTCGAGCACTTGCTTGATCAAGGCCGTATCGCCGATGACCGGGCGAATCACCGGATGGCTGGGGTAGGGCGCCACGGCCTGGAGTTGGCCGAGCATGCCGCGCAGGTCGTTGGGCGCATGTTCGCCGTCGATCAGTAGCCAATCGAAGCCGGCGTTGGCGGCCAGTTCCGCGCAGTAGGCATCGGCCAGTCCCAGCCACAGGCCGATCTGGGCTTCGCCGCTGCGCAGGCGTTGTTTGAAGGTGTTCACAGGCATATCCATCGAGCCGTCCTCCGTTTACACAAAACGACAGGCAATCGAGCCGAGCATGTCGTAGTCGACATGGAAGGTATCGCCGGGGTTGGCCGCCACCGGGCGGGTGAAGGAACCGCCGAGAATGATCTGCCCCGGTTGCAGGGTCACGTCATAGGCGGCCAGCTTATTGGCGAGCCAGGCCACGCCCTTGGCCGGGTGGTTGAGCACGGCGGCCGACACGCCGGATTCTTCGATCACGCCATTGCGGTAGAGCACGGCGGGCACCTTGCGCAGGTCGATCTCGGTGGGGCGCACGGCGCGCCCGCCCATCACCACGCCGGCGTTGGCCGCATTATCGGAAATGGTGTCGAACACCTTGCGGGTCGCCTGGGTATGCGGGTCGACCTGCTGGATGCGCGCATCGATGATTTCCAGCGCCGGGATCACCCATTCGGTGGCATCGAGCACGTCGAACACGGTCACATTCGGGCCTTTCAACGGCTTGCCCAGGATGAACGCCAACTCGACCTCCACCCGCGGCACGATAAAACGCTCGAAGGGGATGTCGGTGCCTTCGTCGAAGAACATGTCATCGAGCAGCGCACCGTAATCCGGCTCGGTGATGTTGGAAGACACCTGCATGGCGCGTGAAGTCAGGCCGATCTTGTGACCGACCAGCTTGCGCCCGTCCTTGATTTTCTGGGCGACCCACGCGCGCTGGATGGCGTAGGCGTCGTCAAGGGTGATTGCCGGGTGTTCCAGGGAGAACTGGCGCACCTGTTCCCGTGAACGTTCCGCCTGGTCGAGGCGGGCGGCGGCTTGCTGGATAAGCTGTTGATCGAGCATGACAAGGGTCTCTCAGTGAGGGTTGACGATGGCCGCCTGGGTGCGCAGCACCAGCGCGCCACCGAGTGCAATGAGCAATGCCAGGGCGTAGAGGGCCAGGCTGGCGCTGTGGGTGGTATCGCGCATCCAGCCGATCAGGTAGGGCGCGAAGAACGAAGCGATGCTGCCGAAGGAACTGATCAAGGCAATGCCGGCGGCCTGGGTGTGGTTGGACAGGAACGCCGGGGGCAGTTGCCAGAACATCGGCAGCGCCGCGCTGGCGCCCATGCCGGCGATGATCAGGCCGCCCAGCACCAGGGTCGGGTTGGTGGGGGCGAGCCCGGCGATGGCAATGCCGCCCGCCGACATCAATAACGGCACGCACAGGTGCCAGCGGCGTTCGCGGTGGCGATCGGACGAGCGCCCGCAGCCGATCATGAAAAAGCACCCGGCCAGGTACGGCACCGCACTGAGCAGGCCGACCTTGCCGTCGCTGCCGACCCCGGCGCCGTGGATCAGCGTCGGCATCCAGAACGCCAGGGTATTGACCGCCAGCATCACCGCGAAATACATCGCCACCAACAGCCACACTTGCCGGTTGTGCAGAATGGCGGAGAACGAGGTGATGGATTTGCGCTGTTCTTCGCTGTGCAGTTGCTCGCGCAATTGTTGCTTTTGTGCAGGTGTCAGCCAGGTGACACGCTCGAAACTGTCCGGCAGGCATTTGAGCACCACCAGCCCGAGCAGGATGACCGGCGCACCCTCGATCACAAACATCCACTGCCAGCCGCGCAGGCCGCCCAGGTCATGAAAGTGCTCAAGGATGCCGCCCGAGAGCGGTCCGCCGATCACCCCGGCCATGGGCACCGCTATCGCAAACAAGGCAGTGATTTGTGCACGCCGACCGGCCGGGTACCAGCGGTTCAGGAACACCAGGATGCCCGGAAAGAAACCCGCTTCGGCCACCCCGAGCAAAAAGCGCAGCACATAGAAGCCCGTCGCGCTGTCGACCAGGAACATGCAGGTCGACAGCGCGCCCCACACCACCATCAGCGTGGCGATCCAGCGTCGCGGGCCAACATGGTCCAGGGCCATGTTGCTCGGTACGCCGAACAGCGCGTAGGCGATGAAGAACAGACCGGCACCGAAGCCATAGACGGTGTCGCTGAAATTGAGGTCGGCGCTCATCTGCATCTTGGCGAAGCCGATGTTGATGCGGTCGAGGTGGGCGAACAGGTAGCAGATCAGCAACAGCGGCATCAGCCGCCAGGTGATGGCGCTGTGGGTGCGGTCGCGGACGACGCTCGCAAGGGTGTCGGCGGTATTGGCTGTGCTCATGGTTTTATACTTTTTGTCTGAGAGGCCGATGGAACGAACGGGCAGGGCGGGTTAACTCACCTGCGCCTTAAGGAAGGCGTGCACATTGTTCTGCTTGAAATTGAGCTGCTCGTGCAGTTCGACCATTTCAAACGACAAGGCCAGCAGGCGTTGGGCTTGCAGCTCGGCGAAGTGCGCGGTGATCACCTCGAAGAGTTTTTCGGCGACCTTCTGCCGGGTTGCCAGGTCACGGCCATGACCGACCTTGAGGGTCATGTGCACGAAGGCATAGTCATGCTTGCCGTCGGCCATGCGCCAGGTGTCCAGGCGCACGCCGCGGCTGCGGATGCCGCCCAGCGGGAACACGCCGCTCTCGCCCAGGGTGGCGTGGACTTTTTCGAACAGGCCCGGCAGGTCCGCCTGCTGTTCAAGGTTGTCGGTGTACTCAGCGATGAAGTGGGGCATGGAGCCTCCTGCGTCGGTAGCTTTTAGCGGCAGGTTCAAGCGGCAAGTGAGCGTGATCGGCTTGTAGCTTGCGGCTTGAAGCGTGTAGCTGTTCTTGTTCATACCGGGAAAATGGCGTTGATCTGCCCGGTGCCCGAGCTGCCGAAGGGTTCGGTGATGATCTCGGCGGGCTTGGCGTACTCCTGCCCGCCGAGCAACCCCAACAGCATGGCGGTGTCGTGCATCTTGCCTTCGCCAAAGCAGTGCTCGGCGTAGTCGGGGAGCATGGCGCAGAACTCTTTCCAGCGACCCTGGCGCCACAGCTCCACCACGTGCAGGTCGACCTGTTTGTCGAACTCGCGCGTCCAGTTATGGATATTGGCTTCGGCATTGCGGTCATCGGAGAAGCGGTGCGACAGCGAGCCGGAGGCCAGCACCACGACTTTGCGGTCGCTCTTTTCGATGGCGCGGCGCACGGCGGCGCCGAAGGTGAAGCTGTCTTGCAGACGATGCCAGGCGCACCAGGCGGCAATCGACACCACGTTGAATTTTTGATCGTCCGGCACGCCCATGTGCATGTAGCGCATCGGCACCAGGGTGCCGTATTCCAGCTCCAGGCTCGGAATGTTGTGGGCCAGGGTGCGCACGTCGGCCGCGTTGGCCTCCAGCGCGATCAGCTCGCCCAGCTCCGGGCAGCCCGGGTACTCGTACTCCATGTTCTTGATGAAGTGCGGCAGTTCGTTGCTGGTGTAGATACCCTTGAAGTGCTCGCCGCTGTTGACGTGATAGGCGCTGTTGACCAGCCAGTGCACATCGAACACCACGGCGGTATCGGCGCCCAGTTCGCGGGCACGCCGGCCGATTTCCTTGTGGCCGGCAATCGCCGCCTCACGGCAGCCATGGTGTTTGCCGGGCAGCTCCGACAAATACATCGAGGGGACGTGGCAGATTTTCGCGGCCAGGACGACTTCGCCCATGATGATTCTCCTGAAATTGTTGTTGTCTTAGGGGATTTTGGTGTTGCTCAGACGCCCCAGCGTGGAATGTGATGGCTGCCCATCGAGATGCACACGTTCTTGATCTCGGCGAACACCTCGAAGCTGTATTGGCCGCCTTCACGGCCGGTGCCGGAACCTTTCACCCCGCCGAATGGCTGGCGCAGGTCGCGCACGTTCTGGCTGTTGATGAACACCATGCCGGCTTCGATGCCATAGGCCAGACGATGCGCCTTGCCGATGTCCTGGGTCCAGATGTAGGACGCCAGACCGTATTCGGTATCGTTGGCTAATTGCAGGGCGCAGGCTTCGTCCTTGAATGGAATCAGGCACACCACCGGGCCGAAGATTTCTTCCTGGGCGATGCGCATGTTGTTGTTCACATCGGCAAATACCGTCGGCTGGATGAACTGCCCTTTGCTCAAGTGCGCCGCCAGGTTGGCCGGGCGCTCCAGGCCACCGGCGAGGAGGGTGGCGCCTTCTTCGAGGCCGATCTTGATGTAGCCGGTGACCTTGTCGTAGTGCGCCTGGGTGATCATCGAGCCGACCTGGGTCTTCGGGTCTTGCGGGTCGCCGACGATCAGGCGTTTGGCGCGCGCGGCGAACTCAGCCACGAACTGCGGGTAAACGCTTTCCTGGATAAAGATCCGGCTGCCGGCGGTGCAACGTTCGCCGTTGAGCGAGAAAATCGTGAACAGTGCCGCGTCGAGGGCGCGTTCCAGGTCGGCGTCTTCGAAGATCAGCACCGGCGACTTGCCGCCCAGTTCCATGGAATACTTTTTCAGGCCCGCGGTCTGCATGATCTTCTTGCCGGTGGCGGTGCCGCCGGTGAAGGAAATCGCGCGCACGTCCGGATGGCGCACCAGCGCATCGCCGGCGGTGGCGCCGTAACCCTGGATCACGTTCAACACGCCGTTGGGGATGCCGGCTTCGACGGCCAGGCGCCCCAGTTCGTTGGCGGTCAGCGGTGACAGCTCGGACATCTTCAGCACGGCGGTATTGCCCAGCGCCAGGCACGGCGCGGTCTTCCAGGTGGCCGTCATGAACGGCACGTTCCACGGCGAGACCAGCGCGCACACGCCTACGGGTTGGTACAGGGTGTAGTTGAGCATCTGGTCATCGACCGGGTAACTGTGCCCGTCCATGCGCGTGCAGACTTCGGCAAAAAAATCGAAGTTGTGCGAGGCGCGTGGGATCAACACGTTTTTGGTCTGGTGAATCGGCAGGCCGGTGTCGAGGGTTTCCAGTTCGGCCAGGCGCGGCACGTTCTGTTCGATCAGCTCGCCGAGTTTGCGCATCAGGCGCGCACGTTCCTTGGCGGGTGTGCCGGCCCACTTCGGAAAGGCTTCCTTGGCCGCCGCCACGGCCTGCGCCACCTCTTCTGCGCCGCCGCTGGCGACTTCACCGATGGCTTCGCCGGTGGCCGGGTTGTAGTTGACGAACACGTCTTTGCTTTCGACCTCACGGCCGTTGATCCAATGTTTGATCATGCTGCTCAAGCCTCTGTACGGGCGTTGAAGAACGCCGCTTCGCTGACAATTCGATTGACCAGGCGACCCACGCCTTCGACTTCCACCACCACTTCATCGCCCGGCACCACATCCGCGAGACCTTCGGGTGTGCCGGTGGCGATCATGTCGCCGGGTTGCAGGGTCATGAAGCCGGACAGGTATTCGATCAGGTAGGGGATGTCGAAAATCATGTCCTTTGTGCTGCCTTCCTGGCGCAGTTCACCGTTGATCCAGGTGCGCAGCTTCAGGTTGCTCGGGTCGGGCACATCGGCCACATCGACGATCCACGGGCCGACCGGTGTGGTGGCGTCGCGGTTTTTCACGCGCAGGTTGGGGCGGTAGTAGTTTTCCAGGTAGTCACGAATGGCGTAGTCGTTGCACACCGTGTAGCCGGCCACATAGTCCAGGGCGTGTTCGCGCTTGACGTTGCGCGCCGGCTTGCCGATGACGGCCACCAGTTCGCACTCGTAGTGCATGTAGGCGACGTTATCCGGGCGCCAGGTCACCTGGTTGTGGCCGGTATAGGTGCCGGGGGATTTGATGAAGGCCAGCGGCTCGGTGGGCGGCTTGAACGCCAGTTCGGCGGCGTGGTCGGCGTAGTTCAGGCCCAGGGCGAACATGCTGCCGGTGGCCGGTGGCAGCCACTGCACCTGGTCTTCGGCCAGCAGCCGACCATCGGCCAGGCGCACGGCGTTGTTGTCTTCGACATGGGCGAGGTGGACTTCGCCTTCAAACTGGATGCGGGCGTGTTTCATACAAGCTCCTGTTACTCGGCCACGACGTGGTTGGCGAGGCGGCCCAAACCGCTGATTTCAACTTCAAGGGTGTCGCCCGGCTGCACGTCGACGCGACCTTCCGGGGTGCCGGTGATCAGCACGTCACCGGCGTGCAGGGTCATGAACTCGCTGATTTCGGCGATCAGCAAAGGAATGTTGCGCACCAGGTTGGCGGTGGTGTTCTGCTGGCGAATCTCACCGTTGACGTACAGCGTGATCGCCAGGCCGTGCGGGTCTTTGATCTGCGCGGCGGGGATCAACTCGGGCCCGACCGCACAAAAACCGTCACGGCATTTGGCTTTGACGGCAGGGCGGTAGTAGCTGTCTTCCGGCAGGCTGAATTCATTGACGATGGTGTAGCCGGCCACGTAATCGAGGGCGTCGGCCGCGCTCACGCGGCTGGCGCTCTTGCCCATCACCACACCCAGCGCCGGGCCGGGTTGCAAGCGTTCGCCCTGGCCTGGATGCACCACTGCGGCGCCGTGCTGATTGCGCGTGTTGGGCGTCTTGATAAACAGCACCGGTTTGACCGGCGGCTTTTGATACGGCGGCTGTTCGAATTCGGCGAGGCGCTGTTTGAGCAGCCCCTGGTAGTTCAGTGCGACTGCGAACAGGGTGCCGGTGGCGACGTCATGCAAGGCACGGCTCATGCTTTCTCCTGGCAGAGCCATGGGGCTCCGATTTTTGTTAATGTGTTAACAGTTATAATTAAGATGTTAACTATCGTCAAGCGTGGCAGACTTTCTTCCCGGTGGTTGCGCTGCGCGATTCGGTGCAGGATGAGCACCACGGCAATCACAATAAAAACGAGCAGCGTGCGATGACCGACCGTCAACCGATCCCGAACATCAACATCGGCCAGGTGTACGACCAGCGCTACAGCGACGCGCAGGTGCATTACGACCGGCTGGCCAACCTGGCGGGTTTCTTCGGGCGCAACATGCCGGTGCACCGGCACGACCGGTTCTTCCAGGTGCACTACGTCAAGAGCGGCACGGTGCGCGTGTACCTGGACGACCAGCAGTACGTCGAGTCCGGGCCGATGTTTTTCCTCACGCCGCCCACCGTGCCGCACGCTTTTGTGACCGAGGCCGACAGTGACGGGCACGTGTTGACGGTACGCCAGCAACTGGTCTGGCAATTGATCGAGACCGACCCCAGCCTGGCACCGGCCGGGGCGCAGCTGCCGGCGGCGTGTGTCGCGCTGGCGCATTTGGGGCCGCACAACGCGGGTGAAATACGCCGGCTGGATTTTCTGTTCGACGAATTGAGCGAAGAGGTGGACGCCCAGCGCCCAGGGCATGGCGCTGCCCTGGACAGCTTGACGCGCTTGATCATGGTCAGCCTGTTGCGACTGTGCTCCCATTCGTTGAAAGCCACCCCGGCGCGGCACGAAGACCTGAAGATCTTCCACCGTTTCAACGAGCTGATCGAAGCGCACTACCTGCAGCACTGGCCGTTGTCGCGGTATGCGCAAGGCATCGGCGTGACCGAGGCGCGACTCAACGATGTGTGCCGACGCATCGCCGACCTGCCGTCCAAGCGCCTGATCCTGGAACGCCTGATGCAGGAGGCCAAACGCCTGCTGCTGTTCACCGGAAGCTCCGCCAACGAAATCTGCTATCAGCTCGGGTTCAAGGATCCGGCCTATTTCAGTCGGTTTTTCCAGCGCTACGCACAGCTCACTCCGGGGGAGTATCGCCAGCGGCAATTGGGTTTGCGTTGAGCCAGGCATGGGCCGTTGCGCCTTGGTGTTGTTGATCTTATAGCGATCAGCATGACCAGCGCGGCGCTTGGACAGAATGGCTTTTACGCGGAACCGATTGCACTTTTCACAGGCTTGCGTGCGCCGGGCGGCGACACTAAGCTGCCGACTCGTTCATCCACGTGGTGCCGATATGGCCAACCCCAGACCTTCGCTGACCCTGATCCTGCTGCAAGCCCGTGAAGCCGCGATGGCGTTTTTTCGGCCGGCCCTGAACAAACATGAACTGACCGAACAGCAATGGCGGGTGATTCGCATCCTGCGCCAGCAGGGCGAGCTGGAAAGCCATCAACTTGCCCAGCAGGCGTGCATCCTCAAGCCGAGCATGACCGGTGTGCTCAGTCGTCTGGAGCGCGATGGCCTGGTGCGTCGGCAGAAGTCCAGCCAGGACCAGCGACGCGTGTTCGTCGGCCTCACCGAGCGCGGCCAGCAGTGCTTCGTGTCGATGAGTGAAGGCATGGAAAGCAACTACCGCAAGATCGAAGAGCAGTTTGGCGCGGAAAAAATGGAGCAGCTGCTGAGCCTGCTCAACGAGCTGAAGAATATAAAGCCTTGATGCGTAAAACTCATTAACAGGTGAACGTATTTGCCCGCTGGCGGCATGCAGGCGCTCCTTGCGCTATCCGTTTTCGGCACAACTGCATGACCGGTCCTGAGTCCGGAATGGAACTTGCCTTGTAGATGACCCGTAAGCCTTGCAACTCAAAAAGGTCGGGTCCATGAACAACAATAATGAGCGGGTGACTGCGGTTTCCAAGCAGGTTCGGTCGACGTCATCCCTGCAGCATTTTTTCACGAGCGATATCGATGAGCACGCCCGGAACATGCAGGGCTGGCAGGTTCGCTACGATCAGCTCTCGCCGGGCGCCTTTGAAGGCGAGCTGATCGCGTTCCGTTCGGACTGGATGCAACTGGCTCGCGACCGCTCTAATCAAGCCATGATCAAAAGCGGAACGGCCTGGGACGGCGCAATCACCTTCAGTTTGCCGTTGAGTGCGCACGGCCCGGTGTACTGCGCCGGGCATCCGATTCACGAGCCCAGCCTGTTGGTTGCCCACGGGCACAACCTGCCCGAGCTGCACACGCCCCAGCACCTGGATCTGCTCAGTGTGGCAATCGACGAGCACGTGCTGGAACATGTGCTGGAGCGCCAGGGCAGCGCTTTTCGAATTACCGATCTTCCCAAGTGTTACCGCTTGGGCGACTCGCCTGTGCAACATGCACTCGCGGCATTGTTCGAGGCGCTGGCGGGCTGCGACCAGGGGCGTGATGCGCTGCTCGGGCACGACTCGATCCGCCGCGGCATACGCGACACGGTGATGGTGCACGTGCTGGAACTGATTGCGCCGGATCAAGCGCCGCCCCTCAACCCCACCGCGCGTAAAAGGATGGTCGACCGCGCGCGCGAATATGCGCTGAGCCACCTCGACGAACCGTTGTCGATCCTCGACCTGTGCAACCACATCGGCGCCAGCCGGCGCAAACTCCAGTACTGTTTCCAGGAAACCCTGGGCATCAACCCAGTGGCGTATTTGCGCGCATTGCGCCTCAATGCGGTGCGCCGCGAACTGCGTACGAGCACGCAGTCCCAGGGCGTACAGGAAGTGGCGGCACGCTGGGGGTTCTGGCATCTGAGCCGGTTCTCGGGCGATTACCGCACCATGTTTGGCGAAAGCCCTTCGCAGACCCTGCGACGTGCGCAACTCTGCTGAAAACGGATAACCCGCTCGCGGCGCTGATTACTAGGATGGCCCACACCACTTGATGGGAGGGCATTCGATGATCAACAACAATAATGCAAACGCCGCACGCATGACGCTGTTCACCCTGGGGCTGCTCGGTTGCTGCGCCGGCGCCCAGGCCACCGAGAATGGCTCGCCGACCACGGCGGTCGGGGTGTATGACTTCGGCGCCGGGATGATGCCACCGGCCACGCCTTTCGGCACTCTGGGGCTGCGAACCGGGTTCTACTCAGCCAATGTGCAGAAGGACCGCAGCGGGCGCTCGGTCGACAACCATTTTTCACTGGATGTGTTGTCCATCGCTGCCGCCTATATGCACATGACGGATCACACCGTACTGGGTGCCAACTACGGCTACGGGGTGGTGGTGCCGTTTTTCAAGATGGACGCTTCCATCAAGGTCCAGACCCCGGTCGGGCCCTTGCACTTGGAAGCCGATCCATTTCGACTGGCCGACGTGCAATTTTTGCCGCTGATCCTGCAATGGAATCTGTCGCCGAACCTGTTCATCAACACCCAGTTGCAAATCCAGGCACCCACCGGCGACTACGACAAAAATCGCCTGGTGTCGCCGGGGCTCAATCACTGGACATTCTCGCCGATCGTCAACGCCACTTACATCACCGACAGTGGCTTCGAGGTGTCCTCCAGCTTTGAAGTCGACGTCAACACCCGCAACCCTGCAACCGACTACAAAAACGGCGTCGAGTACCGCCACGAATTTGCCGTGGGCCAGCATGTAGGGCCGTGGACCCTGGGCCTGGGCGGTTACTACTACCGCCAGTTCAGCGATGACGACGCGCCGGGGCTGCAGTCGGGCAATCGCGCACGGGTATTGGCCGTCGGGCCGGCGGTGAGTTACTTCAAGCCCGGCCTGCCCCCCATCTGGCTGCATGCCTACAAGGAAACCGACGCCCGCAACCGGGCCGAGGGTTACACCGTGGCGCTGCGTATCTCTCAAAGTTTTTAAGGGGCCGGACATGAACCCATCACGTTCTGATAGCGCGTTACCCCGTCAAGCCACCGGCCGCCGTGAAGGGCTGGTGCTGATGCTGGGCAGCAGCCTGACCATCATGGGCGCGGCGATGGTCGCGCCGATCCTGCCCAAGCTGGGCGCGGCGTTTGGCCCGCTGGAGCCGCGTGCCGACCTGCTGGTGCCCTTGGCGGTGACCGGGCCGGCGCTGGCGATTGCGCTGTGCGCACCCCTGGCCGGCTGGTTGGCCGACCGGGTAGGGCGCAAGGCGCTGCTGGTGATCGCCACCGTGTTGTATGCCGTGCTCGGGGCGTTGCCGGCCGTGCTCGATAACTTGCAGAGCATCGTGGGCGTGCGCCTGTTGTTCGGTTGCGCCGAAGCCGCAGTGATGACCTGTTGCGCCACCTTGATCGCCGACTATTGGCACGGCGAAGAACGCATGCGCTACATCAATCGACAGGTGGTGACCATCGGCCTCGTGGGCTCGCTGTTCTTTGTCGTAGGCGGGGCATTGGGCGAACACTCCTGGCGCCTGCCGTTCCTGCTGTACCTGCTGCCCTTGTTGCTGGTGCCTGTGATGATCAAGGTGCTGTGGGAACCCGAGGGCGTCCGGCAGCCGATCGATGCGCCTGAAGAGGGCCGGGTAGCGATCCTGCCCGTGGTGATCGGTTACCTGCTGATTCTCAGCGGCATGGTCCTGAGTTTTGTGGTGCCGATCCAGGCCCCGATTCTGCTGGTTGGCCTGGGCGTGACGTCGAGCACGATGATCGGGCTGTCGGCCGGTCTGAGCCTGCTGGCGACCCTGGGCGGGTCGCTGGCCTGGCCGCTGCTGCGCCGCCGCATCGGTATCGCCGGTTGCAATGCGTTGCTGCTGACCTTGCTGGGGCTGGGGCTGGGGCTGCTGATGCGCGCGCAAAGTTACAACGCGGTATTGCTGGCGACGCTGATTCACGGCCTGGGCGCCGGGCTGCTGGTGCCCAACGCGATGGCGCCGGTGATGAATGCCCTGAGCGCCAGGACCCGTGGGCGTGGCCTGGGCGGGTTCACCTCGTGCCTGTATTTCGGCCAGTTCGTCAGTCCGTTGGTGGTGGCACTGCTCAGTGCCCGCTCTGGCGACCTGCGCCTCTCCATTGAGTGGCTGGCGTTCGCCAGTGTGATCTCGGCCCTGGTCTGGGCGCTGGCCGGCCTGCAAGCACGGCGCAAGGCAGTCACCCGAACGCTCGGCTCAAGTCATTTGTAATCAAGAGGGCATGCACATGGACATCCACAACCTGCTGGACACCGAGGACGCCACCGGCTTGGCCGAGTGGCTGCGGCGCGGCGAGATACAACCCGGCGAGCTGCTGGAGGCGGTCATCGATCGCATCGAGCTGGTCGAGCCGCAGCTCAACGCTGTGGCCGAGCGCCTGTACGATTCGGCCCGTGAGGCCGCACGCACGGCGCGGCCCGGTGACGGGGTGTTTGCCGGGGTGCCGACCTTGATCAAGGACCTGTTCTCGCCGGTCAACGGCGCGGCGATGAGCAACGGTTCCCAGGCGTTGGGAGGCGCGCGCGCCGACTTCGACGCAGAACTGGTGACGCGTTTGCGCCGTGCCGGTTGCGTGATCGTCGGCACCAGCACCTCGCCTGAATTCGGTACCTCGTACTCCACCGAGTCCAACCGCTTCGGCGCCACCCGCAACCCCTGGAACACCAGCCACAGCGCGGGCGGTTCCAGCGGCGGCGCGGCGGCCCTGGTGGCGGCGCGCGTCGTGCCGTTTGCGCATGGCAACGATGGCGGCGGTTCGTTGCGTGTGCCGGCGTCCTGCTGTGGGGTGTTCGGCCTCAAGCCAAGTCGCGGGTTATTGCCGTCGGGCCCGATGATTGGCGAAGGCTGGGCGGGGATGGGCACGCCCCATGCCATCACCTTGTCGGTACGCGACAGCGCCGCGTTGCTGGATGCGACGGCGGGCATCGACCTGGGCGCACCGTACGCCGCGCCCATGCAGGCACAGCCCTATGTCTCGGCGCTGCAACGTGATCCACGGCCACTGCGGATTGCACTGGTGGAACACCTCGAGCCGTGGTCGACGTCCAGTGAAGCGGTCGAGTCCGTGCGCGCGGCGGCCAGGCTGTGCGAGTCCCTGGGCCACCGTGTCGAGCTGGTGAAGCTGCCGGTGGCGCTGCCGGAGTTTCTCGATCAGGTGTTTACCATCATTGGCGCCAGCACCCGTCATTACCTCGACGTACTGGGGCAGATGCGCGGCTTTGCGGTGCAGCCCGAAGAGCTTGAAACCCGCACCCGGATCATCCTGCGCGGCAAGGGCGAGGTCAGCGGGGCTCAGTACGCCGGCGCGGTGGAATGGATCCATGCCTTGGGCCGTCAACTGGCGGTGTTCATGCAGGACTATGACCTGATCCTCACACCCACCCTGGCCCGTGAACCCGTACTGATCGGCGAGCTGGACCTGCAGGACGACCGCTTGAGCCTGGATGAGTTGATCGAGCGCTTCCACAGCTACTCGCCGTTCACCGCGCTGTTCAATGCCAGCGGGCAACCGGCGATGTCGGTACCGTTGCACTGGAGCGCGGCCGGCCTGCCGATGGGGGCGCATTTTGCTGCGCGCTTTGGCGAGGAAAGTACCTTGTTCGCGCTTGCGGCACAGTTGGAGCGGGCGCAGCCGTGGCGGGGGCGGGTACCGCCGATCAATGCCTGTGGCGCGCGCTAACCGGCCGATTGGGTTGGCAGCCCTTGCTCGGCTGACGCCAGGTGGCATCTGACCTGCTCAGTGCCACTGGAGCGGCTGGCCGGCAGTAACGCTTGAGGTCGTTCACAGCCAACCGTCGCCTGCGGGCAGCGATCACGGAAAAAGCAGCCTTTGGGCAAGTTGCGATTGCCGGGCAACTCGGTCGGTGCCGAGACATGCGCATCGTCCACGGGGGCTCCCAGACGGGGAACGGCTTCGAGCAACAAGCGCGTATAGGGATGGCGCGGATGCTCCAGCACCTGCGCCGCAGAACCCAACTCCACTACCTGTCCCAAGTACATGACGGCCACCCGGTCCGCCATGTGGCGCACCACCGACACGTTGTGGGAAATGAGGATATAGGTCAGCTGCCGAGCGCGTTGCAATTCACTCAACAGGTTGAGGATTTGCGCCTGCACCGAAATGTCCAGCGCAGAGGTCGGCTCGTCCAGGACGATGATGTCCGGGTTCGACGACAGCGCCCGCGCGATGGCGATGCGTTGGCGTTGCCCGCCGGAAAACTGGTGAGGGTAGCGGTCGAGATACTCGGCCCTGATGCCGACTTGCGCGGCGACTTTGGCGGCGATGTCGTGCATATCGCGGCGCGGAGCGCTGCGCTGGACGTAGAGCGGTTCGGTGATGATTTTCCAGATCGGCAGGCGCGGGTCCAGCGAGGACTGCGGGTCCTGGAAGACGATCTGCACGTGGCTGCTGCGCTCGCTGTCGATGTTGTACACCCAATCGAGCCGGCCTGACGTGGGTTTGATCAAGCCCATCAACAGTTGCGCCAGGGTGCTCTTGCCGCAGCCTGACTCGCCGACGATGCCCAGGGTTTCACCGGCCTGCACCTGCAGGTCAATGCCATTGAGCGCGTGTGCCACGGCTTTGGGTCTTCCCAACCAGTCAGTGCCCATCGGGTAGTGCACCCGGACGTCCTGCAAGCCCAGGATGGGCGGGCGGGTGGCGAGCGTGGCGATGTCATTCATGAGTGCAACTCCAGGGATGAGGGGGAGGGCGGCTCGACCAACCAGCACGCGCTTTGGTGGCCGGTTGCGGCATCGACGGTCTGCATCGGCGGGCGCTCGGCACAGCGCGCCATGGCATGGGCGCAGCGGTCGCGAAACGTGCAGCCTTCGGGCAAGGCGGCCAGGTTGGGCACCTGGCCGGGGATGGTCATCAGGTCCTGGCCCGGCTCGACCTGTTCCGGCAAGCCGCAGAGCAACCCCTTCGTGTAGGGATGACGGGGGTCAGCCATCACCTGGGCGGTAATGCCTTGCTCGACCACCGCGCCGGTGTACATCACGTACACCCGGTCGCAAAACTGCGAGACCAGAGCCATGTCATGGGTAATCAGCAGGATCGCCGTGCCCCGTTGGCGAGCCTTTTCGCGCAGCAGCAGCAAGACCTGGCGCTGCACGGTGACATCCAGCGCGGTGGTCGGCTCGTCGGCGATCAACAGTTGCGGATCACAGGAAAATGCCAAGGCGATCATGACCCGCTGACGCATGCCGCCGGACAGTTCGAACGGATAGCTGTGCATGACCTGTTCGGGGTCGGCGATGTGCATGTCCCGCAGCAGGGCAATGGCTTTGGCGCGGGCCTCGGACGTGCTCAGCTTCTGGTGATGGATGATCACGTCGAGCATCTGCCGGCCAATCCGCCGGGTCGGGTTGAGCGCCGTCATGGGCTCTTGAAAAATCATCGCGACGTCTTTGCCACGCACCTTGAGCAGGTCTTTTTCCGCGGCGCCCAGCATGTCTCGTCCCAGAATGCGCAGCGCCCCGCTTTTGACCGCGTAGGCGCGTTCCGGCAGCAAGCGCATGCTCAGCATGGCGGTCACCGATTTTCCCGAGCCCGACTCACCGATCACGCCGACAATTTCGCCGGCCTTGACCTCCAGGGAGACACCGTTGAGCGCTTTTACGGTACTGCGGTATGCCGGGAATTCAATCCGCAGGTTGTCGATGGACAGCACGGGTTCGCGTGAGTGGGCAGTGACCTGTGGCTGGATAGGCATGCTCATTTCCCCTGCTGGCGTGGGTCGAGCAGGTCGCGTACGCCGTCGCCCAATAAGTTGAACCCGGTCGCGGTGATCAAGATTGCGACCCCTGGAAAGGTGGAGTACCACCACTGGTCAAGAATATAGTTGCGTCCGGTGGCGACCATGGCGCCCCATTCGGCGGTCGGTTGCTGCGCACCCAGGCCGATGAAGCCCAAGGCGGAGGCCATCAGGATCGCGCTGCCGATATCCAGGCTCAGTTGCACCAGCAGAGGCGGCATGGCGTTACGGGCGACGTGCCAGCTCACCATGTGCCAGCGCCCCGCGCCGAAGGTTTCGGCGGCTTTCACGTAGCCCATCTGCCGAATGCTCAGGGCCTGGCCGCGCGCCAGGCGCACATAGAACGGCACTCGTACCAGGGTAATCGCCAGCATCGCATTGAACAGGCTGGGGCCCAACGCGGCGGCCAGCGCCATGATCAGCACCAGCGACGGCACCGACAGCATGATGTCCATGACGCGCATCACCAGGCCGTCGAAGCGTCCGCCAATGATCCCGGACATACAGCCGAGCAGGCCACCGGCCAGGCACGAGGTGAACGCCACGAACAGGCCGACGCCCACCGATTGCTGGCTGCCGTACAGCACCCGGCTGAACAGGTCACGCCCGACTTCATCGGTGCCGAACCAATGCTGCGCCGAAGGCGCCGCCAGCCGCTGTGCCAGGTTCAAGGCGTTGGGGTCATGGGGCGCGAGCCACGGTGCGAACAGCATCACCAGCAGCACCGCGAGGGTGATCAGCAGCCCGGCCATGGTCAGCGGGCTGCGCCGTAGCTGGTGGGCCAGGTACGCGAGCTTGTCCTGCCAGCGGTTCATTTTTGGCAAGGGCGCAACGGCCGGTGCAATAAGGGAATCGGACATTGTCAGTTGACCTCGCCAATGCGCGGGTCGATCACGCGATACAGCAGATCGATCGTCATGTTGAGCAGTACGTAGATGAACGACACCAGGATGGCGAAGCCCATGACTGCGGGGAAATCCAGCGATTGAATCGATTTGACCACGTAGGCGCCCATGCCCGGCCAGGCGAACACGGTTTCAGTCAGCACCGCGCCATACAGCAGGTCGCCGAGGGTCAAGCCCAGCACCGTGATGGAAGGGATCAGTGCATTGGGCAGCGCATGGCGAAGAATCACGGTCCACTTCGATAACCCATAGGCGCGTGCCGTGCGTATGTAGTCTTCGCCGAGCTGATCCAGCATCGCCGAACGGATCTGCCGCGCGATGACGCCCAGGTTGACGAAGCCCAGTGTGATTGCGGGCAGGATCAGATGCTTGAGCGCGTTGCCAAACAGCGCCATGTCGCCGGCAATCACTGAATCGATCAGGTAGAAACCCGTATAGGTTGGCGGTGGGGTCAAGCCTTCATCGAGTCGTCCGCTGCCGGGCAGCCAGTTCAGATGGCCGTAGAACACCACGATCAACCCCAGCCCCAGCCAGAAGGCGGGGGTGGAAATGCCGGTTACCGCCAGTGTCCTGGCGATCTGGTCGATAAGGCGATTGTGGTAGACCGCCGACAATACACCGAGGGGCACGCCCACCAGGATCGATAATGTCAGCGCGGCGAAGGCCAGCTCCAGGGTCGCCGGGAAGAACGCTTGCAAGTCTTCAAGCACCGGGCGGCTGGTTCGGATCGAGGTGCCCAGGTCGCCATGAAACAGGTCGAGCATGTAGCGCCCGTATTGCTGGTACAGCGGCAGATCCAGGCCCAATTGATGCCGAATATGCTCGACAATCGCATCCGTGGCGCGGTCACCCGCGATCAGGCGCGCCGGATCGCCGGGGATCAGATGGGAAATCGAAAAGGTGATCAGCGAAACCCCGAACACCACCAGGAGGAGGCCGCCGAGACGTTTTCGCACTGTATTCAAGAAGGCCATAGGGCACCTCGGTCACTCTACAAAGGGGCAGGGCAAGGCGGCTCGCGGGCATGGCGTTGCAGCGGGCCCGCGTGCGCGGCACCGCTGCTGCTGGCCGAAGTGCCTTACTTGGTGATCGTGCCGATGTTGAAGACTTGCTCAAGCATCGGGTTGAACACGTACCCCTTGATCTTGTCGCTCATCGGCAAGGTGTAGGCTTTCTGATAGAGATAGGCGTAGACGCTGTCATTGAGCACGATTTTCTGCGCCTGTTGATACAGCTCGACACGCTTGGCCTGGTCGTTGGTGATGGCCGATTCACGAATCAGTTTGTCGACTGCCGGGTTGTCGTACAGGGAACGGTTACCCGCCAGGCCCTTGAGCTTGGAGTCGAAAAAGAAATTCATGAACATGTAGGGGTCGGCAAAGTCCGGGCTCCATGAGCCGATGGCGACGTCGAAATCCCCCGTGCCCAAGCGTTCGCGCATGCTGGCGTTGGCCAGTTTTTCCATCTTCAGGTTGACGCCGATCGATTGCAGGCCGGCTTGCAGGGTCAAGCCGATGGGTTCCCAGTTCGGGTCTTTATCGGAATACATGAAGGTCAGGTTGCTCACTTTTGGCGAGACCTTGGCCATGTCGGCCTTGGCTTTGCTCAGGTCCTGCTTGAGCGCCGGCAGCGTTTCGTCATACGCCCACATGCCTTGGGGAATCGGGCCGTTCAACGGCTTTGCCTTGCCGCCCAGGATGCCTTGGATAATGCCGTTGTAGTCCACCGACTCGATGATTGCACGACGCGCATCCGCGTTGTTCAGCGGCGCTTTCTGCGTGTTGAGGTAGAGCATTGTCACCCGCAGCGACGGGTAGTCACCGATCACAATCCCGGGTTTTTTCGCCAGGGCCTGGAGTTGGTCCTCAGGCATGTCTTCGATGATGTCCAGGTCGCCATGTTCCAGTTGCAGGCGGCGTACCGAGGCCTCGCCGATGATCTTGACGACCACTTTGTTCAGGGTCGGCTTGGGGCCGGCGTAGTAACTGTTCTGTTCCATGGTCAAGGCCTGGCCTTTCTGCCAGTTGACCAGTTTGAACGCCCCAGAGCCGGCCGTATGCGTCGACAGATAGGTCTCGGCCCCTTCAGGCTTCTTGGCTACGGCCGGGTTTACGATGGCGGCGCCGTTGTGCGCCAGCGTCGACAGAAACGGGGCATAGGGCGCTTTGAGGCTAAAGCGCACCGTCATCGGGTCGACCGTCGTGACGTCCATATCCTCGGGGAAAGCGCCCGAAGGTCCTTGTTTGAGTTTCATCACGCGATCAAAGGAAAACTTGACCGCCTCGGCATTCACCTCGGTGCCATCATCGAACTTGTTGCCGGGCTTGAGCTTGAATTCCCAGGTGAGGTTGTCCGGCGAGGTCGACCAACTGGCGGCGAGCTCACCGTGCACTTCGGTGCTGCCCTTACCGTCCTCGACCTTGTACGTCACCAGGCGCTGATAAGCCGGGTAGGTAATGGCCCAATCGTTATTGTCGATGGTCACCGCCGGGTCGAGCGTTTGAGGATCGGACGGTTTGCCGATCATCAAGGTGTCCTGGGGTACGGCTGCACTGGCCGCTTGAAATGAGCCGAGGCCCATGGCGGTGAAGAAAACAGCCATCGCCAGATGACGAGGTTCAACGATTGATTTCATGCCGGTTCCTTTATCGTTCGATGTATGGAATTTTTCAGGTTTTTTATTGGTGCTATACCGGGCAGTAAATGGGCTGCATCAGGGCATCCCAGTGTTGCTGTTGTTCTACGCCGGGATTTATAGAGGCCCCGGTCGGGTGTCACGGTCATTGGATCAAGGGGCGGGGGCGATTGACGGGTCGTCAATCAGTGGGTACTCCTGCGCATCGGGTAACTCGTAATGCCACCACTCGCTGTCTATGTAGGTGAAGCCTGACGCGAGCATGATGCCTAACAGAATCAGGCGGTTCTGCTGCACCTGGGGGGGGAGATCAACGTGGAACTGGTGCGACTTTTCGCGCATGTCGTCAAACGCCGTGCCCATGTCCAATGCCTTGCCGTTCGCGTCGATCAGCGTGAGATCGACAGCCACGCCGCGACTGTGATGCGAGCCCAGGGCAGGGTCGCGAACGTATTCGGAGTCGGGCAGTGCGGCCCACAACAGGTATTGAGCGTACGGCGGCCGGTAGGCGTCGAGAATGCGCAAGCTCAAGCCCGCTTGGTGGGCCAGTTGGCAGGCCTTGCGCAAGCAGGCGTGCGCATCGGGGTGCAACAGGCAGCGTGAGTCCTGATAGATCTGTTTGCCGGCGAGGTTGTCGGCCCTGGCGTACACCAGATCGATCTCGATTTTCAACGCCTGGGCATCGATTTCGATGAGGGGGGTGTTAGTCACATCAAGGCTCCAGTACAGACGTTGAATGGCGCGCCGCTGCGCATTAATCAAATTGACCGAACAGTTGTTGCAGCTCACGGTTTTTGGCCAGGCGTTCATCCAGGTTGTCGCCCAATTGCTCCGCCACCGCGGAAACGATCAGGTTGAGCAGGCAGGAAAGCGGCGCCAGTGAATCCCAGAACTGCCCCACATCCGAGTCCAGTTGGAGCAGGTCATGCGGGTAATCACGCGCCCAGGGGCACTGAAAGTCGGTAATGAATGCCAGCGGCAGGTGCTGTTGGTGGGCGACATCGCAGAAGGTTCGCGCCACGGCCGAATACATACGAAAATCCGCGATGACCGCATAGGGATTTTCGAATTGAGAATTCAAGGACTCCGCATAGGTGCCGGACAGACCGTCCACGTAATAGACCTTGGGCCTGATGTACTCCAGGTGGCTGAAGAAGGCATTCAGAATGCCGCGCGTTGATTGGATGCCGACGATAAACACCGCATCGGCGGCGCACAGCCGGTCGACGATCCGCGAGAACGTGGCCCCACGCGCCAGCCCATACACGCGCTGGATGGCTTCGACTTCACGTTTCATTGATCGCTCAAGCGTATCGCCATGGACCTTTTCCTCACGAAACGCCCCCAGCCTGTCAGTGATGACCCAGGCGCTGTCGTCATCGTCACGCAGGCTTTTTTTCACATCGTCAATGTTGCGATAACCCAGCGAGCGCAAGAATCGGCCGACCGATATGCCGGTTGTATCCGTCTGCTGCGCAATGCTGTCCGCGGTCTCGAATGGTAGTTTCTGCGGGTTGGCCAGCAGGTAGCCGGCAATCCGTTTACCGGTCGGCGTGAGGTCGGCGAACCGGCTGTCCAGCATGTCAAGGAAGCCTGTTTTTTCCATGTGAAATCCGCAGCGGCAGCAAAAAGTCCGGCCAAAAATGTTATCGAAAGATCATTTAAGGCGTCTGTGTTATCAATATAACACGGCGAAATTTCGCTGTCCTCAGGTTTTTCAACGACTTTGCGCGGGCGGTGAACAGCGTAACCATTCTAGGCATCGACATTGGCAAGAACAGCGTTCACTTGCACGGCCAAGACGCACAAGGCCATCAGGTACTGCGCAAGAAGCTCAATCGTAGCCAATTGCTGCCATTGCTTGCCCAAATACCGCCCTGCAAAGTCGCCATGGAGTCCTGTGGCGGATCACAATTTGCCTCGCTCAACCGAGCGTGTTCAAACACACCACTTTGGGTTGCGTCATTTCCTCGTAGGCGAAGCGCACGCCCTCACGGCCCAGGCTGCCGTATTTGGAACCGCCGAATGGCATCGCATCGAAGCGATAGTCCGAAGAGTCATTGATCATCACGCCTGCGGCTTCGATCCTGCGTGCGGCGCTCAAAGCCGTCGCCAAGTCGCGGGTGAAGATCCCGGCGTGCAGGCTGTAGTCGGGCTCGTTGGCCAGCGCGATGGCCTCATCGAACGACTCAAACGGCTGCAACACCACCACCGGCGCGAATACCTCATTGCGCCAGAGCGGGCTGGCGTGATCGACGTTTTCCAGCACCGTGGCGGTGTAGCAGGCGCCCTGGCGCTGATGCCCGCAAAGCAACGTGGCGCCCCGTGCCAGTGCGTCGGCTACCACACGCTCGGCATTCTGTGCCGCTTGCTGGGTGATCATCGGGCCGATATCGGTCGTGGCGAGCATCGGGTTCCCGACCGTCAGCGCCTCGGTCTGGCTGACGAATCGCGCACGGAACGCCGCATAAATCGAGGCATGCACCAATAGCCGCTGAGTGCCGATGCAGTTTTGCCCCGCCGCCCAGAACGCGCCCGATACGCAGCTCGCCACAGTGGCCTCAAGGTCGCAGTCCGCCATGACGATCACCGGCGCATTGCCGCCCAGGTCCATCGCCAGTTTCTTCAAGCCCGCGGTGCGGGCAATCTGCTCACCGGTGACAAACCCGCCGGTAAAGGAAATCATGCGTACTTCCCGCGCCGCCACCAGGGCCTTGCCCAGCTCGGCACCGCCGGTGGCAACCGTGACCACCGATTCGGGCAATCCGGCCTCGACCAGGTACGCCACCAGTTTTATCGCCGACAACGGCGCCAGTTCGGACGGTTTGAGAATCACCGCGTTGCCGCCGGCAATCGCCGGGCCGAGCTTATGGGCCACGAGGTTCAAAGGGTCGTTGTAGGGCGTGATCGCGACGATCAAACCGAGAGGCTCGCGGGAGAACCAGCCCTGGCGCGACTCCGAGCCTTCATACGCATCGAATGGAATCACTTCTCCAGCATTGCGCTTAGCTTCTTCGGCCGACAACTTGAGGGTGTTGATACACCGCTTGACCTCCTTTTCGGCCTGCTTGAGGGTCTTGCCGGCTTCGTCGACGATCAGCCGGGCGAACGCGCGGGCGTCGCGCTCGACGTGCAAGGCCGTCCGTTCGAGGATCTGCGCCCTGCGGTAACGTGGCAACGCAGCGCAAGCGCGGACGCCGTCGCGTGCCTGTTCCAGCAGGTGCGGAACCTGCGACGCACACACATCCGCGACGGTGCCGACCGGCGTACTGTCAAAAGGGTTGAAGACTTGGATCTGCGGTGCCACGACACTGCGGGCCAGGTGCGAGACGTTCATTGGTTTGCTTCCCGGTGCTGTGCGGCGGATTGATGGAGGCTGATGATGTCCGACAGCAGCGCGAAGGCTGTTTCCGTGCGTCCGGCGCCGGGCCCCGAAACCGTCACTGTGCCGATCAGGCCGGTGGTGAACGACACCGCATTGGTGGCGCCGCCGATGCTGGCCAACGGATGATCGTTGCTCAACAGGCGCGGCTCGACGCTGGCGCTGACCGAGCCATCGGCCTGGCGCGTGGCGGCGCCGATCAGTTTCCAGCGGGCATTGTTCTGGCGAGCCTGGTCGATGTCGCCGCGGGTGAGGGCGCTGATACCCTTGCAGCGCACATCGCTGACATTGATTCTTGCATCGAGCAGTTCGTTGGCCAGGATCACCACCTTGAGCCGTACGTCATGACCTTCGACATCCGCCGTCGGATCGGCTTCGGCATACCCCAGCGCCTGCGCCTGCTTGACCGCCTCGGCAAAACCCAGGCCGCTCTCCATGCGGGTGAGGACGAAGTTGGATGTGCCGTTGAGAATGCCCTCGAAACCGCTGATGGTGCTGCCGGCCAGCAACTGCCTGGCCAGGCGTATGACCGGTGTGCCACTCATCACCGCACCTTCGTATTCGAAGCCCACGTGGTTGCGCTGGGCCAGGGCTTTCAAGGCTGCGCCGTGCAGGGCGATCGGCCCTTTGTTGGTGGTGACGACGTGCTTGCCGTTTTCCAGCGCCCAGCGACAGAACGAGGTCGCCGGCTCACCGTCCACCGGGTTGGTGAACGTGGCTTCGGCAATCATGTCGGCGCCGGAGTCTTTGATCACGGCTTCATTGAGGGCTGCCGCGTCGCCCCCCGGCAGTTGCGCCAGAGCGCCTTTGGTCATGGGCAGAGTCGCCAATAAGGCGGCATCCAGCCCTTGGCGATCGATCACCGAGCCGAGGAACAGGTCGGTGACGCCGACGATTTTCAGGCTAAAACCCAGTTCGGTTTTCCAGCGCTCATTGCGCTCGGCGATCAGTTGCGCCAAGGCCCGGTTGACACCGCCGAAGCCGACCAGCGCCAGTTTGTATTCAGTCATTTTTATTGCCCCTGATCTGGGTGAGGAGTGGTTGGGCTCTAGATTAGGCGGCCAATCAGGGCAGTGAAATATGCCTATTTGCTCTATTTTATGGGCATTTTGACCAAGGGCCGGCGTGCCCGCCCGGCATAAAAAAAGCCAGCGAAGGCTGGCTCTTTTAGCGGCGGCGAAGGGCTCAGACGACGGACGTCAAGACGAAAGACGTCACCGTGTTTTCAACGCCTGCCAGCGCCGAAATCTGACTCCACACCTGATGCACCCGCTGCGGGTTCGTTGCGCCGACACGCAGCATCAGGTCGAACTCACCGCTCATGACGTCGCACTGGATGACTTCGGGGATTGCACGCAGCGCCTGCAATACATCCTCTCCGCGCATACGGTCATAGCGATAGACGAAAATCACCGCATTGATCTGCGCGGCGGCTTGTCCTCCGTCGCCCGTCAGGACGGTATAGCCCAGTATGGCGCCGTCACGTTCCAAGCGTTCGATGCGCTGGCGCACGGCGTTGCGCGACAGGTTGACCTTGGCCGCCAGCTCCGCGTGGGCGGCGCGGGCGTTGAGCCGCAGCTCGGCGATGATGCGTTCATCGAGAGGGTCCAGAATGCGCTTCATTGAGCCTCCAGTGACCGCGCCCTCACAGCGCGTCGAGCTGTTGAAGGAGCGGGGCAATATCGTCGGGCCTGATCCGCTTATGCGGCGGTCCGCCGGGCGCGGTGTCCCGGCAAGCCTGGCGCGGCACACTGATCCCCAACGTGTCGAGCAGCGCCGCCGATTTGACCGGCGAGATTTCCCCCAGCGTGACCATCGGCGCCACCAGGCTGCGACGGTACAGGCGGGCGGCAAGCACGCCGGTGGCGGTGTGAGGATCGACGATGTAGCCGGTGTCACGGTACAACTCGGTCATCTCATTCAGGGTTTCAGCATCGCTGACCGCGTAGGAGTCAATGATCATCCGCGCCTGCAACCAGCATTCATTGGCGATGCTCATCTCGCCGCTGGCCTCCAGCCCGGCCATCAACGCGCTCACCGCCCCGGCGTCGTGTTCGTAAACCTCCCAGAGAAAACGCTCCAGATTGGAGAACGTCGACAGGTCCATGGCCGGTGACAAGGTGGTGTTGGCGCGCAGCCTGGAATAATGGTTCTTCAGGAACAGCTGGTGCAGGGCGTCGTTGGTATTGGTGGCCACGATCAGCTGGGTGATGGGCAAGCCCATCTTCTGTGCGATGTAACCGGCATAGACTTCAGCGAAACTCGCCGCCGGCACACTGAAACCGATCGGCCGCTGGCCGCCGCCCAGTTGCAGGACCGCGTGGAAATACACCACCAATTGGGCCAGCACGTTGACCCAGTTGCTGGAGTTGAAGCTGATCGCCGCGTACGGTGCGCACGGCCATTGTTTGAACAGCCCGCTCACAATGCTCTGGCACTCGTCGAAGCTACCGTCGACAGCGAACAGATGCATATTGGGCTGCGCCACCGCCAACAGCGCCTGCAACTGATGCGGGGGCACGCCGCGCTCGGGATAGAGCACCACCACGTGGGCCTCGGCACAGTCTTTGAACGCTTCAATGGCCGCCAGGCCGGTGTCGCCGTTGGTGGCGCCGAGCACTACCGCGCGTCGACGCCGCTGGTGCAGAAAGTGCTGCACGAACTGCGCCTGCAACTGCGCGGCGAAATCCTTCGAGGAGCGGGTAGGGCCGTGGAACAGTTCCAGCACCCATTCGTTGCGGTCGACCTGATGCAAAGGCGCTACGGCACGGTGCTGGAACCGGCTGCTGGCGGCTTTGAGCAGGCGCTTGAGGTCTGTTTCGGCAATCGTCGCCCCCACGAACGGCCGGATGATCCGATAAGCCAGTTCGTCGTAGGGCAAGGTTGACCAGTTAGCGATGTCATGGGGCGCGAACAACGGCAGATCGAGAGGGACGAACAACCCGCCGTCGTCGGCGATGCCGGACAACACGACCTTTTCGAAGTCGGCCTGCACGGCCGCATTTCGGGTACTTATGTAGCGCATGGTTCGGCTCCGGCCGGTTATTTGTAACGGTGTGCCTGCTCGACCAGCCAGGTGGAAAACATCACGGCGTCGGGATGCTCGTCGGCGCCAGAACCGCGTACCAGGTAAAACGACTCGCTGGCCTCTATGCGCTGGTCGAATGGTTCAACCAGGCATCCGTCCTGGAGCATTTCGTCGACCATAGAGGAGCGGGCCAGTGCAATGCCTTGCCCCAGTTGCGCCATGCGCAACGTCGAGATCAACGTATCGAACTGCAGGCCGCGTGATGAGTCGACCGCGTCGGCGCCGACCATCTTCAACCAGTATCCCCAGCCCTCCTCGTAACCCAGCACATGCAGCAGCGTGTGCTGGGCGATGTCGTTTGCCGTGTTCAGGGGGGCGTGCGCCATCAGGGTCGGCGAACAGACCGGAAACAACGTGTCCCAGGTCAGGCGCTGGGACACCAGGCCGGGCCATTGGCCGTGGCCCCAGCGAATCTCCATATCGTCTTCGCCATCCAGCTCCTTGACCCAGATATTGCTGATGTAGCGGATATCGACGTGCGGGTGCCGCTGACGGAAGTCCACCAGCTTGGGTGCCAGCCAGTGCACGAAAAAAGCCAGGCTGCCGCGCACCTTGATCGGCCGGCGTTTGTGTTGGCCAAAAATCTCGCTGGTGCCCACCGCCAGTCGTGTGATCGCGTCCTGCACCACCGGCAGATAGGCCTGGCCCTCTTCGGTCAAGCCCAGGCCCCGGGGCAGGCGTTTGAACAGGGCCACCCCCAGATGGCTTTCCAGTTGGCGGATCTGTTGACTGACCGCGCCTTGGGTCAGACACAGTTCGTCAGCGGCGTGGGTGAAGTTCAGGCAGCGAGCGGACACCTCGAAGGCTCGCAGCCAGTTCAAGGGGGGGAGCGGCTTTTGCTTCATGGTCTGGACCTCATTGACGCTGCACTGAGCACGCTGACCCACGCCGTCGAACGTACCTAGAACGCATCGGACGGTTGTACCGTGGACGTGAGCGACAAGCGTCGTTCGCGGCTGTTGCGGGTAATGTAATACACGAAGTAGCACCATGCGATGAAGGGGATGCCGAAGTACAACGCTACCCGCTGTTCCGGATCGAAAGCGATCCCCACACAGGCCAGGCTGCAGCACGCCAGTGCGCCCAGCGGCACCCACGGGTAACCCCGAACCCTGAACTTGAGCTCGCGCACATCGCCGCCGTTGGCCACATAGTGCCGGCGGAAGGCAATTTGGCTGGCGGCGATGCTCATCCACACCACCACCACCGCCAGCCCGGAAATCGATACCAGCGCCAGGTACACGGTGTCGGCGGCGAATACGCTGCTGAGCAGGGATGCGCCGCCGCCGATCATGCTCAAGATAATCGCGTTCAACGGGGTGCCCATGCGGGTCAGTTGCGAGAACTGCTTGGGCAGGTGGCCCTGGTCGCTCAAGGTCCAGAGCATCCGTGAGGCGGCGTAGAGCCCGGAGTTGGCCGCCGACAACAGCGCGGTAATGATCACAAAGTTCATGATGTCGGCAGAGTAGGGGATGCCGATGTAGGTGAACACCGTCACAAAGGGGCTCTCCACCAAACCGGCCTGTTCGCGGGGCAGCAGGGTGGCCAGGACAAAAATGGTGCCGACAAAAAAGATCGCCAGGCGCAGCACGGTGGTGCGAATGGCCCGTGGCACATTGCGTTGAGGGTCTTTGGTTTCGCCCGCGGCGATGCCGATCAGCTCGGTGCCCGAGAACGCGAACGACACGGCCAGCAAGGTCATCGCAATCGACATGAAACCGGTGGGGAACAAGCCTTCTCGAGTAAAGTTGGCCAAGCCGATGCTGTGCGCCTGGTCGATATTCAACAGCCCGAGAATAGCCCCGCCGCCGATGACCAGAAACACCACCACCGTCACGACTTTGATGAGCGACAACCAGAATTCGGTCTCGGCGAACAGACGCACCGAGACCACGTTGGTAAGGAACACCGTGCCGGCGAACAGCGCACTCCAGATCCATACCGGCGTGTCCGGAAACCAGCGGGTCATCAGGATCCCGGCTGCGGTGAATTCCGAGCCAATGGCCACGGTCCATGTCAGCCAGTACAGCCAGGCCACGGTGTAGCCGGTGCCCGGGCCGAGAAAGCGGGTTGCGTAGGTGCTGAACGAACCGGTTTCAGGCATCTGCACTGCCAGCTCACCCAGGCACATCATGACCATGTAGACCATCAGTGCGCCGATAATGTAGGCGATGACTGCACCTAAAGGGCCTGCCTGGTTGACGGTGTAGCCGGACGTCAGAAACAAACCGGTGCCGATTACGCCGCCCAAGGCCAGCATGACAATATGGCGCGTCTGCATTTCCTGTTTGAAACCGGCGCGTGCGTTGAGTTTTTGTTCTTTTATGGACATGGTTGTTCTCATGAAAGTTGTTAGGGCAGGTCGCAACCTCGCCACTACGTTTTATTATTATTCCTCTTCATGAAACGCCCCGCAGACGGCCCTGTCGTGGGGTTTGAAACTTCAGGTCAGGCCGGCTCGCGGCTTTTTTCCTCGCGCAGGCAGCGCACAAACGCGAACGCCTGTTTCAGGTCGTCGAGCAAGTCGTCGGTGTCCTCGATGCCCACCGAGACGCGCACCAGCCCTTCGGAAATACCCAGCGCCTGGCGTTCTTCCAGTGTGTTTTCCACATGGCTGGTGGTGCGGGCCGGGCCGTAGATGGTTTCGACCGCACCGAGGTTGCCGGCGCAGTGAGCAAATCGCAGGCGCGGCAGCAGCACCTTGACCGTGTCCATACCGCCAGTCAGCACGAAACTGACAATGGCGCCAAAACCGCCCATTTGCGCGCAGGCCACCGCGTGGTTCGGGTGACTGGGAAGACCGGGGTAATTGACGGACGCGACCAAGGGTTCAGTGCACAGGAACTCCGCCAGGGCATGGGCGCTGCGTTGCTGTTGGCGCATGCGCAGCACCAGGGTCTTCATGCCGCGGATGATCATGTAGGCCGAGAACGGATCGAGCGTGGCGCCATTGATTTCGCGGTAGTGCCGAACCTGGGTCATCAGCGCTTCGGTGCCGCAGACCAGGCCGCCCAATACGTCACCATGGCCACTGAGGAATTTGGTCGCGCTGTGGATGACCACATCCACCCCCAGTGCCAGCGGGTTCTGATTCAGCGGTGTAGCGAACGTGTTGTCAGCCACCACCAGGGCGCCGACACGCTTGGCCGCTGCCACCAGGCGCTGGATATCAAGGATTTTCAGGGTCGGGTTGGTCGGCGTTTCCAAGTACAGCAGCCGGCAGCCGTTGGCGATTTCGCGTTCGATCGCCTCGTGGTCGAAGGTCTCGCACAAGGTGACCTCCACGCCCATGCGCGGCAGGAACTCCTCGAAAATCTTGTTGGTGCCGCCATAGCTGTCCTTGGTAGACACCACGCGGTCGCCCTGGGCCAGGAAGGTGTAGAGCACACTGCTGATGGCCGCCATGCCGCTGCTGAACGCAACCGCGGCTTCGGCCATTTCCAACTCACCGATCTTGGCTTCGAGGGTTTCGACCGTCGGGTTGCTCATCCGGCTATAGATGAAGCCCGGGGATTTCCCCAGCGCCACGTCGTACCAGACGTCGATGTCGTCGTAACCGTAGGCGGCGCTGACCACGATAGGCGTCTGCGTCGCGTTGTAGGGGTGCCTGACTTGCTCTCCGCCCCAGACCGCCCGGGTCCCGGCGCCTGCATTTTCAAGTCCAGCGCTGTGAGGTTTATCGTTCATTGAGGCTACTCGCACTGATGGAGTGAATGTCGGTTCGTTCACTGGATAGTGCGGCTCAATATAGGGATTGGTGGTGCGCCCGAGAAACGATGTTATCGGTGCCAAAGGGCATCTTTTTTTAATGGGTATACGGCTCGCCACTGGCGTTGCGCTGCCAATAGCAACCGCCTGTCAGCCCCGTGCGCGGTTTTGTTGAACGTATCGTGATGATGTCCGGCCAGATAAATCAGGGACTGGGCCAATGGTCGGCTCAGTCATCAACCCGTCAGCAGGTGACTCATCATGAAGAAACTCAGCCTGGTCCTGTGCAGCATGTTGATGCTTCACGGCTGTTTCGACAGCGCCGATAACGCCACCAAGAACAATACCGACGGGAGCAAATCGTCGGTGCAGATGCAGGAGGGCAAGGCGCAGGAGAGTCAGTAACCCCGGTTGCCTATCACGCGTGTCTACGTTGTCGTACAACCAATGCGCTATGATGCGCATTCCTCCGTAAACCGAGATTTGTGTTCTTGATGGACAACCCGAACGTCCAGCCCACGGTTCGCCGCCGGCACCGCAGCCTGGCCGAAGACCTGGTCACTGAGCTTTCCCGACGCATCTGTGCCGGTGAGCTGGCCCGGGGCACAAAGATGCCCACCGAATCGCAAGTGATGGCCGAGCACGGTGTGAGCCGTACGGTGGTGCGCGAGGCCATCTCGCGTCTTCAAGCCTCGGGCCTGGTGGAAACCCGGCATGGCGTCGGTACGTTTGTGAAGGATATCCCGAGCCCCAGCGGGTTTCGGATCGACCCGGACACCATCGTGACCCTGCAGGATGTGCTGGCGGTGCTCGAATTGCGCATCAGCCTGGAAGTGGAGGCTGCCGGCCTGGCGTGCCTGGGGCGTACCGATGAGCAGTTGCGGGTGATGCGCGACTCGCTGGATGCGCTTGATTCGCGGGCGGTGAGTGCCGACTATGCGGTGTCGGCGGACTTTCAGTTTCACCAGCAGATCGCCCTGGCCACCGGCAATCGCTACTTCACCGATATCATGCTGCACCTTGGGATGAACATCCTGCCGCGCACGCGCCTGCACTCCAAACGCCTGGCCAACGACAATAAGGAGCCCTACCTGGAGCGCTTGAGTCGTGAGCATGAGGACATCTACAAAGCCATCCTGCGTCGCGATGCCGACGCCGCTCGCGCCGCGATGCGCCTGCACTTGTCCAACAGTCGCGAGCGCATGCGCCGCGCCTATGAAGCTGCCGCCGCCGAATTGTCGAACGGCCCGGCCGTGGTGAGCGCGTCGCCCTGAAACCTGCTGGTCGGCCCATCAATTGAACTGAATGCAGCAGGCTTGCCTGGCGCACGATGCGTGTGCGCCAGGCAAGTCGTGGGTTGCGTTACATGAAGTTGTACTGCACGCCCAGGCGCCAGCGTGCCTGGCGGTCTTCAGAGGTGGCGTTGACCTTCACATCGCCGATCTCCATGAACGGTGCCCATTCCTTGGTGAGCTTGTATTTGACGATCAGGTTCTGTTCGTAGTCGCTCTTCTTGTTGTCGTAGCGGATGTAGTCGGTCTTGAAATAGATGAACTGATATTCGTACGCCCATTTGCTCGCCGGCGTGTAGCCGAGCCAGCCCTCAAAACGATGCGTAGTCTGGTCATCCTTGATGTGGTCGGGCAGGTCTTCGTCGACCTGGTCGCGGTCGAGCTTCTTGGCGTCGAGGCGATAGCGCGTGGCCGCATAGAAGGCATCGTTGATCTTGTAGTTGTACTTGAGCCCGAATTTGTAAGTGGTCGAATCCTTGGAGCTGTCCATCTGGAACGCCGGGGTCAAGTTCGATTGCGGGCTGAGCTTGTAGTTGTAGCTGACGGTGAACTCGTGGCCGTTGTTGACCATGTTGTCGTAGGCCACGTCTTCGCGGTCGCCCGCCGTGCGGTATTTCATTTCTGCTTCAAAACCCAGGCCACTGTCCAGGCGATAGTTGAGCTTGATTCGATCGGCGTGGGCGCTGTCTTCCTCGGTGAACTGGTGGCGGTAGTTGATGCTGGCAGAGTCAGCGCTGACATAGAGCGGCAGGCTGAAGGTCAGGGCGGTAACAAGCGTGCGTAAGGTGGTGTTCATACGGTCTTCTTTTTTGTTTTTGTTAGGGTCGTTTGAGGGTGTTGCGGCACTGCGTTGTTGCGTATGGATCTCATCTATGCTGCCGATATACGTTATCGTACGACAAGATGACTCGTCTATGGGTTATCTGCCATTTTGAAACATCTTGAAATATATGTGCCCAGTGAATAGGGCTCCAAAGCAAATGCAGTTATTCCTTGGTTGTCTTTAAAAACGGGGCTTTTGTTGGTTTTTTCGGGAAATACGCGGGTGGTGGAGTGAGGTTATTGGGTCTTTTCAAGTGTTGTACGATGACCTATGATCGATCGCAACAGACGACATCCCCCGTCTCAAATCCAATAAGAAGGCTCAAGACGTCCATGAGAATCACAGCAGTCAACGTCCAGGTTTTTTCCTACCCGACCCGCCGCGCAGTGGACAGCGCCGGCCACGCTCACCCCGGTGACGTCACCCAGGCGCAGATGGCTTTGCTGCGCATCCAGACCGAAGACGGCCAGGAGGGTTATGCCTTTGGCGCGCCCGAGTTGATCCGCCCCTATGTGCTCGATGGTTTTGTGCGCAAAGTGCTGGTGGGACAAAACGCGTTTGACCGCGAGAAAATCTGGCACGATTTGGCGCATTGGCAGCGTGGCAGTGCCAGCCAGTTGACCGACCGCGCGCTGGCCCTGGTTGAACAGGCGCTGTGGGATTGGGCGGGGCGCAAACTGGGCGTGCCGGTGCACAAGTTGATCGGCGGGTTCCGCGACAAGGTGCCGGCCTACGGCTCGACCATGTGCGGCGATGAATTGCCCGGCGGCCTGGCCACTCCCGACGACTACGGCCGGTTCGCCGAAACCCTGGTGCAGCGCGGCTACAAGGCCATCAAATTGCACACCTGGATGCCGCCGGTGTCCTTCGCCCCGAGCCCGCGCATCGATGTCGCAGCCTGTGCGGCCGTGCGTGAAGCGGTCGGGCCGGGCATCGCACTGATGCTCGATGGCTACCACTGGTACAGCCGCACCGAAGCGCTGTACATCGGGCGCGAGCTGGAGAAGCTCGACTTTGCCTGGTTCGAAGAGCCGATGATGGAGGAGTCCGCCGAGTCCTATGCCTGGCTTGCGGGGCAACTGGATATTCCGGTGTTGGGTCCGGAAACCCTGTCCGGCAAACACCTGAGCCGCGCCAGCTGGGTCAAGCACGATGTCTGCGATATCTTGCGTGCCGGTGTGGCGGGCGTCGGCGGCATTGCACCGTGCCTGAAGGTGGCGCATCTGGCCGAGTCATTCGGCATGGATTGCGAGATCCATGGCAACGGCGCCGCCAACCTGGCGGTGGTCGGCGCTATCAAGAATTGCACCTGGTACGAGCGTGGCCTGCTGCACCCGTACCTGGACTACGACGAAGTTCCGGCCTACCTCAAGCGTCTTGTAGACCCGATGGACAACGACGGCTTTGTGCACCTGTCCGACCTGCCGGGGCTGGGTGAAGACATTGACTTCAACTACATCGAGACCAACACGCTTAACAGCTTCTGACCTTTGCACGGGTGGCTCGGCATGCGCCGGGCTGCCCAAGAGCCGTATAAATATAAAAAAGGCACTCGTGTTATGACTATTTTCCCTTCGCTGTGGGCGCGGGTATTCGTCGCCGCCCTGGCTATCACTGCGGTACCTGCAAGCTTTGCCAAGACCCCGGCCGATCAGTTGATCGTCGGCATGAGCATGATCAACCTGCTGTCCCTGGACCCGGCGGCCGCCACCGGCCTGGACGTGTCGGAGATCAATGCCAACCTCTATGACATGTTGCTGGTGCAGGACGTCGCCCAGCCTGATCGCCTGGTGCCGGCACTGGCCGAGCGCTGGCAGGTCAGCGATGACCGCAAGACCCTGACCTTCAATCTGCGCGACGGCGTGAAATTCCAGTCCGGCAACGCCCTGAGCGCCGAAGACGTGGCCTGGTCGCTGCACCGCGTACTCAAGCTCAACCTCGCCCTGGCGTCGACCTGGAAGGCCTACGGTTTCACCGCCGAAAACGTCGAACGCTATATGCGCGCCACCGATGCCTCGACCTTCGTGATCGAGATGCCGCGACCTACCGATCCGCTGCTGGTGCTCAACACCCTGGCGACCTCGCCGAGCGCGTTTATCCTCGACCGCAAAAAAGTCCTCGAACACCAGAAAAGCAACGACATGGGCGCCGCCTGGCTGGTGACGCACGCGGCCGGCAGTGGCGCGTTCGTGCTCAACGATTGGCGCGCCAACGACGTGATCCTGATGAGCCGTTTCGACGGCTACTGGGGGGGGCCGGCCAAGCTCAAGCGCATCGTCATGCGCAACATGACCGAGTCGCAGTCGTTGCGCCTGATGATCGAGCGCGGTGACCTGGACATCGCCAAAGGCATGTCCGCGCCGGACATCGAAGCCCTGCAAAAAAGCGACAAGGTGCGCACCCAGACCCTGCAGCGCGGCACCCTGTATTACGTGGCGCTGAGTGTGAAGCAGCCGATGTTCGCCGATGCGCGAGTGCGCAAGGCAGTGCGTTCGCTGATCGACTACCAGGGCATCAACCAGACGGTCATGCCGCATTACGGCGTGATCAACCAACGCCCGATGCCGTTGGGTTTGGCTGCGCGCCTGCCCGATCCCGGCTATACGCTCAACGTTGAACAGGCCAAGGCCTGGCTGGCCGAGGCCGGCTACCCGAACGGCTTCAAGACCACCATCCGCGTGTTGGCCGAGCCGCCGTTCATCAACATTGCTTCCAACCTGCAGTCGACCCTGGCCCAGGCCGGTATCCAGGCCAGCATCGTGACCGGCACCGGCAACCAGGTCTACGGCGCGATGCGTGAGCGCAGCTTCGACATCATCGTCGGGCGCGGCGGTGGCGGGGCGGAGCGTCATCCACATTCCAGCCTGCGCACCCTGGTGTACAACCCGGATAACCGCGATGAAGCCAAGCTCACCAACTTTCAGGGCTGGCGCACGTCGTTCTACAGCCCTGAGCTGAACCAGCTGATCGAACACGCGGAAGTCGAGCCCGACGCCGGCAAGCAACTGGCCCAGTACCGGGCGATCCAGGAGCAGGTCGATCAGCAAGTGGGCGCTATTTTGCCCGTCTCGCAAATGACCGACACCGTGGTGGTGTACAGCGACGTGGCCAACTACCAAGGCCACACCGCTGCGACCACGCGCTACAACGACGTCTACAAAAAGCGCTGATCGATTTATCAGGAGCTCACTATGTTTGTTATGACTGCCTCTGTCATGGGCGCTCGCGCTTCCAATACCCTGCGGCGCGCCGGTACGGTGCTGGTGACGTTGCTCGGCCTGCTGGCGCTGACCTTTATCATCGGCCGGGTCATGCCGCTGGACCCGGTGCTGGCCGTGGTCGGGCCGGACGCGGACGCGTCCACCTATGACCAGGTGTACCGTTCGATGGGTCTGGATAAACCGATCTGGACCCAGTTCGGGCTTTACCTCAACGACTTGCTCCACGGCGACTTCGGTAACGCGCTGTTGACCGGCCACCCGGTGCTGGACGACATCCTGCGCGTGTTCCCGGCGACCATCGAACTGGCCACCCTGGCGATTCTGTTCGGCGTGCTCATCGGGTTGCCGCTGGGTGTCTGCGCGGCCAGTAACCAGGGGCGCCTCGGCGATCACGTCGCGCGGGTGATCACCTTGTTCGGTTACTCCACGCCGATTTTCTGGCTGGGCATGATGGGCCTGCTGGTGTTCTACGCCTGGCTCGGTTGGGCCGGTGGAGCAGGGCGCATCGACCTGGCCTATGACGGCATGGTGCCCGAGGTCACTGGCCTGCTGCTGATCGACACCAGCCTGGCGCGCGACTGGGAAGCCTTCGCCAGCGCCTTGCGCCACATCGTGCTGCCGGCACTGATCCTGGGTCTGAACTCGGTGGCGTACATCAGCCGCATGACCCGCAGCTTCATGTTGGAGCAACTGTCCCAGGAGTACATCATCACCGCGCGGGTCAAGGGTTTGTCCCGTCGCCAAGTGGTGTGGGGGCATGCGTTTCGCAACATCCTCGTGCAGTTGCTGACGGTGGTGGCGCTGGCCTACGGCTCGCTGCTGGAAGGCGCGGTGCTGATCGAGACGGTGTTCGCCTGGCCGGGGTTCGGCCAGTACCTGACCAGCAGCCTGATGCTCGGTGACATGAATGCGGTGATGGGCTGTGTGCTGGTGATCGGCTTGATTTTCGTCGCGCTCAACCTGATCAGCGACGCCTTGTACAAGGTGTTCGACCCACGCACCCGCTGATGCGCAACGCAGTACCGATAAAACTAATAAGAAGAAGGATTTTTTCATGACATTTTCGACACTGCACCTTGGCCTGTTCGCGGCCGTTCTCACCCTCGGACCGATGACCCTGGCCCACGCCAAGACCCCGGCCGATCAACTGATCGTTGGCATGAGCATGGTCAACCTGTTCTCCATCGACCCGGCCAACGCGCCCGGCCTGGATGCGTCCGGCGTCAACGCCAACCTCTACGACACGCTGATCAAGCGCGACCAGGGCAACCCGGAAAAACACCTGCCGCAGTTGGCCGAACGCTGGGACATCAGCGAGGACGGCAAGCAGGTGACTTTCCACCTGCGCCAGGATGTGAAGTTCCATTCGGGTAACCCGCTGACCGCCGAAGACGTGGCGTGGTCGCTGTACCGCGTGATGAAACTCAACTTCGGCCTGGCCACCACCTGGAAAGCCTACGGCTACAACGTCGACAACATTCAGTCGCTGATCCGCGCCACCGACACCCACACCCTGGTGATCGACCTGCCGCAAACCATGGACCCGCTGCTGTTGGTGGACTCCCTGGCAATCTCGCCCAGCGCCGTGGTGGTGGACCGCAAGGCCGCGCTGGCCCATGAAAAAAACGGTGACCTGGGCGCCGGTTGGCTGGTGACGAACGAGGCGGGCAGTGGCCCCTTTGTGTTGAGCAAATGGAGCGCCAACGATTCGCTGCTGCTGACCCGTTTTGACGGCTACTGGGGCGGCGCGGCCAAGCTCAAGCGCGTGGTGGTGCGGCACATGACCGAGTCCCAGTCGCTGCGCCTGATGCTGGAGCGCGGCGATCTCGACCTGGCCTATGGCATGGCCGCGCCGGATATTCGCGCCATCGATGGCTCGGACAAGATCCAAGTGCAGTCACTGCCGCGCGGGACGATGTACTACGTGGCGATGAGCATGAAGCAAGCCGAGTTTGCCAAGCCCCAGGTGCGTGAAGCAGTGCGCAACCTGATCGACTACAAGGGCCTGGATGAGCAAGTGATGCCGTACTACGGCAAGCTTAATCAGCAACCGATGCAGTTGGGGTTGCAAGCGCGCTTGCCGGACCCGGGTTATCACATGGATGTGACCAAGGCGAAAAAGCTGCTTGCCGATGCGGGTTATCCCAACGGTTTCAATACCACCATTCGTACCTTGTCGGAGCCGCCGTTCATTGATATTGCCGCGCGCCTGCAAGCGACACTGGCCGAAGGCGGGATCAAGGCCAGCATCGTCACCGGCACCGGCAACCAGGTGTACGGCGCAATGCGTGCGCGCAATTTCGAAATCATCGTGGCGCGGGGTGCCGAGCGTTATCCGCACCCGTATTTCAGCCTGCGTACCTTCGCCTACAACCCCAACAACAGCGACGACGCCGGCTTGCCGAACTTCCAGGGCTGGCGCGCCTCGTTCTTCAACCCGCAACTCAACAGCCTGATCGACCAGGCCGGGGTCAGCCGCGACCCGGCGCAGCGCATCAGCCTGTACCACCAGGCGCAGAACCTCTACGACCAGCAGGTGGGGCCGATCCTGATGATCTCGCAGATGACCGACACCGTGGTCAGCGCGGCCGACGTCAAGGGTTTCAGTGGTGACGATGCCGAGGCCACCCGTTACCTGGGTGTCTACAAGCAGCGTTGAGTGCTTCCAGAATTCACACAGAGAAGATGCTTATGAATGCCAACCTGTCTTCCATAGAGTCGGCGGCGAAGCGCCCGGTGGATCGTACGCCAGGCTCCAGCTTTGACGCCTTTTGCAAGAGTAGCCTGCGGGTGTTGCGGCATTTGTTGCGCAACCCCATGACCCTGGCGGGCCTGCTGGTGGCGTTGCTGTTGGTGGTGGTCGCGGCCTTCGCGCCGTGGATCGCCACCCACGATCCGGTGGCGCAAAACCTCGCCAACGCCTTGCAGGCACCGGGCGCGGCGCATTGGTTCGGTACCGATGAATATGGCCGGGATATTTTCAGCCGCCTGGTCTACGGCTCGCGCATCACCCTGTACATCATTGGTCTGGTCACGGTGATCGTCGGGCCTATCGGGCTGTTTATCGGCACGGTGTCGGGCTATTTCGGCGGGGCGGTCGACACGGTGTTCATGCGCTTGACCGATATCTTCATCTCCTTCCCCAGCCTGGTGCTGGCGCTGGCGTTCATCGCCGCCCTGGGCCCTGGCCTGGAGCACGCGGTGGTGGCGATTGCCTTGACCTCCTGGCCGCCGATTGCGCGGCTGGCGCGGGCCGAAACCCTGTCGCTGCGCAATGCCGATTTTGTCGTCGCGGTGGAGCTGCAAGGGGCGTCGCCGGCGCGGATTATCCTGCGCCACATCGTGCCGATGTGCCTGTCGTCGGTGATCATCCGCCTGACCATGAACATGGCCGGGATCATCCTGACCGCCGCGGCCCTGGGCTTTCTCGGCCTGGGCGCCCAGGCACCGTTGCCGGAATGGGGCGCGATGATCTCCACCGGTCGACGCTACATGCTCGAATGCTGGTGGCTGGTGGCGGTGCCAGGGGCGGCGATCATGCTGGTCAGCCTGGCCTTCAACCTGTTGGGCGATGGCCTGCGGGACATCCTTGATCCGCGCAGCGAATAATCGGAGGAACACTTTTATGTCCGCCATCAAACTGAATGTCGAAGGGCTTAATGTGCGCTTCGTCAGTGGCCAGAAAGAAACCCACGCTGTGCGCGATGTGTCCTTCACCCTGGGGCGGGAGAAACTGGCGATTGTCGGTGAGTCCGGCTCGGGTAAATCCACCGTGGGGCGCAGCCTGCTCAAGCTGCATCCGCAGAGTGCGAAAATCACCGCCAAGGCCATGGCGTTTGGCGAAGTGGATTTGCTGTCGGCCAGCGAAAAGGCCATGCAGAAGATCCGTGGCCAGCGCATCTCGATGATCATGCAGGACCCCAAGTACTCATTAAACCCGGTGGTCAAGGTGGGCGATCAGATTGCCGAAGCCTACCTGGCCCACCACAAGGCCAGCCGCAGCGATGCGCGCGAGCGTGTGTTGCGGATGCTTGAGCAGGTGCACATCCGCGACCCGCAGCGGGTCTACAACCTGTACCCCCATGAAGTGTCCGGCGGCATGGGTCAGCGCATCATGATCGCGATGATGGTAATCACCCGTCCCGAAGTGATCATCGCCGACGAACCCACCTCGGCGCTGGATGTCTCGGTGCGCCAGCAAGTGCTCAACGTGCTGGAAGAGCTGGTGGACCAGCAGCAGATGGGGCTGATTTTTGTCAGCCACGACCTCAACCTGGTGCGCAACTACTGCGACCGCGTGCTGGTGATGTATGCCGGGCGCGTCGTCGAATCCCTGGCCGCCTGCGACCTGCAGTACGCCGAGCATCCCTATACCCGTGGCCTGCTCGCCGCACTGCCGAGCATGGACAACCGCCGCGTGCACCTTCCGGTGCTCAAGCGCGACCCGCTCTGGCTGACTCAATAAGGAACCTGACCATGCCCATGATCCAAGCACACGCCTTGAACCTGAGCTTCGGCACAGGCGCCGCCATCAACCAGGTGCTGCACGATGTGAGCCTGAGTGTCGCCGACGGTGAATCGTTCGGCCTGGTGGGGGAGTCCGGCTCGGGCAAGACCACTGTATTGCGCTGCCTGGCGGGGCAGTACCGCCACTGGAGCGGCGCCCTGAGCATTGCCGGCGCGCCGTTGCAGCACAAGATTCCCAAGGCGCATTTTCGCAAGGTGCAAATGGTCTTCCAGGACCCCTACGGCTCCCTGCATCCCAGGCACACCATCGACACCGCACTGCGTGAACCGCTGATTATCCACGGGGTAGGGGACAAGGATGACCGCATCAACGAGATCCTGCTCAAGGTCGGTCTGAACGACAGCTTTCGTTTCCGCTACCCGCACCAGTTGTCCGGCGGGCAGCGCCAGCGCGTGGCGATTGCGCGGGCGCTGATCCTGGAGCCGCGTGTGCTGCTGCTGGATGAACCGACTTCGGCGCTGGACGTGTCGGTGCAGGCCGAGATCCTTAACCTGCTGGCGGACCTGCGCCAACGCGAGAAACTCACCTACCTGCTGGTCACCCATGACCTGGGGGTGGTCACCCACTTATGCGACCGGGTGGCGGTGATGCAGCACGGCAGGATCGTCGAGTTGCTCGACTGCCAGGCGCTGAGCCAGGACCAGGCCGCTCACGACTACACGCGCATGCTGGTGCAGGCCAGTCGGGACTTCAGCCAGGCGTCGGAACGTCGTCGTGTCGGCTGAAAATGCGTAGTCATCGTACGACTGTGATTTGGTCGTACGAATTTTATTTCGTATTTTTCTATATTTTGCTGGGTAAAGTGCCGCTATTTCGATCAGGGGTATTTAGCGGGTAGCTTTAATAGATCTGTAGTTGTACGATGACGTACCTCTTTAGGTATTCCATACATTTTTGATGTGAGGTTTGCGAACCATGACGCCACAAGAACTAAAAACAGTCCTGTCTTCCGGCTTGCTCTCGTTCCCCGTGACCGATTTTGACGCCGCCGGCGACTTCCGTGCCGACACCTACGCCCGTCGTCTTGAGTGGCTGGCACCCTACGGCGCCAGCGCACTGTTCGCGGCCGGCGGCACCGGGGAGTTCTTCTCTCTGGAGGCCAAGGAATACACGCAGATCATCAAAACTGCCGTGGACACCTGCAAAGGTCAGGTGCCGATCCTCGCCGGTGCCGGTGGCCCCACGCGCCAAGCCATCGCTTACGCCCAGGAAGCAGAGCGCCTGGGTGCCGCCGGTATTCTGTTGATGCCGCATTACCTCACCGAAGCCAGCCAGAAGGGCCTGGTGGCGCATGTGGAGCAAGTGTGCAATTCGGTGGATTTCGGTGTGGTGGTGTACAACCGCAACCTGTGTCGCCTCAACGCCGACAGCCTGGAACAGTTGGCCGAGCGTTGCCCGAACCTCATCGGTTTCAAGGACGGCATTGGTGAAGTCGAATCGATGGTCAGCATCCGTCGCCGCCTCGGCGACCGCCTGACCTACCTGGGTGGCCTGCCGACCGCCGAAGTGTATGCCGCCGCCTATAAAGCCCTCGGCGTGCCGGTGTATTCCTCGGCAGTGTTCAACTTCATCCCGAAAACCGCGATGGATTTCTACCACGCCGTGGCCGCTGACGACCACGCCACGGTGGGCCGCTTGATCGATGATTTCTTCCTGCCCTACCTGGCCATTCGTAACCGTTGTGAAGGCTACGGCGTGAGCATTGTCAAGGCCGGTGCGCGCCTGGTGGGGCATGACGCCGGCCCTGTGCGCGCGCCACTGACCGATCTGCTGCCGGACGAGGTGGAACAACTGGCGGTACTGATCAAGGCCCTCGGCGCCCAGTAAGGCGCTCACCAGGATCACCTGTGGGAGCTGTCGACATGTCATCGGCTGACGCGCCAACGCTCGACAGCTCCCACCTGCCACCTGCCTCGGTGTGATGACCGGCAAAACAAGGAGAACAACATGCCGCTTCAACCCTCGAAAAAATCCTCGGTGCGTTGCGCGCTGACCCTCGCGGCCCTGGGTTGCAGCCCGCTGTCATGGGCGCTGCAAGCCCCGTCCAAGCTGCAAGTGCCCACGCTGGCCTATGACGATCAGCAGATCATCCTGGTCTGGGAAAAACCCACCGGGCACGCCGATATCCAGGACTACCGGGTCTACGCCAACGGCAGGCTGCTGGGCTCCAGCAATGCCAACAATGACCAGGTGTCGCCGGCCAAGCCCTATATCGACCAGTTCTACCGGCAAGACACTGCCCACTTCCACCATCGCATCGGCATTCACAGCTACACCGCACAAGGCCTGAAACCCGACACGGCTTACCGCTTCACCGTGCGTTCGGTGGACGGCAAGGGCAACGAGTCCGCCGACAGTGCCCCTGTGATGCAGCGCACCACGAAAGTCGCGGCGGTGTTTGACGTGAAACGCTACGACGCCAAAGGCGATGGTATCCATCTCGACACCCTGGCGATTCAAACAGCCATCGATGCCTGCACTCCAGGCTGCAAGGTCTTGCTGCCCAAAGGCACCTACAAGAGCGGCGCGCTCTACCTCAAGAGCAACATGACCCTGGAGGTGGCCGAAGGCGCGACGCTGCTGGGCTCCGAACGTGCCGAAGACTACCCGCTGGCGGGGTACATCCAGTACCCGTATTCCACGACGGTGCGCCCGGCCTCGCTGATCAACGCCTTGCCCCGCGATCCGCGCCAGCACCAGGCGTTCGAAAACATCCGCATCGTCGGCAAGGGCACGATCGACGGCAATGGCTGGAAGCGCAACGCCGATGTCGTCGATGAGCGTGGCCAGGCCCTGCCGTTCTACGTGCCCAGCGACAATACACGCTATGCCCAGGACGGCGTCCTGGCCAAGGCACAGGTGGAGCAGGCCGTGGCGCGGGGCATGAACGTCAAGGACGCCTACGGGCAGATGCGTTCCTCGCTGATCACCCTGCGCAACGTCAAGAACGTGTTCTACGGCGGCTTCACGGTGCTGAACCCGGCGTTCCACGGGATCATGAACCTGGAGACCGAAAACGTGGTGCTGGCCAACACCACCCACAAGACCTACGACGCCAACAACGGCGACGGTATCGAGTTCGCCAACAGCAAAGGCGCCATGGTCTTCAATAACTTCTTCGACACCGGCGATGACTGCGTCAATTTCGCCGCCGGCACCGGCGCGAACGCCGTGCATCAGCCGCCCCAGCAAGATGCGTGGATTTTTAACAACTACTTCCGCAAAGGCCACGGCATGGTGGTGGCCGGCAGTCATACCGGCGCGTGGATCCAGAACATCCTGGCCGAAGACAATGTGTCCGACGGCACCGACGCCGGGTTACGCATGAAGAGCACCAACTTCATGGGCGGCGGCGCGCGCAACGTCATCTTCCGCGATTCGGCGATTCGCAACACGGTCAAGCAGGCGTTCATCTTTACCCTGGACTACAACGACCCGAACGCCAAACTCGATTACCAGCGTTCCACGATTGCCGGGCAGTTCAAGGATATTCGGGTGAGCGACGTCAGCGTCGAGAACGCCCAGGGCCGGGCGATCGAGGTCAAGGGTGACAGCCAGCACAACGCTTACCACGAAGGGCTGGTGTTCCAGCGCGTGCGTTTGCGCGGCGCGGCCGGGGCGCGGATCGACGGCTTGAAAGACTCGCGTTTTGAGGCGGTGGTGTTCAGCGAACACGGCACCGCCAACCCGTGGCAGGTGACGGGCAGCTCGGGGTTGAGTTTCAAGGATGTGCAGCCGCCACCGTAGTTAGGCCAGACGCGGTACATGTGGTGAGGGAGCAAGCTCCCTCGCCACAGTTACTGTTCGCTTAATGATGCAGGCGCCTGTCCTGGCCATTCAGCGCATCTGCAAAATAATCGGACTGCTGCTCGCCGGGTCGGTGTGCCCGCGCAGCTTCTCGACCGCTTTTACCTCCACTGCGCCACCCCCATTGCCCCACGTACTGCGCACATACGTCAGCACCTCGGCAATCTCCTGGTCGGACAATTGCTCGCGAAAGGCCGGCATGCGGTACGCGTCCGGCACGCCTGCGGCCACGATGCGTTGCGAGCCGTTGAGCGTGATGTTGATGGCCGAGGCGGTTTCCTTGGCGAGTGCCGAGGTCGCGCCGGCCAGCGGTGGCATCCAGTCGGGCTGACCTTTGCCATCAGCGCCGTGGCACGAGGCGCAGCGCGTGGCGTAGGTGTGGGCGCCTGGGGTGGCGGCGCTGTGGGTCGCGACGGCCTGGTAAGTCCATGGCGTGCCGTCGCGTTGTGGGTCACCTGGCAGTGACTTGAGGTAGCGGGCGATGGCGGCCAGGTCGTTGTCTGCCATGAACTGCGTGGAGTTGTTGAACGCCTCGGTCATCGAGCCGTAGACCACGGCGTGCCGGTTGCGCCCGGTCTTGAGGAATTGCACGATCTCCGGCTCGCTCCAGCGGCCCAGCCCGGTGTTCGAGTCCTGGCGCAGGCTCGGTGCATACCAGCCATCGAGCAGGGCGCCGGCGAGGAAGGGCTTGCCGGATTCGTCCAGCGCCTTCTCGTTAAAGGCCAACCCACGCGGCGTGTGGCAACTGCCGCAGTGGCCTGGGCCCTGGACGATATAGGCGCCGCGATTCCACAGCGCGTCCTGCTCAGGCTTGGCCGCATAGGTGGCGGTCGGCGCGAACAGACCGTTCCACAGGGCGATGGGCCAACGCATGTTCAGCGGCCAGGGAATATCGCTGGGGATGTTCGGTTGGTTGGCCGGCTGCACGCCTTTCATGAAAAACGCATACATCGCGCGGATATCGTCGTCACTGAGCTTGGCGTAGGACGGGTAGGGCATGGCCGGATACAGTCGGCGGCCGCCCGGTGCCACGCCGTGGCGTACGGCACGGTCGAAGTCGGCCAGGCTGTAGGCGCCGATGCCGCTGTCGCGGTCCGGCGTGACGTTGGTGGCATGAATCGTCCCCAGCGGCGTGGCCATCTCCAGGCCGCCCGCAAACGGCGCTTTACCGGGCAGGCTGTGGCAGGCCACGCAGTCACTGAGACGCGCGACGTATTCGCCGCGACTGACCAGGGCCGGGTCGACACTGGCGGCCTGTTGCTGTTCGAACGGTGTTGCGGGTTGACGGGTGACGTACCAGGCCAGCAGGCCGGCGGCGACCACGCAGGGCAGCGCGAGCCAGCCTACGGTTCTTGCGAATCGACGGGTGTTCATGGGCGGTCTCGCTCGGTTAGCTGAAGGTGTGTCGGCTCAGGGGCAGACTGCGAATACGCTGGCCGGTCAACTGCGCCACCGCATTGGCCACGGCCGGTGCCACGGCGGGCAGCGGCGGTTCACCAATGCCGCCCATCTTCTCGCCACTCTCCACAATCTTGACGTGCACCTGGGCCATGCGTGACGGCGGCAGGATCGGGTAAAGGTCGTAGTTGCGCGCCCGTGGCTTACCGTCCACGTACACCGCTTCTTCCAGCAAGGTTTGCGATAAGCCCAGGGCCACCGCGCCGTTGACCTGTGCTTCGACAATCGCCGGGTTGACGACGCTGCCCGGATCGATGGCCTCCCAGATGTGGTGCACCTTGACCTGGCCTTTCTCGATCGACACCTCGGCGATCACCGCCGCGTGCGAACCGAACGGCGAGGCCATGGCCACGCCACGGGCACGGCGTGTGCCGTCTTCGGCGGTGTAGGGGCCGCGTTTCCAGCCGCCGGACAACTCGGCCACCGCCTTGAGCAGGGTGGTCAGCCGCGGGTTGTCACGCAGCAGATGCAGGCGCAGCTCGTACGGGTCGCGTTTGCCGGTGTCCGCCAGTTCATCGAGGAAGGCTTCGTAGAAAAAGTCATTGAGCGAATTGCCCACCGAACGCCAGTAGCCGAGCATGGCCGGGCCTTTGACGTAGATCTGCGCGATGCGTTTGTTGGGGATGGCGTAGCTCTTGCCCGACAGCCCTTCGAGGGCGGTGGGGTCGATTTTATCGCCCTGCTTGCCGGCGATGGCTTCGGTGGGGCCTTCGGTGGCGCTGACTGCTTCAATGGCTATGGGCAAGCCGTCGGCGTCCAGCGCGGCGCGGAACTTGACCACTGCGACCGGGCGCAGTACATCGCGCAGGAACTCTTCTTCGCGGCTCCAGATCAACTTGACCGGGCGGCCCACCGCCTTGGCCAGCGCGATGGCCTGCGGGTAGGGGCTGGCCGAGTCATAGAGGAAATGCCGGCCGAAAAAGCCACCGAGCAACGGCGAGTGCAGGTTGATCTGTTCAAGGGCCAGGCCGGTGCGCTTGGCGATGTCGGCGCGGAACATGTCCGGTGCCTGGTTGGGCAGCCAGATATCCAGTGAACCGTCGGCGTTGAAGCGCGCCAGCGCTGAGGGCGGCTCCAGCTGGGCGTGGTTGACGTATTGGTTGTGGTAGGTGGCTTCGACCTGGGTCTTGGCGTTTTTCAGCGCGCCGGTCACGTCGCCTTCGTTCTCGTCGTCGCGGGCCGGGCCTTGTTGGGTCGCGAGAAAGTCACGGTAGCCATCGCTGGAAAAATCATCCGGCATGGCGCGGACTTTGGAGTCGGCAGTCGGTTCCAGCCAGTCGACCTGGATCGCCTCCACCGCGCGCTTGGCATGCCACCAGCGTTCGGCCACCACCGCTACGGCGCCGGGCAGTTGATGAACGGAGTGCACACCCTTCATGGTCTCGACCTGCGCCTGGTTGCGCAGGCTGCCGACGGTCATGCCCAGGCGCGGCGCGTGTTGCACGGCCGCGTGGAGCATACCGTCGACCTTCAAATCGATGCTGTACAACGCCTTGCCGGTGGATTTGTCGTAGGCATCCAGGCGCTTGATCGGTTTGCCGATCCAGCGGAACTGGCCGGGGTCGCGCAAGGTGATGCTCGCGGGGTCAGGCACCGGCATGTCCAGCGCGCGACTGGCCAATTCGCCATACCCCACGGAGCGGCCGGACGCGGCGTGTACCACGCGGCCGGGTTGGGTGGTCAGCTCACTCACCGGCACACGCAGCTGCTCGGCGCCGGCCTGCAGCAACATGGCGCGGGCGAGGGCGCCCAGGCGGCGCATGGTCGGGTAGCTCATGCGCACCGACATGCTGCCGCCGGTGATGCGCATGCCGTTGTCCATCACCACGTAGGCATCGCCGGGCGGCGCGGCTTCGACGATGAAGGTGGCCGGGTCGGCATCCAGCTCTTCACCGACGATCTGCGCCATGGCGGTGTGGGTGCCCTGGCCGCCTTCCATGAAGGGGCTGAGCAGGCGCACCGTACCGTCCGGGCGAATCTCCAGAAAAGCCGGTACTTGCGTGCCGCGTTCTACGCCGGTGGCCGCCTGCACCCGGCCGGAACCGAGCGGCAGGCCGAACCCGATGACCAGCGCACCCACGGCGGTGCTCGCCAGAAAACGCCGACGTGACAGGTTGATCGGTTCGCCCAGGGGCACACCGGGGATCAGTTCAGGTGTGTTCATCAGGCGGTCTCCTTCCCGGCGGCCAGGTCAGACATGGCGGTGTGGATGGCGTTGTAGGTGCCGCAGCGGCACAGGTTGACCATCGCCGCGTCGATCTGGTCCTTGGTGGGGGCAGGGGTGTGCTTGAGCAGCGCGGTGGCCGCCATCACTTGCCCGGACTGGCAATAACCGCATTGCGCCACCTGATGCTCGACCCAGGCGCTGACCACGCGTTTGCCCACCTCATCGGCCTCGATGGCTTCGATGGTGGTGATCTCGCGACCGACCACGCCCGCCACTGGCGTCACGCACGCGCGCACCACGTTGCCGTCCACCAGCACCGAACAGGCGCCGCACTGGGCCAGGCCGCAGCCGTATTTGGTGCCGGTCAGGCCCAGATCGTCGCGGATCACCCACAGCAAGGGCGTGTCGGCGTCGGCATCGACCTGATAGGCCTTTTGGTTGATACGTAATTCCATGGCGGGCTCACCTGCTGATCATCGGTTGGTGGTGCTGGTTTCTTATAGGTGTGGTGCGACTATAGGTCGCCCATCGTCGAACTCTAGACCACCGCGCAAGGGGTATCTATCTGAGGGGGCTCAAGTTCAGAGGATCAGGCAAGTATTCAACAGGATTGGGTGACTGCGTTGGGCTTTGGTGGCCCGCTGCCTGTTTGGTGAGCGGGCTTGCTTGGGTGACGGCCTGATAGCCGACGCGTATCTGGCTGATGGCTCGCGATCCAAATGTGGGAGGGGCGGTGCGACGATTCGACTTGCTCCCGATGAGGGTGTGTCAGTCACAGCTGTTTCAACTGACACTCCCTCATCGGGAGCAAGCCCCCTCCCACAGTTTTGAGCGCGTTCAGGCAGTGGCTTTTGAGGTGTTCATACATTCGATGGAGCGATCCACCGTGGTCTTGGCGATTTCCAGCAAATGCCACACCGCCAGGATCTTCGCCCGCTCGGGGCTTGCCAATTGCTCACCGCAATCGAGCGCGGTGGCCGAAGCGCTGTCGAGCAGGCTGGCGGTGTAGAGCAGCGCGTCTTCGAAGCTCAGGTCTTCGTTGACGGTGTGAAAGCCTTGGGTGGGCAGGTAATGGTCGATGGCGCGGTTGAAGGCGGCGCGGTCTTTGGCGGGATCGGTGGGTGGGTCGGGTAGGACTTTGTTCATGGTGTAGCTCCAACTGGTAGGTAAGGAGCCGGCCCCTTCGCGACTAAACGATGGGTGGCGGCTGTACGCAGGTTAGTCGACCGGCCAGTTGAACCCGGCGCACCCGAAGGTGCCCTGCGCACAGCCACCATGAACATGGAGATAGCTTGCGCAAACTGGGCTCGGGCGACTAAACCCGATCACTGAATTGGCAGTGACGGACCGCAGACTAGCCACCGATTCCAGCAGGCGCAAGGCGGCGGGGATTGTCTCGGAAACGTCCTGCAATTAAAAGGGACACGACTTGCTGGCCCTTTACAAATCATGACCAAATGCCAGCAATGATCGCCATGGTTTGTCGGTCATCGACACTCAACCCCACCCCTCACGCACCGCATTGCGAATCCCCTCCAGCAACATCCCGAACGCCGGATTGTCATTGTCTTCGCGCCAGATCAGGTGCAACTCGCTTTGCGCGCCTTCGCCCAGGTCGATGTCGCGGAACACGACGTTCTTGAACACCACGCTGCTGGCGCAACGCGGTACCAGGGCCAGGCCCATGCCGGCGTTGACCAGTGCGAGGATGGTCAGTGACGAGCCCAGCCACTGCACGTATTGCGGTGCCACGCGGGCCGAGCGCAGCAGGCCGGTGAGCAGTTCGTTGAACGGCGGGTAGGCCGCGTGGGCGTACATCAAAAAGGGCTGTGCATCCAGGTCCTGCACGCTCACCGTATCGGCGTGTGCCAGCCTATGGCTGCTCGGCACCGCCAGTACGAACGGTTCGCGCACCAGGCATTCGGTGGCGTAACCCGGTTCCAGCAACGGCGCGCGGACGATGCCCAGGTCGATACGCCGGGCGCGCAGGGCTTCGTATTGCTGGTAAGTGTTCATCTCCGACAGGTCGATCTTCACCTGTGGCTGCTTGAGCCGAGCCTCGGCGATCACCTTGGGCAGGAACTCATACACCGCGCTGCCGACGAAGCTGATATTGACCGTGCCGATATCGCCCTCGGCAAAGCGCCGTGCGGTGATGGCCGCTTGCTGGGCGCGTTCGAGCAGGTTCTGCGCCTCGATGAAAAAGGCCCGGCCGGCGGCGGTGAGCGCGACGCTGCGGGTAGTGCGAGTGAACAGTTCCACGCCAAGGTGATGCTCCAGCAACTGGATCTGCCGGCTCAGCGGCGGCTGGGTCATGTTCAGCCGTTCGGCGGCGCGGCGGAAATTCAGCTCGGTGGCCACGGTGGTGAAGCAACGCAGTTGCGTCAGTTCGAACATTGATCTAATCCCGGTATCAATCGCATGCCAGGTTAGATTAGACGGGAACAATCCTCGGCGTCCATCATCGACTTGCCCTTAAAAAAACAATCAATGGGAGTTGCCCGTGGATACCCTCCAGAGTCCGCCAGACCCAACCTTGCTTGCCCGCGCGGCGGCCAAGGTCAAGCGCCATGTGCTGCCGTTGTTCGTGGTGATGTTCATCGTCAACTACATCGACCGGGTCAATATCGGCTTCGTGCGCAGCCATATGGAAACCGACCTGGGCATTGGCGCGGCGGCTTACGGCCTGGGGGCCGGACTGTTCTTTATCGGCTATGCGATCTTTGAGGTGCCCTCCAATCTGCTGCTGCAGCGCTACGGCGCACGGGCCTGGCTGACGCGGATCATGTTCACCTGGGGCGCGGCGGCGATGGCGATGGCCTTTGTGCAGGGCGAAACCAGTTTCTACATCCTGCGTTTTATCCTCGGTGCCGCCGAAGCGGGTTTCTTTCCAGGGATCATTTACTACTTCACCCAATGGTTGCCGGCCAGTGAGCGCGGCAAGGCCATGGCGATTTTCCTCAGCGGATCGGCCATCGCCTCGGTGATCTCCGGGCCGGTGTCGGGGGCGCTGCTCAATGTCAGCGGTTTCAACCTGCACGGCTGGCAGTGGATGTTCCTGATCGAGGGCTTTGCCTCCATCGTACTCTGTGGGTTTGTGTGGTTCTGGTTACAGTCCCACCCCCGTCAGGCCAGTTGGCTCAGCGATGATGAAAAACACGCTCTGGTCAGTGCCATTGCCCTGGAGCAGCAGGCGCGCGAGGCCAGTCAGAGCGTGCGACCGTCGATGTTCAAGCTGCTGGCCGACAGGCAGATCGCGCTGTTCTGCTTTATCTATTTTTCCATCGCCCTGACCATCTACGGCGCCACGTTCTGGCTGCCGAGCATGATCAAGAAAATGGGCAACCTGGGCGACTTCCAGGTGGGCTTGTTCAACTCGATTCCGTGGTTGATTTCGATCGTCGCCATGTACGGGTTCGCATCCCTGGCCAGCAAGTGGAAGCACCAGCAGGCGTGGGTGTCGCTGATGCTGGTGATCGCCGCGTTCGGCATGTTCATGTCCACCACCGGCGGGCCGGTGTTTGCCTTCGTCGCCATCTGTTTTGCCGCGATCGGCTTCAAGGCGGCTTCGGCGCTGTTCTGGCCGATCCCCCAGGGCTACCTGGATGCGCGCATCGCGGCGGCGGTGATTGCCTTGATCAATTCGGTGGGCAACCTGGGCGGTTTCGTGGCGCCCACCACCTTCGGTTTGCTGGAACAGACCACCGGCTCCATCGAGGGCGGGTTGTACGGCCTCGCCGCGACCTCGCTGGTGGCCGCCGTGGTGGTGTTCTTCGCCCGCACCGCACCGCGCGGCGGTGTCCCCCCAACATCAAACCCTTCTTCTCAACACCACGCCTTGCGTCCAGGTCCACAGGGAGCCGCCTCTTGAAAATCGTCCGCGTTACCGTCACCCCGATTGCCTTCCGTGACCCGCCCTTGCTGAACGCCAGCGGCATTCACGAACCCTTCGCACTGCGCTCGATCATTGAGATCGAAAGCGACACCGGCTACATCGGCCTGGGCGAAAGCTACGGCGATGCCCCGGCGCTGGCGATTCAGCAACAGGTGCAGTCACAGCTGATCGGGCTCGACCCGTTCAACCTCAACCAGTTGCGCGCCATTGTGCAAGCCACGGTGGCGGCGCATAAACCGGCGAGCCTGGCCGGTGCCGAACTGGCGCCGGGCTCCCACGCGAGCAAGGCAGTGAGCAATGCCTATTCGGCGTTCGAGGTGGCCTTTCTCGACTTGCAGGCGCATTCGCTGAATATGCCGCTGGTGGACCTGCTCGGCGGGGCGATCCGTGACCGGATCCCGTTCAGCGCGTACCTGTTTTTCAAATACGCCCAGCACATCGACTCGCCCTACAAGCCCGACAGTTGGGGCGAAGCGCTCAACGAAGAGCAAATCGTCGCCCAGGCCCGGCGCATGATCGAAGCCTACGGCTTCAAAAGCATCAAGCTCAAGGCCGGTGCCTTGCAGCCCGAGCATGAAGTGGCGTGCGTCAAGGCCTTGAAGAAGGCTTTCCCCGACGTACCGCTGCGCATTGACCCGAATGGCAACTGGTCGTTGGAAACATCGATCCGCATGGCCGAACTGCTCGGCGACGACCTGCAGTATTACGAAGACCCGACCCCCGGCCTGGACGGCATGGCCGAGCTGCACGCGCGCACCGGCTTGCCCCTGGCGACGAATATGGTGGTTACCGACTTCGATGAGTTCCGCCGCAGCGTGGCCTTGAACAGCGTGCAGATCGTGCTCGCCGACCACCATTATTGGGGCGGCCTGCGCGACACCCAGGTATTGGCGAAGATGTGCCAGACCTTTGGCCTGGGCGTCTCGATGCATTCCAATTCACACTTGGGCATCAGCCTGATGGCCATGGCCCACGTGGCCGCGTCGGTGCCCAACCTCGACTACGCCTGTGACACCCATTACCCGTGGCAAGAGCCGGACGAGGAGGTGATCAAGGGCGGTAAGTTGCCGATCATCGACGGTTGCGTGCAGATCACCCGCGCACCGGGGCTGGGCCTGGAGCTGGACCATGACCAATTGGGCAAGCTGCACGATCAATACCTGAGCTGCGGCATTCGCCAGCGTGACGACGTGAAACAGATGCAGCGGTATCAACCGGACTGGAAAACCATCAAACCGCGTTTCTGAAGCAGGTCGCTTCGCTTTGCCCGGTGGTGCATGTGCGTGCGCCTCCGGGCTTTTTGTAGGTGTTTGCTTTCTGCGATGTAGGCAACTTCCCAAATGTAATTCAGACCCCCTGGGCTTGTGTCCGGGGCCTATTCTCTTGCTTATATTTCGACGCCATCTTCATTGCATCCAGGGATGTAGGGCATGGCGCAGGGTTATATCAACGACCGCACGACGGACTATCACAGCTTGAAATCCCGCTTGATGGGCGGCGGTTCGAGCCGGGAACGTTCGGATCATTTCGATGTGTTGAACCATCATCTGCGCCGTGGGCTGGTGACGCCTGGGCAATTGATCATTGTTCCCGATGCCTACAGCGTCACCTGTTCGATGGAGGAGGCCTGGCTGGTACGTCAGGCGCAGGCGATTCGCCGGGAACTGGATAATGCTGCCGGAACTCAGGTGGTCAATGACTATGACTTGCTGCAAAGCCTTTTGGGGTACAGCTCGTTGGGGATAGGCAGCGCGACATCGGCGTGGTCACGGCACCTGAATGAGGTGGCGCATACGCTGGAGGAGATCGAGCGATTGCATCAGCGCCTGAGGGAGGGCGGTTTGGATCGAGAAGCGTTTTTTCGTCAGCGCAAGGTGCTTTTCGGACTGCTGGACACCCAGATGCAAGGCGCGGCGCGATTTGGCACGGGGTTGCGGGGTAATCAGGCGTTGAAGAAGGTGCTGGGGATTTCCACCAAAAGCTATCTGCACAAGGGTGAGATTGCCGGATATGCACAGCGGATGCGGGCGATTGCGCAGACGTCTAAGTGGTTGGGGAAGGGAACGTACGTGGGGTTGGCGATGGATGTGGGAGTGGCAGGGTTGGAGATCAAGGAAGCGTGTGTCGAAGGGCGAGAGGCGCAGTGTCGGCGGGCGAAGTATGTGGAGACGGGGAAGTTGGTGGCTGGCGTGGCGGGGGCTTATGGGGGAGGGAAGTTCGGTGCAAAATTCGCCTCTCGAGTCTGTACGATTCTTTTGGGCGTTGCGGCTAAAGGAAACGGTGCGTTGGCCTGTGCAGTTATTGGCGGCGCTGCAGGAGGGTATACGGGAGGCGATATATTTGGCGACGGGGGTGCATTTCTGGGCGGTAAAATCCTGGAGATCGATGGTGACTTGATCTTTCAACCAGAAGGCGCCTAGCCATGGATGTTTTTCTCATCTTTACAATTCTTGTATTTGCAGCGTGCCTGATTTTCTCGGGGCTCTCTTTCTACGTCGAATACACAAAGCTCGAAGAGTTGGAAAGCTACTTCAGCGAGAACAAGGTGGTCTGCGATAACAAACGTTTTTGGGGCAGGAATACCCATATCGACAGGTTTCACCGCATGTGCCTGATCAATCAGTTATTGGCAATGCCCAAAACGCATATCAAGCGAGGGGATGTGACCGAAGCCGAGCTGGCCGCCATCCCCCTGTCCCTTAAGCGTTGGGCGTTGTGGCCCTATAATTTTGGAGCTATATGGTTCGGCGCCTCAATTATCTGGAGTATCTGGTACCACTGGTAGTTTGCCGCAACGCCGGGGGGCTGCCCTCAGGAAAAATCTTCCTCGAAATGCTCGTGCTCACCCCGCGTCGCCCCCTGTCGCCGCAGCACCTCCATCTGCCGCAGCTCCACCCGGCGGATCTTCCCGGAAATGGTCTTGGGCAGTTCACTCACAAACTCGATGCGCCGCACCCGCTTGTAGGGCGCCAGATGCTCGCGGGCAAAAGCGAAGATATGCGCGGCCAGTTCCGCATTGCCGGGAGCATCGTGGGCCAGGATCAGGAACGCTTTAGGCACCGCCAGGCGCATCGGGTCGGGGCTGGGCACCACGGCCACTTCCATCACCGCCGGGTGTTCGATCAGCGCGCTCTCCAGTTCGAACGGGCTGATGCGGTAGTCGGAGGCCTTGAACACATCATCGGCGCGGCCGACAAAGGTGATGTAGCCGTCGCTGTCGATCTGTGCGGTATCGCCGGTGCGGTAGTAACCGTCGCGCATCACCTCGGCGGTTTTTTCCGGGCTGTCTTCGTAGCACAACATTAAGCCGAGTGGGCGCACATCCAGGGGCAGGGCGACTTCGCCTTCGCTCGCGGGCAGGCCATCGGGGTCGAGCAGCGCCACGCGATACCCCGGCAACGGGCGGCCCATGGAGCCCGGTTTGAGCCGTTGACCTGGGGTGTTACCGACCAGGGCGGTGGTTTCCGACTGGCCGAACCCATCGCGCAGCGGCAAGCCCCAGGCGTGTTGGATCTGCTCGATGATTTCCGGGTTCAGCGGCTCGCCGGCACCCACCAGCTCGCGCAGACTCAGGCGTGGCTTGTAGCCGGCCAGGTCTTCCTGGATCAGCATGCGCCACACCGTAGGCGGGGCGCACAGGCTGGTCACGCCATAGCGTTGCAGTGCGCCGAGCAAAGCCTGCGCGCTGAACCGCGCGACGTTATGGATGAAGATGCACGCACCGGCGTTCCACGGTGCGAACAGGCAGCTCCAGGCATGCTTGGCCCAGCCAGGAGAGGAAATATTGAGGTGCAGATCGCCCGGTTGCAGGCCGATCCAGTACATCGTCGACAGGTGGCCCACCGGGTAGCTCTGGTGGCTGTGCAGCACCATCTTGGGTTTGGAGGTGGTGCCGGAGGTGAAATACAGCAGCATCGGGTCGGTGGCCAGGGTGTGGCCTTCGGCTGCGAATTGCTCGGGGTACTCGAAAGCGGCGCTGTGCGCGACCCAACCCGCCGGCGCGGCGCCTACGCAAATGCGACTGCAGCCGTCGCCCAGGCCGACGAACTTGTCGACATGCGCCGCACCCACCACCAGGTGACGCACCTGGCCGCGCTCGATACGGTCGCGCAAATCATCCGGGTTGAGCAGGGCGGTGGCGGGGATCACCACGGCGCCGAGCTTGAACGCGGCGAGCATGGTTTCCCACAGCGCCACATCGTTGCCGAGCATCAGCAGCACGCGTTCGCCACGGCGTACCCCGAGGGCGCGCAGATGGTTGGCCACCTGGTTCGAGCGCGCCGCCAAGTGCGCGAAGCTGTAGCGCTGCTCGCTGCCGTCCTCTTCGACGATCCACAGTGCGTTGGCCGAATTGCCCTCGGCCATCACATCGAAATAGTCCAGGGCCCAGTTGAACGCATCCAACTGCGGCCAGCGGAAATCGCGCACGGCAGTGGCGTAGTCGGTGCGGTGCGCGAGCAGGAAATCCCGGGCGGCCAGGAAGGGATGCGTCATGGTCGGTGTCCTTGATTATTGTTGTAGGGACCTTTTTATTGTGCGGCTGCCTGCGGTTCAACCAGCAGGCCGGACCGAGTATAGGCATGCACAAATCTGAAGATGAACGCCTAAAAATACCGGTGCGTTGTGCAAAAAAGTCATGGCTGGTCACCTCTTCAAACGGTGAACGGTCAGCCTTACCCTCCGTAGCGAAAGCCACCCGACAGCTTCTGCTTCAAATAACCCACCAGCGCACTTACCGACTTCGGCACATGGGGCGAATACGGCCGGATCAGGTAGATCTCGTCGGCAAACGCGCCCTTGAGCGTCCAGTCCTTGAGCACCTGCACCAGCGTGCCGCTGGCCAGCGCGGCGTGGGCGCTGAAATCCGGGAGCAGGGCGATGCCCAGGTGGTTGAGCGCCGAGTCGCGCAGGGCTTCACTGTTATTGGTGGCGAAGCTGCCGGCGATGGGTACGGTGAGGCGCTCAAGGTTCTTGCCGCCGCGCTCGAAGGTCCAGGCGGGCTGGTCGGTGCCCCGTGGGTAAAACAGGCAATTGTGTGCGGACAGGTCGCCGGGTTCGCGCGGTTCGCCGTGGCGTTGCAGGTAATCCTGGGTGGCGACCAGCACCGAGCCGGTGTCACACAGCTTCCAGGCCACGTGGGTTTCCGGCACCTGGAAGCCGTGGCGCACGGCCAGGTCGTAGCCTTCGGCCGCCAGTGAACTCAAGGCGTCGGACACGTCCAGCTGGATACGCACCTGCGGGTACTGCTGCAAGAACTCCGACAGGTGCGGCACCAGTTGCTGCCGGGCGAACGCCACCGGTGCGGTCAGCCGTACCAACCCGCGAATCTCACCGACCGAGTCGCGTACGGACGAGAAGCCGCGGGCGATTTGCGCGTAGGCGCTGCGCACTTCACGGGTCAACGACAGCCCCGCATCGGTCAGCCGCACACTGCGCGTGGTGCGTGTGACCAATCGCGTGCCGGTGGCCTTTTCCAGATCGGAAATGCGCTGGCTCACCGCGGATTTACTCACCCCCAGGCGGGCAGCGGCGGCGGTGTAGGTGCCTTGTTCTTCCAGCACCGAGAGCCAGTGGATGTGGGTCCAAAGCCCTTCGATTTCAGATTTTTCCATGATTGTATTGTTCGTATATATGGACAATAAGTTCAGGATTCTGCTCTGGTTTGGAACAAAGCGAAAGCCTAAGGTGTGTTCCAACGCTACCCACCTGGATCGACTGCCATGACCACTACCATCGAGCACTACATCAACGACCAGCGCGTGAGCCGCGATGATCGCTATCAGGACGTCTTCAACCCGGCCACCGGCGAAAAAACCGCACGCGTCGCGCTGGCCAGCCGCCAGACCGTGGCCGAAGCCGTCGCCGCCGCCCAGGCCGCCTTCGACGGCTGGGCCGATACCCCGCCGATCCGCCGCGCTCGTGTGCTGTTCCAATACCTGCACCTGCTGCGTGAGCGCAAGGACGACCTGGCGCGCATCATCGTCGCCGAGCACGGCAAGGTCTTCACCGACGCCCAGGGTGAAGTCGACCGTGGCATCGACATCCTCGAATTCGCCTGCGGCATTCCCAACCTGCTCAAGGGTGAATATTCCGACCAGGTGTCCCGTGGCATGGACAACTGGACGATGCGCCAACCCCTGGGTGTGGTGGCGGGTGTCACCCCGTTCAATTTCCCGGTGATGGTGCCGATGTGGATGTACCCGATCGCCATCGCGGCGGGCAACACCTTCATCCTCAAGCCAAGCCCTACCGATCCGAGTGCATCGCTGTTCATGGCCGAACTGCTGCGCGAAGCCGGCCTGCCCAAAGGCGTGTTCAACGTGGTGCAAGGCGACAAGGAATCGGTGGACGCGCTGATCGAACACCCGGACGTCAAGGCCGTGAGCTTTGTCGGCTCCACGCCGATTGCCCAATACATCTACGAGACCGGTGCGCGTCACGGCAAGCGTGTGCAAGGCCTGGGCGGTGCGAAAAACCACATGGTGGTGATGCCTGACGCCGATATCGAAAAAACCGTCGACGCACTGATGGGCGCCGCCTACGGCAGTGCCGGCGAACGCTGCATGGCCATCTCCGTGGCCGTGCTGGTCGGCGATGTAGGCGACAAAGTCATCGCCGCCCTGACCGAGCGTGCCAAGCAACTGCGCATCACCGACGGCCGCGACCTGAAAGCCGAGATGGGTCCGATCGTGTCCCGCGCCGCCCTGGAACGCATCAGCGGCTACATCGAACAAGGCGTGCAGGCCGGCGCGCAACTGCTGCTCGATGGCCGTGACTATGTGCCCACCGAAGCGGGTTTGGAAAACGGCTTCTGGCTTGGCGCGACGCTGTTCGATCACGTGACCAGAGAAATGAGCATCTACCGCGAAGAAATCTTCGGCCCGGTCCTGGCCTGCGTGCGCGTGAACGACTTCGCCGAAGCCGTGCAACTGGTCAATGACCATGAATTCGGCAACGGCGTCAGCTGCTTCACCCGCGACGGCAACATTGCCCGCGAGTTCGCACGCCGCATCCAAGTAGGCATGGTCGGCATCAACGTACCGATCCCGGTGCCGATGGCCTGGCACGGGTTTGGCGGCTGGAAGAAGAGCCTGTTTGGCGACATGCATGCCTACGGCACCGAGGGTGTGCGCTTCTACACCAAGCAGAAGTCGATCATGCAGCGCTGGTCGGAGAGCATCGAGCAGGGCGCGGAGTTTGCGATGCCTGTGTCCAGATAACGCTTGAAAGGACACCGTAGGACAAGTGTGGGAGGGAGCAAGCTCCCTCCCACATTTTTTTTGCGTAAAGGTTGACGATCCAGTGAATGCCGAATACTGTATATAAACACAGTGTTTAGGCGCTGACCAACCAAGCTCTGGCAGCCTCAGCCACGCCAAACACCCTGTGTAAGTTAATGGATTAACTTAATGCTCAGGCTCGTTATACCGAGCCGTTTTTATAGAGAGAGAGGGAACTCATGTCGTACCCAGAAAGCAAACTCACCGGTTTGACCGGTTTCGCCCTCGCGGCAAAAGTGACCGGCGGCTGGGCCGGCCCCGTGGTCAGCATCACTAACCTGGATCAACTCAAGGCCAATATCGGCACCGTCACCCCGCAGGTGCTGGTGATCAACAGTAATATCTCGGCGTCGAGCCTGACCAAAGTCAACATGGGCGCCAACAAGACGCTGATCGGTTCGTTCCAGAATCGGACGTTGGAGAATATTCACCTGCGTGCAACCGCGCAGTCGCAGAACATCATTCTGCAGAATCTTATCTTCAAGCATTCAGCGAATATCAAGGCCAATGACGATATTCAGGTCTACCTGAACTACGGCAGCAAGTATTGGATTGACCATTGCTCTTTTGTCGGGCACAGCTGGTCGACCACTGACGGCAGTGAAGACAAATTGCTCTATATCGGTGAAAAAGCCGATTATGCCACCATCAGCAACTGCTTCTTTGGCAGTCACAAGTACGGCCTGATCTTCGGTCATCCGGCGGATGATAATAACGCGGCGTTCAACGGCTACCCGCGCCTGACACTGTGCCATAACCGCTTCGACAATATGGAAGTGCGTGCGCCTGGCTTGATGCGCTACGGTTATTTTCATGTGTATAACAACTATATCAATAAGTTTCACCTCGGTTTCACCCTTGCGCAGAATGCCAATATCCTTTCCGAGAGCAACTATTTTGGTGAAGGCAGCCAAAACAATGGCATGTTGGATGATAAAGGCAGCGGGACGTTTACTGATACAAACAGTGTGCCGCCGATCACCAACCAGAAGTCGCCAAAAGCACAGTGGACGGCAACTTCCAATTACGCCTATACCTTGAAGACGGCGGCGCAGGCCAAGGACTTTACACAGAAGAATGCCGGGGCTCAGGCTGCGGCGTTGGTGTTTGGTAGTTGAATAGCTAGCTTTCTACTTGGCTGTCATTATTGCAGGTGCCACTGTATTTATATCAAGGATATAAATACAGTGATGGCCTTTGTAATGTAAACAATTCTTCATGTTGAGATAAGCGGTGCCCATGTTAAACCTTGGGGTGCACTTGCAGATCCAACTATCTTGTGCTCTTTCGGTCAGTATCGAGTTGCTGGCTGTCAGGTGCTATTTAATCTTCGCTTTTTATTTAAGCGTCAGCAAAAGGACATCATCATGAAACATGCGAATCATACTCCCACTCGCTGGACACGGGCCGATGCGCTGAAAGTTAATGAGAATGACCCTACGACGACACAGCCGTTAGTGAGTCCTGACTTTCCTGTCATGAGTGACACGGTCTTTATTTGGGACACCATGCCATTGCGTGAGCTGGATGGCACGGTGGTATCTGTGGATGGCTGGTCAGTGATCTTCACCCTGACCGCCGACCGTCGCCCCCATGATCCACAATTCATCAACGCCGACGGCCGTTACGACATCAAGCGCGATTGGGAAGATCGCCATGGCCATGCGCGGATCTGCTACTGGTACTCGCGCACCGGCAAAGACTGGATCTTCGGCGGCCGGGTCATGGCCGAAGGGGTTTCACCGACCACGCGTGAGTGGGCCGGCACGCCGATCCTGCTCAATAACAACGGTGATATCGACCTGTATTACACCTGCGTAACCCCGGGTGCGACGATCGCCAAGGTCAGAGGCCAAGTGGTCACGTCCGACAGCGGCGTCGAGCTACGCGGTTTTACCCAGGTCAAGGCGCTCTTCGAAGCCGACGGCACCTACTACCAGACCGAGGCGCAGAACGCGACTTGGAACTTTCGTGATCCCAGCCCGTTTATCGACCCCGTGGATGGCAAGTTGTACATGGTGTTTGAAGGCAATGTCGCCGGCGAGCGCGGTACTCACGAAGTGGGCCCTGACGAGTTGGGCCTGGTGCCACCAGGGCACGAGGACGTGGGTGGCGCACGCTATCAGGTCGGCTGCATCGGCATCGCCGTGGCCAAGGACCTTAACGGTGACGAGTGGGAAATCCTGCCGCCGCTGGTGACGGCCGTGGGGGTGAACGATCAAACCGAGCGGCCGCACTATGTGTTCCAGGACGGCAAGTACTACCTGTTCACCATCAGCCACAAGTTCACCTATGCGGATGGCGTGACCGGCCCTGATGGTGTCTACGGCTTTGTTGGCGATCATCTGTTTGGCCCTTACACGCCGATGAACGCTTCCGGGCTGGTACTCGGCAACCCACCTTCGCAGCCGTTCCAGACCTATTCTCACTGCGTGATGCCCAATGGCCTGGTGACGTCGTTTATCGACAGCGTGCCCACCAGCGGTGAGGACTACCGTATCGGTGGCACCGAAGCGCCAACGGTCAGGATTGTGTTGAAGGGCGACCGCTCGTTTGTGCAGGAGTCTTACGATTACGGTTACATCCCGGCGATGCGCGATGTGGTGTTGAGCCAGTGACCGCAATGCAATAGTCAACATCAGGTGTAAACCGATCCAAATGTGGGAGGGGGCAATCCCCCTCCCACATTTTTTTGACTGCGTTTTAGCCAGACTTCAACGCTCAAGTCCCGACTAATCAGGCCGATACAGGCACTAGCGCCACGAGTGATCCCAAACTCGTAGGTGCACGCCTGGTCATCGCTCAGGTCAACGAATAAAAAATCAAAGGGGTAGCCATGACCATATTGCAGCGTGTGATCGGCGGATTTGCGGTGTTGGTGCTGTTACTTCTGATCATGGCCGGGATCAGCTATCAGAACACGCAGTCCATCAGCAGTCGCTTGACCATCATCACCGGCCAGTCGGCACCCTTGAGCCGGGCCGCCAGTGAGTTGTACGTGCACATCCTGCGCGCCAACCAGGCATTGCTGGCCATTCAGATCAGTACCGACCCCAAGCAGATCGAGGACGGCAAGCGCCCGTTTACCGAGAGCATTGCCCAGTTCAACCAGTTGCTCGACAGCACCCTTGCCTATACCGGCGAGCATGAGGCACTGCGGGCGAACCTGGCGCAGCAACGCCAACAGGTCGGGGCCTACGCCGAGCAGGCGCAGGGGTTGATGACGTCCCACTTGCAGCACGTGCAGCAGTTGGCGTTGACGCGCAAACTGCAAGGCTACAGCAGTGCGCAGGCGATGCAGCTGACCAGTTATTTGCGTGATTACATCGCGCAGGCACGCAGTGCCGGCGAGCCGCAGCAGGTGGCCGCCGCAGAAAAACTGCTGTTGGAAGTCAACAAATCCTACGATGGTTTCGCGGCCCATACCGTCACGCCCGCCATTGATAAATTACAGCGCGTGCTCAACCTGCAGGACGAAGTGATCAACACCCGCGCCCAGGCCTTGACGGCGATTGACCCGAGGGTCGGGCGGATCGCCGGCGTCATGGTCAATCGTCTGCTGACAGACCTGACCGCCCCTGACGGCCTGTTCCAGGCCTATCAGGGAGAGGCGAAACTCGCCACGCAGGTGCAGCAACAACGCGATGCGGTTGACGCGGCGCTCAAAGCCACCTTGGACCGGATTGCCGAGTTCGGCAGCCAATCCCTGGAGGTGGCCAACCAGGCCAGTCACTCGGCCAATGCCACCATCGGCACCAGCCGCAGCTTGCTGTTGATCGCGTGTGTGCTGGCGGTGCTGGCGGCGGTGGCGATTGGTACGTGGGTCGCCTTCAGCCTGCGACGTCCGTTGGCGGCGTTCCGTGAAGTGCTCAAGACACTCACCGCCGGGGACATGCGTGTCAGTTTCGATGTCAGCCGTAAAGATGAGTTCGGTGAGTTGGGTGGTTACCTGAACGAACTGACCAAAGCCCTGCAGAAAACCTTCCGTGAATTGATCAGTTCTGCCGATGCGCTGGCCTCGACCGCTGGCAGCAACGCCTTGAACAGCGAGCAGACCACCCGTGTGGTGGATGAACAGAAGGACCGCCTGCAATCGGCCGCCTCGGCCATGACGCAGATGGAAAGCACGGTCGAGGAGGTGGCGCGGCGCGCGCAGGACACCCGCCAGGCGGTGGACGACACCAGCGATCTCACGCACAAGGTGCAGGAGCGTGTGGCCGAGACCATCGTCAATATCCGCCAGCAGGCCGACCAGGTGAACAAAGCCACGCAGGTGACCGATGAGCTGCAGAAGTACGGGCAGAACATCGAGGGCATTGTGGTGGCCATTCGCACCATTGCCGAACAGACCAACCTGCTTGCCCTGAACGCGGCAATCGAAGCGGCCCGTGCCGGCGAGCAAGGGCGCGGTTTTGCGGTGGTGGCCGATGAAGTGCGGTCGCTGGCCAGCCGTACCCAGACCTCGACCAGCGAAATCCAGGACATGATCGGGCTCATGCAGGAAAAAATTCATTCGGTGGTTCACGTCATGAACGAAAGCCAGGCGCAGTCCAGCCAATGCGTGTCCCTGGCGTCGGGCGCCGGTGATTTGTTGCTGTCCATGAGCGGCGCGGTCGACAGCATCCGTGACATGAATATTCAGATTGCCGCCGCTACCGAGCAGCAGAGCGCCACGGTGCAGGAAACCAGTCGGATGGTCATCCAGATCAACGATTCGGCCCAGCAGACGGCAAACGGCGCCGAACAGTCCGCCATCAGCAGCCAAGAGCTGTCGAACATGGCCAAAGTGCAGCGCGAGCTGCTCCATCATTTCAGCGTTTGAGCCGCAGGAGTCAGAACATGAAAGCATGGTTAATGCTCGCGCTGGGGGCGACGCTGTTCGTTTCGGGCCCGGCCCAGGCCGCCACGCCCTTGCTGGGTGTCGGCATGGCAAAGTACGACGATAACTTCCAGACCTTGCTGCGCAACGGGGTGCAGCAACAGGCTGGCGTCATGAACGCCGACATCTTTATGGAAAACGGCAAGGACAGCATCGATTTGCAGATGCGCCAATTCCGTAACCTGGTCAATTCCAAGGTGGATGCGATCATCATTGCGATGGTCGACGGCAAAAGTGCCGCTCAGATGATGCAGCTGGCCTCGGACGCCAAGATCCCGCTGGTGTTCGTCAACCGTAACCCGAACCCGGAAAAGTGGCCGGCACAGACCGCGTTCGTCGGCTCCAACGAGCTGGAGTCGGGTACCTTGCAGATGGAAGAGCTGGCGCGCCGTGCCGGTTACAAAGGCAACGTGGTGATTCTGGTGGGCGACCCGGCCAACGCCTCTTCATTGATGCGCACCGAGGACGTGGAAAAAGTCGTCGCCAAATACCCGGACATGAAAGTGATACAGAAAAAAGTCGGTAACTGGGAGCGTAGCCAGGCCGCCACGATCGTCATTGACTGGGTCAAGCAGGGCGTCGATTTTTCGATCATCGCGGCCAATAACGACGAAATGGCGATCGGCGCGATCATGGGCCTGGAAAAGGCCGGCAAGCAGGCCAAGGACTATTGGGTCGGCGGTATCGACGGTACACCGGACGGGTTGAAGTTGATGGCCGAGGGCAAGATGGCGGTCAGCGTGTTCCAGGATGCCGCCGGCCAGGCCGGCGGCGCCGTGGACACCGCACTGCGCCTGGTGCGCGGCGAGGTGCTGGAGTCGACGGTGGTGTGGGTGCCGTTCAAGCTGATCACGCCGGAGAATCGCCAGGCGTTTGAATAGGAACTGACCACCCCGATCCAACCCTGGAATGCAGTCAAATGTGGGAGCAAGCCCCCTCCCACAGACTGGGGTTCAGCGTCGACCCGCCCGCGTACTCACATCCACCCACACCGCCAGCACCAGAATGCTGCCCTTCACGATCATCTGCCAGTAACTGTCCACATCCAGCATCGACATGCCGTTATCCAGGCTGGTGATCACCAACGCCCCCAGCAGTGCGCCGTACACCGTGCCCGAACCGCCGCGCATCGAGGTGCCGCCGATAAAGCACGCGGCGATGGCGTCCAGCTCGCCCATGTTGCCCGCCGACGGTGAGCCGGCGGCGAGGCGGGCGGTGTTGACCAGGCCGGCGAGGGCGCACATCACGCCCATGATGCCGAAGATCCACAGCTTCACCGCCTGCACGTTGATGCCCGACAGCCGTGTGGCCTCCATGTTGCTGCCCACCGCGTATACGCGGCGGCCGAACACGGTCTGGCTGGTGACGTAGCTGAACACGCCGAGCAGTACCAGCAGCAACAGCACCGGCACCGGGATGCCGTCGTAGCTGTTGAGCGTAGTGACGAACCCGGCCAGCACCGCGCCGATCACCACCACGCGCACCACGTCCCGTACCAGCGAGTGCGCTGCCAGGCCATGCAGCGCACGGTTGCGTCGCTGCTTCCAGGTGAGGAACAAGGTCAGCGCAAACAACAGCACGCCCAGGCCGACGCCCACGGTATGCGGCAGATAGCCCTGGCCCACATACACCAGCGACGGCGACACCGGCGCGATGGTGGTGCCGCCGGTGATCCCCAGCAAAATCCCGCGAAACGCCAGCATGCCGCCCAAGCCGACAATGAACGAGGGGATACGCAGGTAGGCGGTCATGTAGCCATTGGCCAGGCCGATCATCAGGCCGCACAGCGCCACCAGGCTCAGGTTGGCCAGCAGCGGAATGTGATAGACCACGTCCAGGATCGCCGCCAGCCCACCGAGCAGCCCCAGCAACGAGCCCACCGACAAATCGATCTCGCCGCTGATGATCACCAGCACCATGCCGCACGCCAGAATCCCGGTGATCGACATTTGCCGCAGCAGGTTCGACAGGTTACGCGGCGTGAGGAAGCCGCCCTCGGTCTGCCAGCTGAAAAACAGCCAGATCACCGCCACGGCAATCACCAGGGCGAGCATTTTGTAGCGGGTAAACAGCTGTTTGAGCTGATTCATCTACGCGGTCTTCCGATCATTATTGTTTTGGCTGAGCGCAGCGGCGAGCACCTGTTCCTGGGTGAGCCCCTCGTTGATGAAGTCGCCGCGCAACTGGCCGTCGCCGATTACCAGCACGCGGTTGGACACGCCGAGCACTTCGGCCAGTTCCGAGGAGACCATGATGATCGCCACGCCTTCGGCCGCCAGCGCGCCCATCAACTTGTAGATCTCATATTTGGCGCCCACGTCCACCCCGCGCGTGGGTTCGTCGAGGATCAGCACCTTGGGCTTGGCCATCAGCATCTTCGCCAGCACGGCTTTTTGCTGGTTGCCGCCGGACAAGCTGGTGATCGGCAAGAACGGGCTGGAGGTCTTGAGGTGCATGCGCGCGATCTGCCGGTCGATGCTGCCCAGTTCGGCTTCGGCGTCGATGCGGGTCAGGTGCGCGTAGGTGTCGAGCACCGCCAGGGTGATGTTCTGGCCCACCCCCAGGTCGGGAATGATGCCTTGGCGCTTGCGGTCCTCGGGCACCATGCACAGCCCGGCGCGAATCGATTTGAGCGGTGTGCGCGTGTCGATCACTTCGCCGTCCAGCCACACCTCGGCGGCGTAGCGGCCGGGGTAGGCGCCGAACAGCGCCGACACCAGCTCCGTGCGCCCGGCGCCCACAAGACCTGCGATGCCGAGGATTTCACCGCGCTTGAGCACGAAGGAGATATCGTCGACGCGCTTGCGCTTGGGGTTGTCCACGTCGTAGCAGGTGACATGGCGCGCCTCGAAAATCACTTCGCCCACCGCATGGGGCTCGGTGGGGTAGAGGTTGCTCATCTCGCGGCCGACCATCTGCGTGATGATGCGCGCAATGTCCATGTCGGCCATGGCCGTGGTCGCGATGTGCTTGCCGTCGCGGATCACCGCAATGGTGTCGCACACCGCGGCCACTTCATCGAGCTTGTGGGAGATATACACGTAGGCCACACCCTTGGCCTTGAGGTCACGGATGATGTCCAGCAGCACTTCGATTTCCGAGCGGGTCAGGGCCGAGGAGGGCTCGTCGAGGATCAACAGGCGCGCCTGCTTGTTGAGCGCCTTGGCGATTTCCACCAGTTGCTGGTAACCGCCGCCGTACTGCGACACCGGCAGCGCCACGTTCATGTCCGGCACCTTGAGTTCGCGCATCAACGCTTCGGCGCGGTGGAACATCGCCGGGTAGTTCATGCGCCCGCCGGGCAGGGTCAACTCGTGGCCCATAAAAATGTTCTCGGCCACGGACAGGTCCGGCACCAGGGTCAGTTCCTGGTGAATGATCACGATGCCGGTCGCCTCGGTTTCGCTGATCGACTGGGCCTTGAGCGGCTGCCCGTCCCAGAGGATTTCGCCCTCCCAGGTGCCGTACGGATACACCGCCGACAGCACCTTCATCAGGGTGGATTTTCCGGCACCGTTCTCGCCGCACAGGCCGACGCATTCCCCCGGCCGCACCTTTATATCGATGCCGTTCAGCGCGTTGACACCGCCAAAACTTTTGACGATGCCGTTCATTTGCAACAGGTAGTCGGCGGCCATGGGGTTCACTGCCCGCCGATCTGCTCTTTGGTGTAGAACCCGTCTTTCTCCAACAGGTCGATATTGGCCTTGGTCAGCGGGGTCGGGGTGAGCAGGATGGTGTCGACCTTTTTGCTGCCGTTGTCGTATTGCGAGCTGTAGGTGGGTTTCTCGTTACGCGCCAACTGCACCGAAAGCTTGGCGGCTTCGCTGGCAATCAGCTTGAGCGGTTTGTACACGGTCATGGTCTGGGTGCCATCGATCACGCGCTTGACGGCGGCGAGGTCGGCATCCTGGCCGGAGATCGGCACCTTGCCCGCCAGTTGCTGCGCGGCCAGGGCCTGGATCGCACCGCCGGCGGTGGCGTCGTTGGAGGCGACGATGGCGTCGATCTTGTTGTTGTTTCGAGTCAGGGCGTTTTCGACGATGCTCAGCGCTTCGGTGGGGTTCCACTCCTTGACCCACTGCTGGCCCACCACCTTGATATCGCCTTTGTCGATGGCCGGTTGCAGCACTTTCATCTGGCCTTCGCGCAGCACCTTGGCGTTGTTGTCGGTGGGTGCGCCGCCGAGCAGGAAGTAATTACCCTTGGGCGCGGCTTGCAGCACGCCGCTGGCCTGCATTTCGCCGACTTTTTCGTTATCGAACGAGATATAGGCGTCGATGTCTGCGTTGAGGATCAGGCGGTCATAGGACACCACTTTGATCCCGGCCTTCTTGGCTTCGGCCACTGCGTTGGTCAGCACCGTGGCGTTGAACGGCACGATCACGATCACATCGACACCACGGGAGATCAGGTTCTCGATCTGGGAGATCTGCTTCTGCTCGTTGGCGTCGGCCGATTGCACGAAGACCTTGGCATCGAGTTTTTCCGCGGCCGCGACGAAGTAATCGCGGTCACGGGACCAGCGCTCCAGGCGCAGGTCGTCGATGGAGAAGCCGATTTTCGGGTGGGCGGGGTCGGCCATGACCGGCAGGGTCAGCAGGGCCAGGGTGGTGGCGAGCAGGGTACGTTTGAATGACTTCATGGTGGTGCGTCCTTTTATTGTTGTTGGAAAGACACTGTGGCGAGGGAGCTTGCTCCCGCTGGGCTGCGAAGCAGCCCTAAAACCAGACACCCGGGACTATCAGGTATAGATAAACCGATTCACAACCCCCTCCAGCATTTCCTGCCGCCCGCTCACAGCCTGCGGGTTCAGCTCATGGGCAAACGCATGCTCGGCCAGCGACTCCAGGCTGAACTCGCCCGCCAGTACCGCCTTGCCCAGCGGCTGCTGCCAGCCGGCATAACGCTGGTCCTTGAATTGCTGCAGTTGGTCGTTTTGCACCATGGCTGCCGCGCGCTCAAGGGCCAGGGCCAGGGTGTCCATGGCGGCGACATGGCCGTAGAACAGGTCGATCTCGTCCAGGCTCTGGCGCCGCACCTTGGAGTCGAAGTTATAGCCGCCATTCTTGAAACCGCCAGCCTTGAGGATTTCATAAGTGGCCAGGGTCATCTCTTCGACGCTGTTGGGAAACTGGTCGGTGTCCCAGCCGTTCTGCGGGTCGCCGCGGTTGGCGTCGATGCTGCCGAAGATCCCCAGGGACACGGCAGTGGCAATTTCATGCTGAAAACTGTGCCCGGCCAGGGTGGCGTGGTTGGCCTCGATATTCACCTTGATCTCGTGTTCCAGGCCGTACTCATGCAGAAAGCCGAACACCGTGGCGCTGTCGTAATCGTATTGGTGCTTGGTCGGCTCCTGAGGCTTGGGTTCGATCAGCAGGTCGCCCTTGAAGCCGATCTTGTGCTTGTGCTCCACCACCATGCGCATAAAACGCCCGAGCTGTTCGCGCTCGCGCTTGAGGTCGGTATTAAGCAGCGTTTCATAACCTTCACGGCCACCCCAGAGCACGTAGTTGGAGCCCTTGAGCCGGTGGGTGGCGTTCATTGCGCTGAACACCTGGGCGGCGGCGTAGGCAAACACCTGCGGGTCAGGGTTGCTCGCGGCGCCGGCGGCAAAGCGCGGGTTGCTGAAGCAGTTGGCGGTGCCCCACAACAGCTTGATGCCGGTCTGTTCCTGGTGGCGCTCCAGGTGGTCGACCATGTGCGCAAAGTGGTTGCGGTACTCCTTGAGCGAGCTGCCTTCGGGGGCGACGTCAGTGTCGTGAAAACTGTAGTAGTCGATGCCCAGCTTGGAAAAAAACTCAAAGGCCGCGTCTGCCTTGCCGATGGCCAGTTCCATCGGCTCGCCGCTACGCTGCCACGGCCGCTTGAAGGTGCCCGAACCAAACACATCCGCCCCTGGCCACACAAAGGTGTGCCAATAACAGACGGCCATGCGCAGGTGCTCGCGCATGGGTTTGCCGAGGATCAGCTTGTTGGCATCGTAATGGCGAAAGGCGAGGGGAGCGTCGCTGCTGGGGCCTTCGAAGCGAACCTTCTCGACACCTGGGAAGTACGGCATGGCGTTTTTCCTTATTGTTCTTGGCGATGGTTCGATACTAGCAACGGCGGTGAGGCTGCTGATTATGAAAATCACCAAAGGAGCGTGCGATTTTGAGTAGCGGGGGCTAGTCTTGGAAGACCGGCCCCAGGATAAAAACAATGAAAACCCTACCGCCCGTCCACCGCATCGCGCTGCTTTTCAACGGCAGCAAAATCTACGACCGCGGCATCATCGCCGGTATCGGTAACTACCTGAGCAGCACCCGCGCGTCGTGGGACTTGTTCCTGGAGGAAGACTTTCTGTGCCGCCTGCGGGGGATCGAGCGCTGGCAGGGCGACGGCATCATTGCCGACTTCGACGACCCGTTGATCGGTGAGGCGTTGGCCGGCAGCCAGTTGCCGGTGGTGGCGGTGGGCGGCTCCTATGAGGATGCGCGCGCCTATCCCCAGGGCATTCCCTACGTGGCAACCGACAATTACGGGCTGATGAAGTTGGCCTACGAGCATTTGATCGAGGCCGGGCTCACGCGTTTTGCCTGTTTCAGCCTGCCCGAAGCCCAGGCCAATCGCTGGGCCCAGGAGCGCGAAAAAGCCTTTCGCCACCTGATGCAGCGCGATGGCTTGCAGGTGCAGATCTATCGCGGGCTGGGCACCAGCGCGCCGATGTGGGACAGCGCGGTGGAGCAGCAAATCGCCTGGCTGGAAAGTTTGCCCAAACCCATCGGCATCATCGCCGTCACCGACGCCCGTGCCCGGCAACTGCTGCAAGCCTGTCTCACGGCCGGCATCGCCGTGCCGGAGCAGGTGGCGTTGATCGGCATCGACAACGACCCGCTGACGCGCACCCTTACGCGCGTCCCCTTGAGTTCGGTGATCCAGGGCACCGAAACCATGGGCCGCACCGCCGCCGCGTTGCTGCACCAGATGCTGCACGGCAAGCCCTGCACGGGCGCGCAAATCCTGGTGCCGCCGGAGGCGATCAATGTGCAGGCCTCCAGCTTGCATCAACCTTTGGGCAACCCCTACGTGATGCAGGCGTTGCTGTTTATCCGTCAATACGCCTGCCAGGGCATCAAGACCGACCAGGTGGCGGCCTATGTCGGCGTGTCGCGTTCGTCGTTGGAGTCGCACTTTCGCAAGGTGCGCGGCTGCAGCGTGCATGATGAGATTCTGCGGTTCAAACTGGCGGCGGCGGCCAATGGGCTGCAACACGGCGATTTGGCGATTGCCGATATTGCCCAGCAGTGTGGTTTCAAGTCGGCGCAGTACCTGCACACGGTGTTTCGCCGCGAGTTTGGTTGTACGCCGCGCGAGTATCAGCAGGGCGCTGCGTGTCATTGAGGCGGACCAGGAAGGCGCGATGCCGCAGCATCGCGCCAACGCAGTCATGGCAAGGCGTAAGCGACCACGTAGTCACCACGGTCAGTGGACTGGCGCGCGCCGCCGGCAGTGATCACCACATACTGCTTGCCGGTTTTCGGTGACACGTAGGTCATCGGGCCGCCCTGGCTGCCCACCGGCAGGCGGGCTTTCCACACTTCATCACCGTTGCCGCTGTTGAAGGCGCGCAGGTAGAAGTCCTGGGTGCCGGCAATGAAGATCAGGCCGCCCTGGGTCGACAGGGTGCCGCCGAGGGTCGGCAGGCCGATCTTGATCGGCAGGTGCATGCGGATGCCCAGGGGGCCGGTGTCTTCAACGGTGCCGACCGGCACTTGCCAGGCGACCTTCCGGGTTTTCATGTCGATGGCGGTCAGGGTGCCGAACGGCGGCGCCTGGCAGGGGATGCCGGCCACGGACAGGAAGCGGTTTTTGTTCACCGCATACGGCGTGCCCTTGAGCGGTACCGCGCCCATGCCGGTGTTCAGCGCCTCGCCACCAGACGCGGCCTGGGCCTTGTTCTGCGACGGGATCATCTGGATCCACAGGCCCAGGCGCATGTCGTTGACGAAGATAAAGCCGTGCACCGGGTCGGTGGAGATACTGCCCCAGTTCATGCCGCCCAGTGACCCTGGGAAACTCAGGGATTTATCGGTGCCCGGCGCGGTGTACAGGCCGTCGTAGCGCATGCCTTTGAAGTCGATGCGGCACAGCAACTGGTCGTACGGCGTGGCGCCCCACATGTCCGACTCGCTAAGGGTCTGCGCGCCGATCTGCGGCATGCCCACCGATTTCGGCTGGGTTGGCGAGTAGGGCTCGTTGGGGATATTGGCGGCCTTGACCGCTACGTCCTTGACCTCGGTCAGCGGTTTGCCGGTGGCGCGGTCGAGTACATAGATCTGCCCGGCCTTGGTGCCGATCACTAGTGCAGGTACAGCCTTGTCGCTGCCCGGCGGGGTGAAGTCGATCAGGCTCGGCTGCATCGGCAGGTCGAAGTCCCACAGGTCATTGTGGACGGTCTGGTACACCCACTTTTCGGCACCGGTGGAGGCATCCAATGCCAGCACCGAGGCGCCGTATCGGTGGTCGAGCGCGGTGCGTTCCACACCGTAGATATCGGTGGAGGAGCTGCCCATCGGCAAGAAGACCGTATTCATCAGCGGGTCGTAGGACATCGGTGCCCAGCTGTTGGGCGTGCTGCGCACGTAGGTGCTGTCGCCGGTGGGGGCCTGTTTGGCTTGTGGGTTGCCTGGGTCAAAGGCCCAGCGCATCTGGCCGCTGATCACGTCAAAGCCACGGATTACGCCGCCCGGCATGTCGGCTTGCACATTATCCGCAACGCGACCGCCGACCACCACGGTGGTACCGGCGATCAGTGGGGCGGAGGACAGTTGGTAGTAGCTGTCCGGCACATTGCCCAGGCCGGCTTTCAAATCCACTTGGCCATGGTTGCCGAAGTCTTCGCAGAATTGGCCGGTGTCGGCGTCCACCGCGATCAGGCGTGCATCGATGGTGTTGGTCAGCAAGCGACGCTGGCACTGCGCGCCGGCGGGGACACTGGCGGCAATGATGGGCGAGCTGTTCGGCTGGGTCGGTTGGGCAATCGGCGCGGTGGCGTCGAAATACGCCATGCCCCGGCAACGCTGCCACACCGCCGATTTAGCGTTGATCGGGTTCTTCCACAGCTCTTTGCCGGTGTCGGCGTCCAGGGCGATCAGGTTGTTGTGCGGGGTGCAGATGAACACTTTGTTGCCGATCTGCAGCGGCGTGAGTTGGTCTTCGGCACCGTTGCCGTCGCTGATGGCCACGTCGCCGGTGCGGTAGGTCCAGGCCACTTTGAGCTTGTCGACGTTGTTGCGGTTTATCTGGTCCAGCGCCGCGAAGCGGCTGCCGCCTTCGGTATTGCCGTAGTGCGCCCAATCTTTCTGCGCGTCGGCCGCGACTACCGGCGTCACACCCGGGCCTGCACCCGTCGGGGCGACGCTTGGGTGGGCGACAAACATATTGCCCGCCGCAACCCCCACGCCCACCGCCAATACAGCGGCGACGCCATAGGCACCGCGTGCCGGTTTGCCGACCAGCAGCGGGTACACCAGCGCCACCACCAGGCCGATGACCGCAAACATGAACAGTCGCGAGAACAGCGGCCAGAACACCAAGCCTACATCCGCCACCGCCCAGACAGCCGTGCCGACCAGGAACGCGGCAAACAACCACGCACCGGCGGGTTTGCGCCGGGCAATCAACAGGCCGGCCACCGCCATGGTCACGCCGCCGATCAGGAAGTACCACGAACCTCCCAGGCTGACCAGCTTGGCGCCGCCCACGGCCAGCGCAAGGCCGAGCAGGGCGACGACAACGCCCAGGCCCAGGAGGAGGAATCTAGAGACGCCAGCGGCGCGCGATGCTCGTTTCATATCGAAAGGACTCGAGTGAGAGAGGGCAAAGACGCGATGTTAGCAAGATAAGTAACCAGTTAGTACATTATGCCGTCGCAATAGACAATTACAGATGCTGCGTTAATGGGTTGAGGCGAGCATGGACGCGCTGAGATCAAAATGTGGGAGGGGGCAAGTCGAGTCGTCGCACCGCCCCTCCCACCTTTGATGCGGTATCAATCAACGAAACGCCGGCATCACCTGCTCGATAAACAACTTCAACGACTTCTTCTTTTCCGCATGGGGCAAGCTGTTGTCGCACCAGAAGCTGAACTCATCCACCCCCAGTTCCTGGTAGTACTGGATGCGCGGGATGATTTCGGCGGCGGTGCCGATCATCGCGGTCTTGTGCAGGCTCTCCAGTTCGAACTCAGGACGTGCGGCGAACTTCTCTTCCGGGCTTGGCGCCAGGAAGCCGTTGACCGGCACTTCTTTGTTACCGAACCAGGCATCGAAGGTGCGATAGAACTTCGAGATCGCCTTGGCCCCCACTTTCCAGCCGTCCGGGTCGTCGGCCGCATGCACGTGGGTGTGGCGCAGCACCATCAGTTGCGGGCGCGGTACGTCCGGGTTGTTGTCGAGGGCCGCCTGGAATTTGTTTTTCAGGTCGAGGACTTCTTCATCGCCCTTCATCAACGGCGTGACCATCACATTGCAGCCGTTGGCCACCGCGAAGTTATGCGAGTCCGGGTCGCGGGCGGCGATCCACATCGGCGGGTTGGGTTGCTGGATCGGCTTGGGCACGCTGGTGGAGGTGGGGAATTTCCAGATATCGCCGTCGTGGGCGTAGTCACCCTGCCACAGTGCACGGACCACCGGCACCATTTCACGCAGGGCCTGGCCGCCGCTGGAGGCGGGCATGCCGCCGGCCATGCGATCAAATTCCACCTGGTACGCGCCGCGAGCCAGGCCGACTTCCATGCGCCCGTTGCTGATCACGTCGAGCAAGGCGCATTCGCCCGCCACCCGCAGCGGGTGCCAGAACGGCGCGATGATGGTGCCGGCGCCCAGATGAATCGTAGTGGTCTTGGCTGCGAGGTAAGCCAACAGCGGCATCGGGCTTGGCGAGATGGTGTATTCCATGGCGTGATGTTCGCCAATCCACACGGTGCTGAAACCGCCAGCCTCGGCCATCAGGGTCAGTTCGGTCAAGTCTTCGAACAACTGACGATGGCTGACACTTTCGTCCCAGCGCTCCATGTGCACGAACAGCGAAAACTTCATGATGCTTACCTCTAATCTGTTGTTATTTTGCGCAAATACCGGATTTGCAGGGAGGGTCAGGCAGGCACGGGCAGGGCGCCCATTTTGCCGTGGCAATAGACCAAGGGCCCATTGGCCTGTTCCGGCACGATCAGGTTCTTCACCGAGCCGACCATGATCGCGTGGTCGCCGCCTTCATATTCACGCCACAGCTCGCATTCGATCACCGCCGTGGCATTCGCCAGGATCGGGTTGCCCAGCGCGCTGAGTGTCCATTCGATGCCCTGCGCCTTGTCCTTGCCCTTGCGCGCAAACGCATAGGCCTCGCTTTGCTGCCCGCCCGACAGGACGTGGATGGCAAAGCGCTTGTTCTTGATCAGAATCGGGTAGGAGTCGGAGCTGTAATTGGGGCAGAACAGCACCAGGGCCGGGTCCATGGACAACGAGCTGAAGGCGCTGGCGGTGAGACCGACGATCTGCCCGTCGTCATCGAGCGTGGTGATCACGGTGACTCCGGACGGAAACGAACCCATCACTTGTTTGTAGATGGCGGCATCGATCATGTGACGGTCCTCTGCGGTGAAACGGTTTTTATCAATTTGTAGGTATGATGGTATACCGTAATACACAGCTTGCAAGCGCTTTTTTACACAGCCGATAAACGTCTTTTCCGGGCTCAATGCTCAATGATTACGGGGTTTTTAGCGGGATGGGCGGGGCGTCATGACGGCAGGGAACCGGATGAGCTGCAGGTAAAACCAACGGTTCAGTCTTGTGAAAATGTTGGAATACCATAATATGGTGTTCATCTGAGGAGCGATTAAAAGGCTCCTCCGGTTTGGCGTCAAACAACTATAAGATCAGACAAACGCGAGTTCATTTCCATGCCCCAGCTGTCCCGGCAAGACCCCCTGATCGAGCATCATACAGTCGATTATGTCCCCCTCGCGGAACGCCATGGAAAGGCCCGCGATCTGTTCACTTTATGGTTCAGCACCAATATCGCGCCGCTGCCGATTGTGACCGGCGCCATGGTGGCCCAGGTGTTCCATCTCAATCTGGCCTGGGGGCTGCTGGCGATTGCCCTCGGGCACCTGCTCGGCGGTATCGTGATTGCCCTTGCCTCGGCCCAGGGGCCGCGCATGGGCATTCCGCAGATGGTGCAGAGCCGTGGCCAGTTTGGTCGTTACGGCGCTTTGCTGATCGTGTTTTTTGCCGCGCTGATCTATATCGGCTTCTTTATTTCCAACATCGTGCTGGCCGGTAAATCCATCGTCGGCATCGTGCCGTCGGTACCGGTGCCGGCGAGTATCCTGATCGGCGCCCTCAGCGCTACGGCCATCGGCGTGATCGGTTACCGCTTTATCCATAGCTTGAACCGCATCGGTACCTGGGTCATGGGCAGCGCGTTGTTGGCGGGATTTACCTACATCTTTGCCCATGACCTGCCAGCGGATTTTTTCAGCCGCGGCGGCTTCAACGCAGCCGGTTGGCTGGCCACCGTGTCCCTTGGCGTGATCTGGCAGATCAGCTTTTCGCCTTACACCAGCGACTACTCGCGTTACCTGCCAGCGGATATCGGCATCACGCGGCCGTTTCTTGCCACCTATCTGGGCGCGACCCTCGGCACCCTGTTGTCCTTCGCCTTCGGCCTGGTCGCCGCCCTGGCCACACCCGAGGGCACCGAAGCCATGGCAGCGGTGAAGCAGGCCACCGGCTGGCTGGGGCCGATCCTGATGGTGCTGTTTCTGCTCAATATCATCAGCCACAACGCCTTGAATCTGTACGGTGCGGTGCTGTCGATCGTCACCTCGATCCAGACCTTCGCCAGCCACTGGACGCCCAGTATCAAAGTGCGCGTGATGTTGTCGGGCCTGATCCTTGCCGGTTGCTGCGTGGTGGCGCTGGGCGCTTCGGCGGACTTCATCTCGCAGTTCATCGGCCTGATCCTCGCGCTGTTGCTGGTGCTGGTGCCATGGGCGTCGATCAACCTGATCGACTTCTATGTCATCAAGCGCGGCGTCTATGACATCGCTTCGATCTTCCAGGCGGATGGCGGTGTGTATGGGCGCTTTAACCTGCATGCGATCGTGGCGTATTTCATCGGCATCATTGTGCAGTTGCCGTTTGCCAATACGTCGCTGTATGTGGGGCCGTGGGCCAATCTGGTGGAAGGCGCGGACCTGTCGTGGCTGGTGGGGTTGGTGGTGACGTGCCCGCTGTATTACTGCCTGGCGACACGTCAACACACCCGGAAGGTCGGGGCGGGGCGGTTGGGCTACACCGACTGACCCATTCCCGCAAACTCCTCCAACGCATCATGCAATGCGCCCTCGAAGTATGCCTTCGAGGCGCGGTCCCACAGGATATGCAACGCCGGCATCTCCACAGTGCCGGTGTGGATCACAATCGCATTGACCCGCGCCACCGAGGTTTGCGCCACCATCCCCGGCTTGAAGGCCGGGGCGCTCAAGTCAACGCCACACAGCTTTGCCATTACCTGCGCGATCACGCCGCCGCTGAGCAGCACGCAAGCATGGCTGTCCTGTCGTGGCAGCAGGTAGTTGGCGCGGTGGTCCAGTTCCCAACGTGCTTCTTCATCGGCGATCCGTTGGCCGTGGTCCTGGGGGCTGCCCAGTACGAGGTATTCGTTCTGCGACAGGCGCGCCACCCAACTGCCGTCGGCCTGGGCGACGGCGCGGTTGGGCGCTTCGGGCAGGGTGAAGCCGCGCGCGCCGAGGTACTCGGCGCTGTGCGCGCCGCGAAAGCCGACCCGGGGCAGGTCGGTCTGGTCGATCAGGCGGAACGGCGTGATCAGGTCGTGGGCTTTCAGACTGGTCATGGCTTAACCCTCCTGGCGGGTGTTGGCGGGGTCGAAGAACGGCAGTTGCACCACTTCGGCCTGGACGACAATGCCGCCCTCGACACGAATCGGAATGCGCTGCCCCGGTGTGCTTTGCTCGACCCCGGCATAGGCCAGGCCGATGATGCGGCCCAGGGTCGTGGAGTATTCGCAGGAGGTGACGTTGCCGCTGATGTCCGGGCCGTTGAGCACCAAGTGACCTTCCAGCGGTTGCACGCTGCCCTTGGGCAAGGTGAAACCCACCAGTTTGCGCTTCAGCGGTTGGGCTTCGAGGATGTCCACCGAGCGTCGGCCGACGAAAAACGGCTTGTTGCGGCTCACCGCCCAGCCCATGTCGATTTCTGCCGGGTGGGTCATGCCGTCGGTGTCCTGGCTGATGATCACGTGACCTTTTTCCAGGCGCAGCAGGCGTTGGGTTTCGACGCCGAAGGGGCGAATGTCGAAGGCCTTGCCGGCTGCCATCAGCGCGTCCCACAGCGCCAGGCCGTGGCGCGCGCAAACGTGGATTTCATAGCCCAGCTCGCCGACGAATCCGACCCGCAGCAGACGCGCCTTGATCCCCGCGACCGTACCCTGGCGTACGCCGAGGTAAGGGAAACCTTCGGCGCTCAGGTCGAGGTCGCCGCAGACCTGCTCGAGCACCTTGCGCGAGTCCGGTCCGGCCACGTTCACCGCGCAGATCGCCGCCGTGACGTTGGTGACGTCGACGTCCAGGCGCCATTGCGCGTTCCACTTGAGCATCTGCTGGTAGATGCGGTCGACGCCGCTGGTGGTGGCGGTGACGTAGAAATGGTTGTCGGCCAGCCGTGCGCACACGCCGTCGTCGATCACCACGCCGTGTTCGTTGGTCATCAGCGCATAACGCGAACGGCCCACGGGTTGCTTGATGAACGCAAAGGTGTACATCCGGTTGAGCAATTCGGCGGCATCGGGGCCGCGCACGTCGAGGCCGCCGAGGGTCGAGACGTCGATCAGCCCGACCTTGTTGCGCACATGCAGCGCTTCGGCCTGCATGCACGCCTCGCGGTGCTGGGCCTTGCCGTAATACGCCGGGCGCTGCCAGATACCGGCGGGCATCATTTTCGCGCCGGCCTGCACGTGGCGCGCATGCATCGGTGTTTGCCGGTAGGGATCGAAGGCCCGCCCGGCCACATGCGCGAGTTTCTCCGCGACGAACGGCGGCCGCGCGGTGGTGACTCCGGTTTCACTGATATTGCGTTGGGTCGCCCAGGCCACCAGCCGCGCGGTGGGCAGCGCCGAATGGCGGCCCTGGGACGGGCCCATGCCCACGGTGGAATAACGTTTGACCAACTGCACATCGCGGTAGCCGATGCGCGTGGCGTTGACGATATCCGCCACTTGCAGGTCTTCGTCAAAATCGACGAAGTCCTTGCCCTTGGGATGCGGAAAAATCGGCCAGTTGAAATTGACCTGGGCTTCACTGCGCAGCGGCGCGGGTGGGCTGGCAGTAGACATGCCGAGGGTGAGCACACTGTCGGCGGCGGCATGGGTGGCGTCTGCCAGCACGTTGTCCAACTGGTGCCGACCGTTCACGGAGCCGGCCACGCGCAGGTTCCGTGGCAGGCCACTGAGACTGAACTCTGCGCGCCGGTCGTCATACGCCAGCTTGCCGCCGGCCTGGCACAGCAGTTGATACACCGGCATGTAGCCGGCCGACATGCACAGCAGGTCGCAGTCGATCACCTGCGCGCTGGCGCTGACCTGGCCCTGGCCGGTGATCTGGCGCACGTCGACGCCCTTCACATGACGCAGGCCTTTTTCATGCAGGGCCTCGAATACCGTGCTGTTGGTGTGGCACGGGATCTTGCGCCGGGCCAGGGCCGCAGGCAGGGCGCTGTCCGCCGGGGCATGGCGCAAGTCGATCACGGCCGCCACGTCCACGCCCTGGTCATGCAGATCGAGGGCCGCCAGGTAGCCGTCATCGTTGCCGGTAAGCACCACGGCACGTTTGCCCGGCTTGACCGCATAGAGCTTCATCAGGCGTTGCGCGGCGCTGGTCAGCATCACCCCCGGCAGGTCGTTGTTGCGAAAAATCACCGGCTGGTCGAACGAGCCGCTGCACACCAGGCACTGGCGCGCACGCACTTTGTACAGGCGTTTGCCCTGGATCACCGGCAGGTAGTTGTCGGTAAACCAGGCGTTGCAGGTGGCGTCGGTCAGCACCTGGATATTGGCGTGTTGCTGCACCGCGTCGATCAGTTCGTGGCGCAGGCGGTCGGCACGGGTGCCTTCGATATCGAAGCGTGCGTAGGTCAGCGAACCGCCGAGGATCGGCTGCTGTTCGATCAGCAGCACCTTGGCCCCGGCGTTCGCGGCAGTCAGCGCGGCCTGCAACCCGGCCGGTCCGGCACCGATCACCGCCAGGTCGGTAAACAGGTAGGCCTTGTCGTAATACTCAGGCGCAAAGGACAAGTCGAGCACGCCCAGGCCAGCCTTTTTGCGAATGATCGGCTCCCAGACTTTCCACATGCCCTTGGGCTTGTAGAACGAACGGTAGTAAAAACCCACCGGCATGAATTTGGAAAACTTGCCCAGGTAGGCGTCCCTGTCGTTATCCAGCGAGCCGTTGACGTTCTGCGCAGTCACCGCCAAACCGGCGGACAGCGCGTGGGCATCGGCCAACACATTGGGCTCCCGGGGCAGTTGCACCAGGCTGTTGGCATCCTGGCCGGCCATGGTCAACGGGCCGCGTGGACGGTGGTACTTGAACGAGCGCGACATCAGAAAGCGTCCGTTGGCGAGCAGGGCGCTGGCGATGCTGTCGCCCTGCAAACCTTGGTAGGGCAGGCCGTCAAAACTGAAGTCGAGTGGCTGGTCACGCTGGATCAGCAAGCCCATGGGGGCGGGAAGGCGGTTCATCCGGCGATCTCCTTGGCGGTGTTGAAGTCGACGCGGGTGGTGAACACTTCGCGGGGATCGAAGGTGCGCACGATCTCATCGGTGACCGTGTGGCGCTCGGCGAGGAACCAGTAGCTTGAGGGTGTGTGCATCCACCATTCGCGCACCACACCGGCGAGGTTGTCGGTGTTGAACACGTAGTCGGCCCATTCGGCGTCGCTGCAATTGACCGGGTCGGGCATCGGCTTGAACTCGCCGCCGTAGGTGAATTCGCTGATATTGCGCGGCCCGTTGAGCGGGCACATCATGATTTTCATCGTCTGCTCTCCGTCAGTGGCTGGCCGCTGTGGCGCCCATTTCGTTGACTTGCTGGAAGGTCGAGAAGCGTTCCAGACCAAACGGCTTGATCAACTCCGGCACCTTGCCGCCGCTGGCGACCAGTTCGGCCATGGTCTTGCCGCAGATCGGCGTGGCCTTGAAACCCCAGGTGCCCCAGCCGGCGTCGAGGTAGTAATTTTTCACCGGCGACAGGCCCATGATCGGGCTGTAGTCGGGGGTCATGTCGGTGATCCCGGCCCACTGGCGCATCAACTTGGCATTGGCCAGGAACGGGAACATTTCGATGGCATGGGCCAGCAGGCTTTCTTTCAGGTCCAGGGTGGAGCGCGTGTTGAACAGCGGGTAGGGGTCGGAACCGCCGCCAAATACCACTTCGCCGCGACTGGTTTGCTGCACATAGCAGTGCAGGGCCGACGAACTCACCAGAGGGTCAAGGAACGGCTTGAACGGCTGCGTGACCATCGCCTGCAACGGGAAAGTCTGAATCGGCGAGCGGATGCCGGCCTTGGCCATCAGCAACGAACTGTGCCCGGCAATCGCCTGCACCGCGCAGCCGCACTGGATCGTACCGCGGTTGGTTTTCACCGCGGTGATAGCGCCGTTTTCGATCACCAGGTCCTGCACTTCGGTGAGTTGATGGATTTCCACGCCGCGCTTGGCTGCCTGCTTGGCGTAGCCCCAGGCCACGGCATCGTGGCGCGCGGTGGCGCCGTCGATATGCCAGAGCCCGGCGATCACCGGCAAATGGCCGGGGTCGAGGTTGAGGCTGGGCACCAGCTCGCGGATCTGCTGGCGGTCGATCATCTCGGTGCGCCCGCCGAAGTGCTTGTTCACTTCGGCACGCTGGCGGAACGAACGCACGGTAGCGTCGGTGTGGGCCAGGGTCAGTTGGCCGCGCTCGGAATACATGATGTTGAAGTCGAATTCGTTGGACAGCGCCTGGAACATCTTTACCGACTCGGCGTAGAAACGAACGCCCTCGCTGGTGAGGTAGTTGGAACGGATCACTGCGGTATTGCGCGCGGTATTGCCGCCGCCCAGGTAGGCCTTTTCCAGCACCGCGATATTGGTGATGCCGTGGTACTTGGCCAGGTAATAGGCGGTGGCCAGGCCATGGCCACCGGCGCCGATGATCACTACGTCATAGCGGGCCTTGAGTTCCTTGGGCGGTGGCAGATCCACTTCCACCGGGTACTGCGAACTCAGCCCATATTTCAATAGATTGAATGGCATACGGCCTCCGATCGGCTGCGTTGGGCGTGGTGTTGCGCCAGGGCGGCGGCCACGGTGTTTTTCATCAGGAAGGCAATGGTCATCGGCCCGACACCACCGGGCACCGGGGTAATGGCGGCGACATGGGGCAGGGCGCTGTCGAAGTCGACATCGCCCACCAGGCGGCTGCGGCCGTCGTCGTCGATGCGGTTGATGCCCACGTCGATGACCACCGCGCCGGGCTTCAACCAGCTCGCGTCAACCAAGCGGGCGCGGCCTACGGCGGCGATCACGATATCGGCCTGTCGGCACAGCGCCTGCGCGTTCTGGCTGCGTGAGTGCAGCACGGTCACCGAGCAATCGGCCTTGAGCAGCAGCGCGGCCATGGGTTTGCCGACAATGTTCGAACGGCCGATGACCACCGCGTGTTTCCCGCGCAGGTCGCCGCAGGTTTGCTCCAGCAGATACAGGCAACCGCTCGGCGTGCACGGCATGAGCACCGCGCGACCCTGGCTGAGACCGCCGACGTTCTGGCTGTGGAAACCGTCCACGTCCTTATGCGGTGCGATGGCTTCCAGTGCGCGCAGTTCGTCGATCTGCGCCGGCAGCGGCAGTTGCAGGAGGATGCCGTGGATCGCCGGGTTGGTGTTCAATTGGCCGATCAGGATCAGCAGTTGTTCGGTGCTGGTGTCGCCGGGCAGACGGTGTTCCAGGGAGCGGATGCCCACCTCGTCGGCGCGCAGGATCTTGTTGCGCACATACACCTGGCTGGCCGGGTCGCTGCCCACCAGGATCACGGCCAGGGCCGGTTGAATGTCTTGCGCGAGCAGGCGCGCCACGTCTTCACGCACTTGCAGCAGCACGCGAGCGGCCGCGGCTTTGCCATCAATCAGTTTAGCCGCGCTCACCGGAACACCACCGTTCTGTCCTGATTGAGAAACACCCGGTGCTCCAGGTGGTACTTGACCGCCTTGGACAGGGCCACGGTTTCGGTGTCGCGGCCGATGGCGACCAGATCGTCGGGCTTGTACACGTGGTCGACGCGCTGCACTTGCTGCTCGATGATCGGGCCCTCATCCAGGTCGCGGGTCACATAGTGCGCGGTGGCACCGATCAGCTTCACCCCACGCTGATAGGCCTGGTGATAAGGCTTGGCGCCTTTGAAACCGGGCAGGAACGAATGATGAATATTGATCGCCCGCCCCGACAGTTGCCGGCACAGGTCGTCGGAGAGGATCTGCATGTAGCGCGCCAACACCACCAGCTCGGTGCGGGTGTCATCGACGATCTTCATCAGCTCGGCTTCCTGCGCGGCTTTGTTGTCCCTGGACACCGGCAGATAGATAAAGCGAATACCCTCGCGCTCGGCCATGGGCCGCAGGTCGAGGTGGTTGGAGACGATGGCGGTGATCGTCATGTCCATCTCGCCCTTGTGGTAGCGGTAGAGCAGGTCGGTTAAGCAGTGGTCGAACTTGCTCACCATCAGCATCACGCGCATCGGCTCGCGGGTGTCGTGCAGCTCCCACTGCATGTCGAACGCTTGGGCGACCTCGGCGAAACCGTCTTTGATCTGTTGCAGGTCGCCCTCATGCCCATCGTTGAAACGGAACACCGCACGCATGAAAAAGCGGCCGCTGAAATCATCGTCGAACTGCGCCATCTCCCCGATATAGCACGCATTGTCCGCCAGGTAGGTGGTGACGGCAGCGACGATGCCGGACACGGCGGGGCAGGTGACCTTGATGATGAAATGGTTTTTCTCGTGTTGCATGACACGTCCTCGGGGTGATGGCGGCAGCTCATCGCATAGCGAAAATGTCTGAGGACAGCAGGCTCATTCCTTGAGCGCGTTTTCTTGTTAGGAATAATATATTCCTGAGATGGCTTTATAGGGGAGGAGGGGGCGGGGCGTCCAGCGTTTTTGGAAAGTTTTTTAACTGATAGGAATTTTTTAAGTGGGATGAGCAGGCTGAAATGGGGGAGGAGCTCGCTCCCGATGACGCGGACTCAGTTAACAAATAAGTGACTGACTCTCAGCCGTCGCAAGCAGGCCCCACCACATTGGATCTTTGTGCTTGCCAGTCCTGGGTTACTCCTTGTCACTTCCATAATTCATGATCGACAACAACCGAATCGGCACCTGCACCAACTGCTCAGGCCCATGGGGAATCTCGCCTTCAAAGGTCAGGCTGTCGCCAGCTTCCATGCGATACAGCTGATTGCCATGCCGGTAAATCAACTCACCCTCCAGCAAATGCAGAAACTCGGTGCCGGGGTGGGAGAACGTCGGAAACTCCTCGCTCGCATCATCCATGCTCACCATGTACGCCTCGAAACTCTTCTTCGGCCCGCGCGTATGGTTGAGCAGGTGGTAGGTATGGCCCTTCTCGGTTCCCCGGCGCACCACTTCCATGCCCTGATCACCCTTGACCAGCAGGGCGCTGCCGTCCTGCTGGTCATATTCACTGAACAACTTGGATAGAGGCAGCCCAAGCACATCACATAAGCGGCTCAGGGTATCCAGACTGGTAGAGACCTGGGCGTTTTCAATCTTGCTCAACATGCCTTGGCTGATGTCGGCAATCTTGGCAACGTCGGACAGCTTGAGATCCTGGGCCTGGCGCTGGCGCTTGATCTGCAGACCCAGGTATTGCTCGAGCTTGAGGCGGGGGGCGGTTTCGGTGGACATAGTCATCAGATCCTGCACGGTTTCCGTTCAGTAATATTAATTTCGCACTGGGAAAGTGCAAGCGCTGGCTCTTGATGGCCGTTCCTGGCTGCGTATTCCCACAGGGAAAAGAATTTTCCCATATATACAGCACAAAAGCGCTTTCTCCGGCACGTCGATGTGCCATTCGCGAAGCTGGCAAGGCTATTGCATTCCTGTAGAGAAACTAACTTTCTTTTTAGGAATAAAAAGACAGTCAAGCCCCTCCACACTGTTTTGCCTTTCGCGAGGAGTGTCACGCAATGTTGCCAGCAGAAACCCAGCGCATCATCGACAAGCACGGGATCAAGTACGTGCTTGCGCAGTTTGTGGATATACACGGTGCGGCCAAGACCAAGTCGGTGCCCATCTGCGGGCTCAAGACGGTGGCCGAAGAGGGCGCGGGGTTTGCCGGGTTCGCCATCAGCGGCATGGGCATGGAGCCCCATGGTCCGGACTTCATGGCGCGTGGCGATCTGTCGACATTGACCCCGGTGCCGTGGCAGCCGGGGTACGGCCGGGTGGTGTGCGTCGGCCATGTCGATGGCAAGCCTCATCCCTACGACAGCCGCTACGTGTTGCAACAGCAGGTGCAGCGCCTGCAGGACAAGGGCTGGACGCTGAACACCGGTCTGGAGCCCGAGTTCAACCTGATGCGCCGCGACGAGCAAGGCACGTTGCAACTGGTCGACCCCAGCGACAACCTCGACAAGCCCTGCTACGACTACAAGGGCCTGTCGCGTTCGCGGGTGTTCCTCGAGCGCCTGACCGAAGCCTTGCAGGCAGTGGATTTCGAGGTCTATCAAATCGACCACGAAGACGCCAACGGCCAGTTCGAGATCAACTACACCTACAGCGATGCCTTGACCTCGGCCGACCGTTTCACCTTCTTTCGCATGGCCGCCGGCGAGATCGCCAATGAACTGGGCATGATCTGTTCCTTCATGCCCAAGCCCGACCCGAAACGCGCCGGCAACGGCATGCACTTTCACCTGTCGATCAGCAGCTTTGATAACAAAAACCTGTTCCATGACGCCAGCGACCCGAGCGGCATGGGCCTGTCGAAACTGGCCTATCACTTCGCCGCCGGCCTGCTCGCCCATGGCCCGGCGCTGTGTGCGTTCGCCGCGCCCACAGTCAACTCCTATAAGCGCCTGGTGGTGGGCAATTCGTTGTCCGGCGCGACGTGGGCCCCTGCCTTCATTGCGTTTGGCGCCAACAACCGTTCGGCCATGGTGCGCGTGCCTTACGGCCGTCTGGAGTTCCGCCTGCCGGACGCCGGTTGCAACCCGTATCTGGTCAGCGCCGCGATCATCGCGGCGGGCCTGGACGGCATCGATCGGCAATTGGAAATCGACCATGTCTGCAACGAAAACCTCTACAGCCTGAGCCTGGAGCAGATCGCCGAGCGCGGCATCAAGACCCTGCCGCAATCGCTCAAGGAGGCCTGCGACGCGCTGGAAGCCGACGCGTTGTTCGCCGAGGTGCTGGGGCCGCAGATCGTGGGCGAGTTCATCAAGCTCAAGCGCATGGAGTGGGTGGAATACAGCCGCCATGTGAGCGACTGGGAAATCCAGCGCTACACCGAATTTTTCTGACACCGTGTGACGGAGACTTGTTATGTGTGGAATCGTAGGCCTGTACCTGAAAAATCCGCGGCTGGAACCCCAGCTCGGCAAGTTGTTTGAACCCATGCTGCACGCCATGACTGACCGTGGCCCGGACAGTGCGGGGTTTGCCATCTACGGCGATGAAGTCGCCGATGGTTGGGTCAAGCTGACCCTGCAAGCCACCACCGACGCCTTCGATTGGAACGCTTTGATGGGCGCGCTGGAAGGGCGTCTGGGTTGTTCGCTGGACTGGTTCCAGAACGCCAGTGCCGCTGTGCTGAAGATCCACGCCGACGAAGCCCCGGTGCGCCTGGCCCTGGCCGAACTGGCGCCGAGCGTGCGCATCATGAGTGCCGGACGGAGCATCGAAATCCTCAAGGGCATGGGCCTGCCTGAGGAAATTTCCCAGCGCTTCGGCCTGGCCAGCATGCAGGGCAGCCACATCATCGGCCACACCCGCATGGCCACCGAAAGCGCGGTGACCATGGAAGGCAGCCACCCGTTTTCCACCGGCGCCGACCTGTGCCTGGTGCACAACGGCTCGCTGTCCAACCACTTCCGCCTGCGCCAGGAGCTCAAGCGCGAAGGCATTCAGTTCGAAACCGACAACGACACCGAAGTCGCCGCCGGATACCTGACCTGGCGTTTGCAACAGGGCGACTCGCTCAAAGAGGCGCTGGACCACTCCCTGGAAGACCTCGACGGCTTCTTCACCTTTGCCATCGGCACGCGCAACGGTTTTGCGGTGATCCGCGACCCGATTGCCTGCAAGCCGGCGATCCTCGCCGAGACCGACGACTACGTGGCCATGGCCTCGGAGTACCAGGCGCTGTCGAGTCTGCCGGGCATCGAGAACGCGCGGATCTGGGAGCCCGCCCCGGCCACGTTGTACATCTGGGAACGCGAGACAGCAGCTTAAGGAGCGCACACATGAAAACCATCGATCTTTCCACCGCCACCGTGCGTGACCTCAACCAGGCGCTGCATGCACCGGTGCTCGACAACGAATGGCGCGTCACCCATTCCAACGGCAAGCACAACCTCGCCGTCGGGGTGAACCAGCCGGTGTCCATCGATATCGAGGGCCACGCCGGTTACTACTGCGCGGGCATGAACCAGCAGGCGTCGATCACTGTGCACGGCAATGTCGGCGTGGGCTGCGCCGAGAACATGATGTCCGGCTCGGTGCGCGTCAAAGGCAGCGCGTCCCAGGCCGCCGGGGCGACGGCCCATGGTGGTTTGCTGGTGATCGAGGGTGACGCGGGCGCCCGTTGCGGGATCTCCATGAAGGGCATCGACATCGTCGTCGGCGGCAGCATCGGCCATATGAGCTGCTTCATGGGCCAGGCCGGGCGTCTGGTGGTGTGCGGCGACGCCGGCGATGCGTTGGGCGATTCGCTGTATGAAACCCATATCTATGTCAAAGGCACGGTGGAGTCCCTGGGCTCGGACTGTGTCGAAAAAGAGATGCGCAATGAGCACCTGCAAGAGCTGCAGGAACTGCTGGATCGCGCCGGTTTTGCCCATCAGGCGGCGGACTTCAAGCGCTACGGTTCGGCCCGCCAACTCTACAACTTCAAAGTCGACAACGCCTCCGCGTACTGATCAGGAGCTCCACCATGACTGAACAAACCCCTCCGGTCCTGCGCGAGTCGGCGACCTTCGACCGCCTGACCATCCAGGAAATCCAGCGCGCCGCCGAAACCGGCATCTACGACATTCGCGGTGGCGGCACCAAGCGCAAGCTGCCGCACTTCGATGACTTGCTGCTGCTCGGCGCCAGCGTGTCGCGTTACCCGCTGGAAGGCTATCGCGAGAAGTGCGGCACCGACGTGATCCTCGGCAACCGCTTCGCCAAGAAGCCGATCCATTTGAAGATTCCGGTGACCATCGCCGGCATGAGTTTCGGCGCGTTGTCGGCCAATGCCAAGGAAGCCCTGGGCCGCGGCGCGACCATCGCCGGCACCAGTACCACCACCGGTGACGGCGGCATGACTCCGGAAGAACGCGGCCAATCCCAGCATCTGGTGTATCAGTACCTGCCGTCGCGCTACGGCATGAACCCGGATGATTTGCGCAAGGCCGATGCCATCGAGATCGTTCTCGGCCAGGGCGCCAAGCCCGGTGGCGGCGGCATGTTGCTGGGCATGAAGGTCACCGAGCGCGTGGCCGGCATGCGCACCTTGCCTATCGGTGTGGACCAGCGCAGCGCCTGCCGCCACCCGGACTGGACCGGCCCTGACGATCTGGCAATCAAGATTGCCGAGCTGCGCGAAATCACCGATTGGGAAAAACCGATCTACGTGAAGATCGGCGCCAGCCGGCCGTATTACGACGTGAAGCTGGCGGTCAAGGCGGGGGCCGATGTGATCGTGCTCGACGGCATGCAAGGCGGCACCGCCGCGACCCAGGAAGTGTTTATCGAGCATGTGGGCATCCCGATTTTGTCGGCTATTCCCCAAGCGGTACAGGCTTTGCAGGAGATGGGCATGCACCGCAAGGTCCAGTTGATCGTGTCGGGCGGGATTCGCAATGGTGCCGACGTGGCCAAGGCCATGGCGATGGGCGCGGATGCGGTGGCCATCGGCACGGCGGCGCTGATTGCCTTGGGTGACAACCACCCTCGGCTGGATGCGGAGTTGAAAAAAATCGGCTCGGCCGCCGGCTTCTACGACGACTGGCAGAACGGCCGCGACCCGGCCGGGATCACTACCCAGGACCCGGAGCTGTCCAAGCGCCTGGACCCGGTGGAAGGCGGGCGACGCCTGGCCAATTACCTGCGGGTGATGGTACTGGAGGCGCAGACCATGGCCCGTGCGTGCGGCAAGTCGCACCTGCACAACCTCGACCCCGAGGACCTGGTGGCGCTGACCGTGGAATCGGCCGCCATGGCCCGGGTGCCGTTGGCGGGGACCAGCTGGATCCCCGGTTCCGGTTACTAGCGGGCTTCTGTGGTGAGCGGGCTTGCCCCGCGCTCGACAGCGCAGCTGGAGACGGCTTTTCAGGGGCGCTTCGCACCCCGGCGCGGGACAAGCCCGCTCACTACAACCAGGCACTTCCCCTTTCTTTTGCAGGAGCTTTGAACATGGTCAATCGTCTTCTCTGCACATCCCTTTTCGGCTTATTGGCGGCCGGTGCCTTTGCACCTTTGGCGTACGCCGCCGATGCACCCACCTTGAACACCGGCAGCACCGCCTGGATGGTCACCGCCGCCGTGCTCGTACTGTTCATGTGCTTGCCGGGGCTTGCGTTGTTCTATGGCGGACTGGTCCGCGCGAAAAACATGCTCTCGCTGTTCACCCAGTGCTTCGGTATCGCCGGGTTGGTGGGCGTGCTGTGGGTGATCTACGGCTACAGCATGGTGGTCGATACCACCGGCATGGTCGAGGGGCAGGTGACCTTCAACAGTTTTGTCGGCGGGCTGAGTCGCGCCTTCCTGGCCGGGATGACCCCCGAGAGCCTGGTGGGGGATATTCCGGAAGGGGTGTTCGTGACCTTCCAGATGACCTTCGCGATCATCACGCCGGCGCTGATCGCCGGGGCGTTTGCCGAGCGCATGAAGTTTTCGGCGGCGCTGTGGTTCATGGCCCTCTGGTTCACCCTGGTGTATGCCCCGGTGGCGCACATGGTGTGGGGCGGTTCAGGGGCCTTGATGCATAACTGGGGTGTGCTCGATTTTGCCGGCGGCACCGCCGTGCACATCAATGCCGGTGTGGCTGCGCTCGCCGCGTGCCTGATCCTCGGCAAGCGCAAGGGCTACCAGAACACGCCGATGCCGGCGCATAACCTCAGCCTGACCATGGCCGGCGCGGCCATGCTGTGGGTGGGCTGGTTCGGCTTCAATATCGGCTCCGGTGGCGGCCTCAACGGTACCTCGGGAATTGTCATGCTCAATACCCAGCTGGGTGCGTGCGCCGGGATTCTGGGCTGGATGTTCACCGAGTGGTTCAAGGTCGGCAAACCGAGCGCCCTGGGCCTGGCCAGCGGCGCGTTGGCCGGTCTGGTGGGCATCACCCCGGCGTGCGCGTATGTCGGCGTCGGCGGTGCGTTGGCTATCGGCTTGCTGTGCGGGGTGTTCTGCTACTTGAGCGTGACGGTGCTCAAGCGCCGCTTCGGCTACGACGACAGCCTCGACGTGTTCGGTCTGCACGGCATCGGCGGCATGATCGGTGCAGTGTTGACCGGTGTGTTCTGCGTACCGTCCATGGGCGGCCTGGTGGAAGGCGTGACCATGGGCGCCCAAGTGGTGGCCCAGATCAAAGGCGTGTTGCTGACCACGGTGTACTGCTTCGTGATCAGCTGGATCATCCTCAAGGTGGTCAACGCCCTGGTCGGCCTGCGTGCGCATGAATCGGTGGAAGAAATGGGGCTGGACCTGGCCGAGCATAACGAGCGGGCCTACAACCACTGATCGTTCGACTGGATGAATGCAGCTCAAAATGGGGGAGGGGACAAGCCCCTTCCACATTGATCTCGACATGGGGAAGCTCAATGCGCCCCAGCCGCCTTGTTCAAATCACTCTCCGTCCACTCGGTATACACACACGCATCCGCCGTCGCCCAGCGCACGCGCACCGGGTCGCCGGCCTTGAGCGGCATGCCTGCAGCGGACAGTGCCTTGACTGTCATCGAGGTGCCGCCGAGGGTTTTCACCGTGCAGGTCTGGCTTTCACCAAGAAACAGCACTTCACCCACAATCGCCGACACTTCATTCCAGCCCGCCACCAACGGTTGCTCGGCGGCCTGTTCGACGCTCAGCGCCAGGGCTTTTTCCGGGCGTACCATCAGCAGTACGTCTTGCTCGGTGTGCAGCCCGCTGGTCAGGCGGATTGACAGCGACTGGCCTTCGAACGACGCCACCGCATTGCCCTGGGCCTTGAGCTTGAGAAAGTTGGAGTTGCCGAGGAACGACGCCACGAACGCGTTCGGCGGGTTCTGGTACAAGTCGAAGCCGCTGCCCAGGCCGACGATCTTGCCGTGGCTGAAAATCGCGATGCGCTGGGACAGGCGCATGGCTTCTTCCTGGTCGTGGGTGACGTAAACGATGGTGATGCCCAGGCGCCGGTGCAGTTGGCGCAGTTCATCTTGCAGGTCTTCTCGCAGCTTCTTGTCGAGGGCGCCGAGGGGTTCGTCCATCAGCAGGATGCGTGGCTCGTACACCAGCGCGCGGGCGATGGCGACCCGTTGCTGCTGGCCGCCAGACAATTGCGAAGGGCGGCGGTGGGCGAAGGGTTCCAGCTGCACCAGCTTGAGCATGGCATCGACGCGTTTTTCGCGTTCGGCGCTGGCCAGTTTGCGGATCGCCAGGGGGAAGGCGATGTTGTCGCGCACCGACAAATGCGGGAACAGCGAGTAACGCTGGAACACCATGCCGATGTCGCGTTTGTGCGGCGGTACGTTGACCAGGGATTGGCCGCCCACGAGGATCTCGCCGCTGCTCGGCGTTTCAAAGCCGGCGAGCATCGACAAGGTGGTGCTTTTGCCCGAGCCGCTGGAACCGAGAAAGGTCAGGAATTCGCCGTCCTTGATGTCCAGCGAGATGTTGTCCACGGCAGCAAATTCGCCATAGAACTTGTTCAGGTTGCGCAGGCTCACCAGGCTTTGGCCAGGGGTTTGCGCGGGGTCTTTGATCACTGCACTCATGTCTTAATCCTCGGCGCTCAAGCGCGGGTTTCGGTGCGCCGGCGAACGGCGGCGGCAATCACCATGACCAGTACCGACAGGCCGATCAGCAGCGTCGAGGCGACGGCGATCACAGGCGTCAGGTCCTGGCGCAGGGTGGTCCACATTTTCACGGGAAGGGTTTGCAGGGTCGGGCTGGCCATCATCACGCTGAGCACGACCTCGTCCCACGAGACAAGAAAGGCAAACAGCGCACCGGCTACCATGCCGGGGCGAATGGCCGGGAAGGTCACCTTGAACACCGCCTGCAAGCGCGAGGCGCCGCAGATCACCGCCGCGTCTTCAATCGACTGGTCGAACAGCTTCAGCGAGTTGATGATCGAGATAATGGTAAACGGCAGCGCGACGATCACATGGCTGACCACAAAGGCGAACATCGTGCCGGTGTAGCCGAGCTTGAGGAATAGCGCATACACCGCCACCGCGATGATCACCAGCGGTACGATCATCGGCAGGGTGAACAGGCCGTAGAGCAGCTCGCGGCCAGGAAAGCGCCCGCGAACCAGGGCAAACGCAGTGGGTAGGCCGAGGGCGACGGCAAACACCGTGGTCAGTACCGCGACCTTGAGGCTGGCCATGGCGGCGTTCATCCAATCGGGATTGGAAAAGAACTGACCGTACCATTTGAGCGTCCAGCCGGGCGGCGGGAACACCAGCCATTGCGACGAGCCGAAGGACAGCAGCACGATAAATACGATCGGCAACAGCAGGAACAGACCGATCACGCCGGTGGTGGTATAGAGGCCCAGGCGCATCCTGCGGCTCATGGCGTTGGGGGTCAGGAGCATGATGGCTTACCTCGCGTTGCTGGCGCCAACCGGGGATTCCGGCTGAAGCTTCAGGTAGAAGTAGAACAGCACCAGCGTGATGACGATCAGCAACGCGGCGCCGGCGCTGGCCAGGCCCCAATTGAGGAACGACTGCACCTGCTGGATGATGAACTCGGGCAGCATCATGTTCTGCGCACCGCCGAGCAGTGCCGGGGTGACGTAGTAACCGAGGGACATCACAAACACCATCAAGCCGCCGGAAAACAGCCCCGGCCGACACAGCGGCAGGAAAACGCGGAAGAAGTTGGTCCAGGGGCTGGCGCCACAGATCGAGCCGGCCTGCAGGATCATCGGGTCGATGGCCTGCATGGTCGCCTGCAACGGCAGCACAATGAACGGAATCATGATGTAGCTCATGCCGATCACCACGCCGGTGAGGTTATGCACCATCTCCAGCGGCTGATCGATGATGCCCATGGCCATCAGCGCCTTGTTGATCACCCCGGATGCTTGCAGCAACACCAGCCAGGAATAGGTGCGGGCCAGCAAGCTGGTCCACATCGACAACAGCACGATGCTCAGCATCCAGCGGCCCCAACCGCGTGGCACCAGGGTAATCGCCCAAGCCAGCGGAAAGCCCAGCAACAGGCTGAACAAGGTCACCAGGCCCGCCACCGAAAAGGTGTTGAGCAGCACCCGTGCATAGGCCGAGTTGGCGAACAGCTGTTCATAGTTGCCCAGGCCCGGTGTAGGTTCCAGCACGCCGCGCAGCAACAGGCCGATCAGCGGTGCGAGAAAGAACAAGCCCAGGAACAGCAGGGCCGGGATCAGGTTGCTCGACCCCCGCCAGCGTTGTGCCAGGGACGGCGAGTTGGCGTTACCCGGTACCGCGCCGGCAGCGCCGAGGGCGCTCCCGGTCGGTGTGGTTGCCGTCATTTTCATTTGACTAGCCATTCATTCCACCGTGTTGCAATGGCCGGACCGTTCTTGGCCCAGTAGGCGAAATCGAGGGTGATCTGGTCTTTGACGTACGCCGTCGGCAGGTTGGGCGCGAGGACCGAGTCCAGGCGTTGCACGCTGTCGATGTTGACCGGTGCATAGGCGGTCAGGTTGGAGAAATCGGCCTGGCCCTTGGCGCTGCTGGCGTTGGCCAGGAACTTCATGGCGGCGGCTTTGTTCTTGCTGCCTTTTGGCACAACAAGGATGTCAGCCATGACCAGGTTCTGCTTCCAGCTTACGCCGACCGGCGCGCCGTCTTCCTGGAGCGCGTGAATGCGGCCGTTCCAGAACTGGCCCATGCTGACTTCACCCGAGGCCAACAGCTGCTGCGACTGCGCGCCGCCGCCCCACCAGACGATGTCTTTCTTGATCGTGTCGAGTTTTTTGAAGGCGCGGTCCAGGTCCAGCGGGTAGAGCTTGTCGGCGGGGACGCCATCGGCCAGCAGTGCCAATTCGAGCACGCCAGGGCTGGGCCATTTGTAAAGGGCGCGTTTGCCGGGGTAGGTTTTGGTGTCGAACAGCGCGGTCCAGTCCTGCGGTTTGCCGGCGCCGAGCTTGCCTTCGTTGTAGCCGAGCACGAAGGAGAAGAAGAATGAACCCACGCCATGGTCGGAGACGAAACGCGGGTCGATCTTGTCGCGCTGGATCACCGAGAAGTCGAGGGGTTCGAGCAGGCCTTCGGCGGCGGCGCGCAAGGCGAAGTCGGCCTCCACATCCACCACGTCCCACTGCACGTTGCCGCTTTCGACCATGGCCTTGAGCTTGCCGTAGTCGGTTGGGCCATCCTGCACCACGGTGATACCGCTGGCCTTGCTGAACGGGTCAGCCCACGCCTGCTTCTGCGCATCCTGGGTGCTACCGCCCCAGCTCACGAAATTGACGCTTTCGGCCGCCATGGCCGCGTGAGTGGCCGTGGCCAACAAGCCCGCGAACAACACTGCGGTAACACGTTTGTTCAACACCATTTTCACGCCCTCATTTGTTTTGTTATTGAGCGGGCTGGTAATGCCCGCCTATCGGGAGCAGTAGGTCTGTCGGGGCGTCTAATCGATACCCCAAAAGGCGACCGTGCCAAGGGCTGTTGTGGGTGCTTTCCCTGGCGGGTGCACTTGGCGAAAGCGTTCGGTCTATGGAATATCATATTATGGTATTCCAAACTTTGTGCAAGCATTTTGCCTTACCGGTTATCCGTCATTCGGTAAAGGGGATGCTCTCCACCACCTCTAGATCGTAGCCGGTAAGCCCGGCGTATTTGAGGGGCGGGCCGAGGTGACGCAGTTTGCCGACACCAAGGTCCTGCAATATTTGCGCCCCGGTGCCTACTTCGGAATAAATCCGCGATTGCGAGCGGTTGAACTGGCGCGGCGCCTGGGTCAGTTGCGGCACGCGCTCCAGCAGGGCCTGGGATGATTCATGATTGGCCAGCACCACCACCACGCCACTGCCTTCGGCCGCCACGCGTTGCAAGGCGGCCCACAGTGTCCAGTTCGACGGGCCGCTGTACTCGGCGCCCACCAGGTCGCGCAGCGGGTCGATCACATGCACGCGCACCAGGGTCGGTTCGTCGCGGCGCGGCTGGCCCATGACCATCGCCATGTGCACGCCGCCGTCGATGCGATCTTCGAAGGTGATCAGGCGGAACGTGCCATGCACCGTCGGCAGGTCGCGCTCGCCGATGCGCTGCACGGTGCGTTCGGTGCTGAGGCGATAGTGGATAAGGTCGGCGATGGTGCCGATCTTGATGCCATGCCTGCGCGCGAACACTTCCAGGTCCGGGCGGCGCGCCATGGTGCCGTCATCGTTCATCACTTCGACGATCACCGACGCCGGTGTGTGCCCGGCCAGGCGCGCCAGGTCGCAACCGGCTTCGGTGTGGCCGGCGCGGGTGAGCACGCCGCCGTCCTTGGCGCGCAACGGGAAGATATGCCCCGGTTGCACAATATCGGCCGGCCCTGCGTTGCTGGCGACAGCTGCGGCCACAGTGCGCGCGCGGTCGGCGGCGGAGATACCCGTGGTCACCCCGGTGGCGGCTTCGATGGACACAGTAAACGCGGTACTGAACACGCTGCCGTTGCTGGGCACCATCTGTTCCAGGCCGAGGCGGCGGCAGTGCTCGTCGGTGAGTGTCAGACAAATCAGACCACGGGCTTCACGGGCCATGAAGCTGATAGTCTCGGCGGTGCAGCAGGCGGCGGGCAATAACAGATCGCCTTCGTTTTCCCGGTCTTCGTCGTCCACCAGGAGCACCATCTTGCCTTGGCGGTAGTCTTCGATGATGTCTGCGATGCTGTTGAAGGACATGGAGAGTGCTCGATTTATTGGTTGTATGTATTATGGTATACCACAAATTCTAAGCAAGAGGATGTACCGATGAAGGCCTATTGGATTGCCCATGTGGATGTGTCCGATGCAGAGCAGTACACGCAGTACACCCAGCGCGCGCCGGCGGCATTTGCGAAGTTCGGCGGACGGTTTCTGGCCAGGGGCGGGCGCAGTGAGGCGATGGAAGGTGGGCCGGCACGGCAGCGTAATGTGGTGATTGAGTTTGAGAGTTATGAGCAGGCGGTGGCGTGCTACGAGTCCGCCGAATATCAGGAGGCGAAGGGGCACCGGGAGGGGGCGGGGGTGGCGCAGATCATCATCGTAGAAGGACTGGCGCTCTAGGTATCAAGCCAAACAGTGGTCCAGATGTGGGAGGGGGCTTGAGGTCAGCGGATGAAATGGATCTTGCCGCTGTCGTCATTGCCGATATAGATGCCATACACCCCAGCCTGGCGCTCTTCGATATACCGTTCGAGGATCTGCCGGATCGCCGGGTAGTAGATGCTGTCCCAGGGAATGTCCTCGGGTGCGAAGAATTTATAGTCCAACGTCTCCGGCCCGAACTCGCCGGTGATCTCCAGCGCGATGGCGCGGAAGATGATGTACACCTCGCTGATCCTGGGCACGCTGAAGATGGAGTAGGGCGACACGATCTCGGCGCGTACGCCGCTTTCTTCCCAGACTTCGCGCAGCGCCGCCTGTTCGGTGGTTTCGCCACCTTCCATGAAACCGGCGGGGAGCGTCCAGGTGCCGGGGCGCGGCGGGATTGCGCGCTGGCACAGCAGGTATTTGCCGTCCTGCTCGATGATGCAGCCGGCGATGATCTTGGGGTTGATGTAGTGAATATAGCCGCAGCCCCGGCACATCAGGCGCTCATGGGTATCGCCCGGTGGCAGCTGGTGACCGAGGTCACTGCCGCCGCAGGTCGGGCAAAAGCGCGGGCTGGGCATGGTCAGTGGCCTATGCGCGGTTCTTTGAGTGCGATGGGCAGGGTGATTTCCGGGACTTTCCCGGTTTCTTCCTGTTTGCGCTTGAGGTAATCCAGGGCCACGGCGGCGGCGGCGCGTACGTGGTCGACGCAGGCCTGGTGTGCCGCCAGCGGATCGCCGCTCTTGATCGCCTGGACCATGCGTTCCATTTCCTGGTTGCTGGTGCCGCGACGGTTTTCCTGGGACACCGAGGTAGCGCGCAGGTAGCTGATACGAGCCTGCAACTGGCGCAACTGAGTGGCCGCGACATGGTTGCCTGAACCTTCGAGCAATACGTCGTAGAAACCCTGGACCGAGTCGATGACCTGTTGCAGTTCACCGTCCTTGAGGGCCTTGCGGTTTTCTTCCAGGGCTTTTTCCAGGGCCTTGATGTCCTTGGCCTTGGCGCGCAGGGTGAACAGCTGCACGATCAAGCCTTCTAGCACGCAGCGCAGTTCATAAATGTCGACGGCATCGGCCAGGGTGATGATTGCCACCTGCGGGCCCTTGGCATCGGCGAATTCAACCAGGCCTTCGGATTCCAGGTGACGCAGCGCTTCGCGCACCGAGGTACGGCTGACGCCCAGGCGGTCGCACAGGTCGCGTTCCACCAGGCGATCACCGGGCAGGAGTTGAAAGTTCATGATGGCGCTGCGCAGTTTTTCCAACACGATTTCGCGCAGGGTGACCGGGTTGTGATTGACCTTGAAGCTGTCGTCGAGAGGCGCGCGTTTCATGGGGGCTGCTCTGAATTTAGCGGTTAACTGGAGGCTGGGCCGATGGAAGGCCGAAATCATGCGCAAGTTTATCACGCCGGGTTCTTTAAGCGACAAACCCTCTCGACCCCGGCCCGCCTCAAGCCAGGGTGGGCAGCGGGCCGAGCTTGCCCTTGTGATAGATCATCGGCGTGACCGGTTGCTCGGGCAGGATCAGGTTCTTCACCGCGCCGACGATGATCGCGTGGTCGCCGCCATCGTATTCGCGCCACAGCTCGCATTCGATGATCGCTGTGGCCTTGGCCAGCAGCGGGTTGCCCAGTTCGCTCAAATGCCACTCGATGCCCTTGGCTTTTTCCTTGCCCTTGCTGGCAAAGGCATAGGCTTCGGCGGTCTGGTCGGCGGACAGCAGGTGTATCGCAAAGCGCTTGCTGTCGCGCAGCACCGGGTAGGTGTCCGAGGCGTAGTTGGGGCAGAACAGCACCAGCGCCGGGTCGATTGACAGCGCGCTGAACGCACTGGCGGTAATGCCGACGATGCCACCCTGCGGGTCGAGGGTGGTGACTACCGTGACACCGGATGGGAAGGAACTCATAACGTCTTTATAAATGCCGGGTTCGATCATGGTCGTAAACTCTTAACGCATCACAAAGGGATCAGGCATGGGCGCCTGGGAGAGGTTGATCCACACCGTCTTCAGCTCGGTATAGGCCAGCACCGAATCGATGCCGCTTTCGCGTCCGTAGCCGCTGTTCTTGAAGCCGCCGATGGGCGCCATGGCCGATACGGCACGGTAGGTGTTGACCCAAATGATCCCCGAACGCACGTCGCGCGCCAGGCGGTGGGCGCGGCCGAGGTCGCGGGTCCAGATGCCGGCGGCAAGGCCGAACTGCGAGTCGTTGGCGATGGCCAGCGCTTCGGCTTCGTCCTTGAAGCGGATCACCGAGGCCACCGGGCCGAACACTTCTTCCTGCATGATCTTCATCGAGTTGCGGTCGCACTCGAACAGCGTCGGCTCATAGAACCAGCCTTCGCCGAGGTTCTGCGCTCGCTTGCCACCGGTGCGCAGGCGCGCGCCTTCGGCGATGGCATCCGCGACCAGGCCTTCGACCACGGCCAGTTGCTGGGCGGTGGCCATGGGGCCCATTTCGCTGGCGTCGTCCTGAGGGTTGCCGATGCGGATACGTTGGGCGCGCTCGACCAGGCGCTCGACGAACTCGTCGTAGATTTCGTCCTGTACCAACAGGCGCGAGCCGGACACGCAGCTTTGCCCGGACGCGGCATAAATCCCGGCAATCGCGCCGTTGATGGCGCTGTCGAGGTCGGCGTCGGCAAAGATGATATTCGGCGACTTGCCGCCCAGTTCCAGGGACAGCTTGGCGAAGTTCTCCGCGCTGCTGCGCACCACATGTCGGGCCGTGGCCGCGCCACCGGTAAAGGCGATCTTGCGCACCAGCGGATGGCGGGTGAGGGCTGCGCCGGTACTGGGGCCAAAGCCTGTGACCACGTTGACCACGCCCGGTGGAATCCCGGCTTCAAGGGCCAGGCGGGCCAGCTCGAGGATGGTCGCCGAAGCGTGTTCCGACGGTTTGATCACGATGGTATTGCCCGCCGCCAGGGCCGGGGCGAGTTTGATTGCGGTGAGGTATAGCGGGCTGTTCCACGGAATGATCGCGGCGACCACGCCCATGGCTTCGTGCACGGTGTAGGCGAACAGATCGGGCTTGTCCAGCGGCAGGGTGCCGCCTTCGAGCTTGTCGGCCAGGCCTGCGGTGTAATGGAAAAACTCCGGCAGGTAACTGACCTGGCCGCGGGTTTCGCGGATCAGTTTGCCGTTGTCGCGGCTTTCCAGCTGGGCCAGATGCTCTTTGTTCTCGGCGATCAGGTCGCCGAGGCGACGCAACAATTTGCCCCGTGCGGTGGCGGTAAGGCCACGCCAGGCCGGGCTTTCGAAAGCGTTTTGCGCGGCCTGTACGGCGCGCTCCACATCTGCCTCGTCGGCATCGGGCAGTTGCGCCCACGGCTGGGCCAGCGCCGGATTGAGGCTGTCAAAGGTCTTGCCGGACAGGGCATCGACCCATTCACCGCCGATGCACATCTGGAAGCGTTCAAGCGTCATGCCACGATCCCCTTTATCGGGTGTTGTTGGGAGTGTGCCGTTTCAAGAAAACCGAGCAGCAGCTGGTTGACCAGGCGCGGCGATTCTACCGGCATCATATGCCGTTGCTCGGGCAGCACGGCCACGGTCGCGCCGGGAATGCGGTCGGCCAGTTGCCGAGCCATTTGCGGCGTGGAGCCTGGGTCCAGTTCCCCGGTGGCAACCAGGGTCGGTGCCTGGATACTGCCCAGGTCATCGGCGCGGTACATGTCCTGGGTGGCAAACAGTTCGTAAGTGGTGAGGTAACCCTGGGGATCGTTGCCCGCCAGAGTCTCGCGCAGCGCGGCGATCTGCGCTGGGTTGGCCGCCTGGTATTCACGGCTGAACCAGCGTGACAGCGCGGCTTCGGCATTCGCATCCGGGCCGTGTTCAGCGGCCTGGGCGGTACGCGCGATCACGCCTTCACGTTGTTCCGGGCTGCGGTTGAATACACTGTTGAGCACCACCAGGCTGTGCAGGCGTTCCGGGTAATGCAGCGCAAACGCGCGAGCCACCAGGCCACCCATGGAAAAACCGATCACCGTGGCCTTGGCCAGTTGCAGGTGGTCGAGCACCTCCAGCAACTGGTCGGCATACCCGAGCAGCGGCGTGCCGGTGGCCGGGCGCGGGCTGGCGCCGTGACCGAGCATGTCGTAGCTGATCACGCGGTAATGGGAGGCCAGGCCGACCACCTGGCCGCCCCACATTTCTTTATTCAGGCCCACGCCGTGGATCAAAACCACAGGCTGACCTTGGCCGGTCGCCAGGTAACTGGTGCCAGCCGGTGTGTGTTCAGCGGTGAGCCGAATCATGGAGCGCTCCTGCATGCTTTTTGTTGTGGTGGCCGGTGTTGCTTACTGGGCTTTTTCCGCCGCCAGCTCTTCCAGGTCGATATAGCGATTACCGATGCGCGGGTGCAGGCGGCCGCCGTCGGCGCAACCCAGCACCACGACGATTTCATCGGCGCGCGGCGCGTCTTCGATGTGCATTTCCAGGGTGATGTAGTGCGAACGCAGGCCTTCGTCGTCCTTGTGCATCATCGGGACCTGGATCGAGGTGCCCGGGCCGCCGCGCTTGTTGGTGAAGCTCAGGTAGCTCTTGGCCTTGACCGCTTCGCGGTAGTGGTTGCCGAAGCGCAGGGTATGGATGATCGCGCTGGCGTGTTCGATCTCGCCATCGGCGCCGACCACAGCGGCCTTGCCATAGGCTTCGATTTTTTCGGCGCCGCCAATGATGCCCACCAGGCGTTCGACCATCAGCGCGCCAAGGTCGGAACAATTGGCGCGGATCTCAGGCTTCAGATCCTCGACGAAACCACGACCCAGCCAGGGGTTCTTCAACACCACGGCGAGGCCGACCATGGTCACCGGGGTGTCCGAGGCTTTGCCGCCTTCGATAAAGGTTTCTTCTACGTAGCTGACGATCTTGCGGATTTCGAAACTCATGAGATGGCTCCATCGGGTATGGGGAGAGGCTTGCGTATGATGGTATACCATAATACGCAAAGCACAAGCGCGCAAAACGAGTTTGCGTGGTGTGAAGCGACAAAGGGAAAAGGGCTACCGATGTTAAAAAATGTTAGATAGAAAAAATACTTCACATAATCTGTTCATTGGTGGATGATCGATAGCAATTCCAACGCGGCTCGCCGGTGTGGTGTCAGCCGCCGCTTTCCCCTGGAGTACCCATGCATAATAAAAATGTAGGTGTGATCGGTCTGGGCGCGATGGGGCTGGGCATTGCCCGCTCGCTGTTGCGCGCAGGGTTCAATGTGCATGCCTGTGATGTGCGTGACGCGGTCACCCAGCAATTCGCCGGCGAAGGCGGCGTGGCATGCGCGTCACCCGCACAGATGGCGGATGCCTGTGATGTGATCATCACGGTGGTGGTCAACGCCGAGCAGACCGAGACCGTTCTGTTCGGTGAAGGCGGTGCGGTGGCGTCGCTGCGTCCCGCCAGCCTGGTGATCGGCTGCGCCACCGTGGCGCCGACCTACGCCGTGGAATTGGGGCAGCGCTTGGGCGAACACGGCCTGCTGTATCTGGATGCGCCGATTTCCGGCGGCGCGGCCAAGGCCGCCGCCGGTGAAATGACCATGATGACGTCCGGCCCGCAGGCCGCCTACGCCAAGGCCGACGCGGTGCTGGCGGGCATGGCCGGCAAGGTCTATCGCCTGGGCGACGTGCATGGCCTGGGCTCGAAGGTCAAGATCATCAACCAGTTGCTCGCCGGCGTGCACATTGCCGCATCCGCCGAGGCCATGGCCCTGGGCCTGCGCGAAGGGGTCGATGCCGATGCCTTGTACGAGGTCATCACTCACAGTGCCGGTAACTCCTGGATGTTCGAGAACCGCGTGCCGCACATTCTCAAGGCCGACTACACGCCACTGTCGGCGGTGGATATTTTCGTCAAGGACCTCGGCCTGGTGCTGGATACCGCCCGCGCGAGCAAGTTTCCATTGCCGCTGTCGGCCACCGCACACCAGATGTTCATGCAGGCCTCCAGCGCCGGTTTTGGCCGCGAGGACGACTCGGCGGTGATTAAGATTTTCCCGGGTATCGACTTGCCGACCGCCAAGCCCGAGCCAGTGTGAGGAGCTCCGCATGACTAACCCCAACGCACGGCCCTTGCTGGGCTGCATCGCCGACGATTTCACCGGCGCCACCGACCTTGCCAACATGCTGGTGCGCGGCGGTATGCGCACGGTGCAGAGTATTGGTATCCCCAGCCGCGAAGTCGCCCAGGGGCTGGACGCCGACGCTATCGTCATCGCGCTCAAGTCGCGCACCACGCCCGCCGCCGAGGCCGTCGAGGAATCGCTGGCCGCGCTGCAGTGGCTGCGCGGGCAGGGCTGCGAGCAGATTTTCTTCAAGTACTGTTCCACCTTCGATTCCACTGCCGCCGGCAATATCGGCCAGGTCAGCGAGGCGTTGCTCAAGGCGTTGGGCGGCGACTTCACCCTGGCGTGCCCGGCGTTTCCGGAAAACGGCCGGACGATTTTCCGCGGACACCTGTTCGTACAGGACCAGTTGCTCAGCGAATCAGGCATGCAGCATCACCCGCTGACGCCCATGGGCGACGCGAATCTGGTGCGCGTGCTGCAACAGCAGACACCATTGCCGGTCGGGTTATTGCGCTACGACACGGTTGCCGCCGGTGTTGACGCGACCCATGCAAAGATCGCCGAACTGCGCGCGCAAGGGGTGGGTATCGCCATCGCCGACGCGCTGTCGGACCAGGACCTCTACACCCTGGGCAGCGCCTGCGCCGACTTGCCGTTGCTTACTGGCGGCTCGGGGCTGGCGTTGGGCCTGCCGGGTAATTTCCGCCGCGCCGGCAAACTGCGCGACTTCGATGTCGCGGCGTTGCCAACGGTCGGCGGTGGCGAAGTGGTGCTGGCGGGCAGTGCCTCGGTGGCGACTCTGGGCCAGGTCGCGGCCTGGTGCGAAGCCGGCCGCCCGGCGTTGCGCCTTGACCCCATCGCCCTGGCCGCCGGTGAACCGGTGGTGGCGCAAGCACTGGCGTTTGCCCGCGACCGTGCGGACACCGTATTGATCTACGCCACCAGCAGCCCGGACGAGGTCAAGGCCGTGCAGCAACAGTTGGGTGTCGAGCGCGCCGGTGCCCTGGTGGAAACTGCATTGGGCGAGATCGCCGCCGGCTTGCGTGAGCAAGGTGTTCGACGCTTTGTGGTGGCGGGCGGGGAGACCTCCGGCGCGGTGGTCAAGGCCCTTGGCGTCACCCTGTTGCAGATTGGCGCACAGATTGATCCGGGCGTGCCGGCCACGCTCAGCAGTTCCGCCGAACCGCTGGCGCTGGCGCTCAAGTCGGGCAATTTCGGTGGCCGCGACTTCTTTGCCAAAGCCTTGGCGCAACTGGCGGGAGGCGCCCAATGAGTGGCATCGATGAGCAGGCCCTGCGCGAAGAAATCTGCGACGTGGGACGCAGTCTTTACCAGCGTGGATACACAGTCGGCAGCGCCGGCAATATCAGTGCGCGCCTGGACGACGGTTGGCTGATTACCCCGACCGACGTCTGTCTGGGGCGCCTGGTGCCGGCGTCCATTGCCAAGGTCAACCTGCAAGGCGAGTGGGTGTCCGGCGAGAAACCGTCGAAGACCCTGGCCCTGCACCGCCAGGTGTACGACCGCAACCCCTCGGTGGGCGGCGTGGTGCATACCCATTCCACGCATTTGGTGGCGCTGACCCTGGCCGGGGTATGGCGCACGGACGATATCCTGCCGCCGCTCACGCCGTATCAGGTGATGAAGGTCGGGCACATTCCGCTGATTGCTTACCAGCGTCCCGGCTCGCCCAAGGTGGCCGAGCAGGTGGCGCAACTGGCCAACAGCGTGCGTGGCGTGATGCTCGAACGCCTGGGGCCGGTGGTCTGGGAAAGCTCGGTGGCCAAGGCCAGCTATGCCCTGGAGGAGCTGGAAGAGACCGCACGGCTGTGGTTGATGAGCACCCCCCGGCCCGAACCGTTGAGCACGGATGCATTGGATGAACTGCGCGAGACGTTCGGCGCGCACTGGTAACCCGTAGACCAATACCGCAAGCACCACTCGAGACCCGCCCACGGTTCTTGACGGGGCCGGCTTGCGCCCAAAAACAATAACAACAGGACATTCCCGAATGAGCCCATTGATTTTGATGTTGACCGCCGGCGCCGGTATCGCGCTGCTGCTGTTCCTGGTCCTCAAGTACAAATTCCAGCCATTTGTCGCGTTGATGCTGGTGAGTATCGTGGTGGCGCTGGTGGCCGGGGTGAAACCGGCCGATCTGGTGGCGACGATCGAAGGCGGCATGGGCAAGACCCTCGGCCATATCGCGATCATCATCGCTCTGGGCGCGATGATCGGGCGCATCATCGAGTTGTCCGGTGGCGCCGAGGCCTTGGCCAAGTCGCTGATCGAGCGGTTCGGCAACAGCCGCACGCCACTGGCGTTGACTATCGCCGGGTTCATCATCGGTGTGCCGGTGTTCTTTGAAGTCGGGGTGATTATCCTGATGCCGCTGGCCTACGGCGTGGCGCGTCGGGCGCGCAAGCCGTTGCTGGTGTTTGCGTTGCCGATGTGCGCGGCGCTGCTGACGGTGCATGCGTTTCTGCCACCGCATCCGGGTGCCGTGGCGGCCGCCAGCCAGTTGGGCGCCGATCTGGGCCGGGTGCTGATGTTCGGCCTGCCGATCACCGCGTTGCTGTGTTATGTCGGTTACCGCGTGGCGGGGCGCATGACGCGGCGCTTCTATCCCATGACCGACGATATTCGCGCCGAAGTCTATGGCCCCCACGTCACCAACGAAGACTTGCGCGCCTGGAGCAACGGCCATGACCAGGCGGTGCGGCAGGCGGGCGTTGCCGAGTCCCATATGGGCCTGGAAGAGTCCACCAGCGCCATCGTCGCCAAGCTGCCGCCGGCCCCGGCGCCGGGCTTTGGCCTGATCGTCAGTCTGATTCTGCTGCCTATCGTACTGATCCTGCTGGGCACCCTGGCCACCTCGTTACTGCCGGTTGAATCGGTGGTGCGTGGGGTGATGACGGTGCTCGGCGCGCCGCTGGTGGCGCTGCTGATCGACACCTTGCTGTGCGCCTGGCTGCTGGGCTCGCGCCGGGGCTGGAGTCGCAGCCAGGTGTCGGATGTGATCGGCTCGGCCTTGCCGGGCGTGGCCATGGTGATCCTGATCGCCGGTGCCGGCGGGGTGTTCGGCAAGGTGTTGGTGGACACCGGAATCGGCGCGGTGGTCTCCGACCTGCTGCGCACCACCGGCCTGCCGGTGCTGGCCCTGGGGTTCTTGCTGACCATGCTGTTGCGCGCCGTGCAGGGTTCCACCACCGTCGCCCTGGTGACCACTGCCGGTATCATCAGCCCGCTGATCGCCACCCTCAACCTGACGCCCAACCACCTGGCGCTGCTGTGTCTGGCCATGGGCGGTGGCGGGCTGGCCATGTCGCACATCAACGACGCCGGCTACTGGATCTTCACCAAGCTCGCCGGGCTCAATGTCGCTGACGGCTTGCGCACCTGGACGGTGATCACTACGTTGCTCGGTAGCTTGGGTTTCGTAATGACCTTGCTGATCTGGCCTTTTGTCTGACGCCTGGGAGTTTTTATGCCTCGTTTCGCTGCCAACCTGAGCATGCTTTACCCGCAACATGAGTTTATCGAGCGCTTCGCCGCCGCCAAGGCCGACGGTTTTGACGCGGTGGAGTACCTGTTTCCCTATGAATACAGCGCCGAGGTGCTCCAGCAGCGCCTGAGTGACAACGGCCTGGTGCAGGCCCTGTTCAACGCGCCGCCCGGTGACTGGGCGGCGGGAGAGCGCGGCATCGCCAGCCTGCCGGGGCGCGAGGCCGAGTTTCGCGGCGGTTTTGACCAGGCCCTGGAGTACGCCGCGGTGCTGGGCAACAGCCGTGTGCATGTCATGGCCGGCTTGCTGCCCTCGGAAGACCTGCGCCAGCGCCATCACGCCGTGTACCTGGAAAACCTTGCCTACGCCGGCGCGGCGGCGGCCGAGGTCGGCGTCACGGTATTGCTGGAGCCGATCAACACCCGCGACATGCCGGGGTTCTTCCTCAACCGCCAGGACCAGGCCCACGCCATTTGCCGGGAAGTGGGGGCGGGCAACCTCAAGGTGCAGTTCGACTGCTACCACTGCCAGATCGTCGAAGGCGACTTGGCCACCAAGTTGCGCCGCGATTTCGCCGGCATCGGCCACATCCAGATTGCCGGCGTGCCGGACCGTCACGAGCCTGACCTGGGGGAGCTGAACTACCCGTACCTGTTCGAGTTGATCGACCAGTTGGGCTATGACGGCTGGGTCGGCTGCGAGTACCGGCCAAAGGGCGATACCTCGGCGGGCCTGCAATGGTTGCGCGATTGGAAGGCGACTCGAGGCGTGTAGCAGGGGCTTGCCCCGATTTTCCAACAATTCATCCGTCGGTCCTGCCTTCGCCTTCGCCTTAAGGCTCAGGCTGACGGCGGATCGCCCGGCAGCATCAACTCAATGCCACGCTTACGGATGCCGTCTGCGGCCGCCGGGGCCAGGGCGTCGTCGCTGATGATCACGTCGAACGGCTCCAGCCCGGCGATGCGGTACATGCTGAAGGTGCCGTACTTGGAACTGCTCGCTACCAGCACCACTTGAGCCGCCGATTGCATGGCCATCTGCTTGACTTCGACCTTCAACGCCGAGGGTGTGGTGATGCCCCGGTGCAAGTCCCAGGAGCTGGTCGACACAAAGGCAATGTCCGTGACCACCTGGCGCAGTGTCGCCACCGCCAGCCCGCCGACCGAGGAATGATTGTCATGGTCCAGCTGGCCGCCGGTGTGGATCACCGTGACCTGGGTGGCGTCCATTAATGCTTGCACGATTCCAAAGTCGTTGGTCACCACGGTCATTCCCGACAGCGCCTTGATATACGGCACGATCTCCAGCGTGCTGGTGCCGGCGTCCAGGTACACCGTCATGTCCGCGTGCAACAGCCGCGCGGCCAGCCGTGCCATGGCCTGCTTTTGCGGCAATTCCACCACGGCCTTGGATTGATGGCTGGGCTCGCTGTGCAGTTGACTGGCGATACGTACCCCACCGGTGACGGAGTACGCCCGGCCTTCCTGCTCCAGCAAGGCAATATCGCGGCGCACGGTCATGTGCGAGCAGTCGAACATCTCCATCAGCTGATGCACGCTCATCACCTGATGCTTGCGCAATTGCCGCAGAATTTGCTCGCGACGCTGCTCTGGAATCATCGGGGCGCTGCTGTCGGCGGCCGTGTCCTTGGGGTTGGGCATTGAGGCTCCGGGGTGGTTGGGCAAAGGGCGGGGAACGCGTGGCTATAGTAGCCAATACACGCCCCCGCAGGCGACCCCGGTGTGACAGCGGCTAGAACTTGAAGCGACCCACCAACCCTTTGAGTTGACCGGAAATATCCGTCAAGCGACCTGACCCGGTTTGCGCCGAATGCGCAAAGCCTTCGACCAGTTGCGCATCGGCATGGATCTGCGCGATGTGACGGTTGATCTCTTCGGCCACCTGATGCTGTTCTTCGGCGGCGGTGGCGATCTGGGTGTTCTGGTCGCGGATCGAGTCCACCGAGCCACGGATCTTGTCGAAGCTGTCACGGGCCTGCTGGATGCGTTCGACGCTGGTGTGGGACACCAACAAGCTGCCTTGCATCTGCTGCGTGACTTCCTGGGTACGGCGGGCGAGGTTGCCGAGCAGGCTGTCGATTTCACCGGTGGAGTCCGCCGTGCGGCGCGCCAGGGCGCGGACTTCATCGGCGACCACGGCGAAACCTCGGCCCTGGTCACCGGCACGCGCGGCTTCGATGGCGGCGTTGAGCGCCAGCAAGTTGGTCTGCTCGGCAATCGAACGGATGGTGTCGAGGATGGTATTGATGTTCTGGCTGTCCTGCTCCAGCAACTGCATGGTCTGGGTCGACTTCTGCAAGTCTTCGCTGAGCTTGAGCACGCTGCCGGTGGCTTCGCCGATGTGTTGCTGGCCGTCGTGCACGTCGCGGTAGCCTTCGTCGGCGCTGGTGGCTGCGGCACTGCACGAACGCGCCACTTCGTTGGCGGTGGCGACCATTTCGTTGAACGCGGTGCTCACCAGTTCCACCGCTTCACGCTGGCGGCCGGCGGCCTGGTTCATGTTGTGGGCCACTTCGCTGGTGTCGGCGGCGGCGTTTTGCAGGTCGGAAGAGGCGTTGCCGATGCGCTGCACCAACTGCGCGATCATGCTCAGGAACTGGTTGAACCAGCCCGCCAGGCTGGCGGTTTCGTCCTTGCCCTGCACTTTGAGTTGGCGCGTGAGGTCGCCTTCGCCTTCGGCGATCTCTTGCAGGCCGTCGGCCACGCCGCGAATCGGGCGCACGATGACGCGGGCGAAGCTGGCGCCGACGATGGCGAAGACCACGGCCAGTACCGCCGCGATGGCACCGATCAGCCAGGTCAGGCGAGTCGCTTCGGCCATCACTTCATCGCGCTTGATCAGGCCGATAAAGCGCCAGCCCAAGTCTTTGGAGCTGACCACATTGGCCATGTAGGCCACGCCGTCGATGTCGATCTGGGTCACGCCGTCGCCGCGCTTGGCCAGTTCGGCGTAGTTGGGGCCCAACTCGGCCAGGGGTTTGAAGTTGTGCTTGGCATCGCTGGGGTCGACCAGCACGTTGCCGTTGCCTTCCACCAGCATCAGGTAGCCGCTGTCGCCCAGCTTGATGTTGCGCACCAGTTCGGTGAGCTGCTTGAGCGACACGTCCAGGCCGACCACGCCGAGAATGTTGCCCGTGGCGTCGGCGACGGTGTGCACGGTGCCGATCAGCACGACGTCATCCGGAGCCCAGTAGTAGGCACCGGTACGCACGGTGGCGCCTGGCGCGGCGATGGCCGCTTTGTACCAGGGGCGCACGCGTGGGTCGTAATTGTTGAGTTTGGTGTCGTCCGGCCAACTGGCGTAGCCGCCGTCGCTCAGGCCCAGGGACAGGTAGGCGGTGGTGGGATGGCTTTTGGCGAACTGGTCGAAAATCGCCAGCAGCTCTTTATTGGTCGGTGTCAGCGGGATTTGCGCCGCATCGGCGCCGGCGTAACTCTTGAGGTCCTTGGCCGCGACAACGCGCGGGTCCTTGGCCACGAAGTCCACGTTCTGGCTGATGCCGTCGAAAAACTGCTTCATGCCATTGTCGATCTGGCGTATTTCGCGACCGCTGCTGTCGAGGAAATTGGCCTGGGCCCCCTCGCGCAGATTCAGCACTACCAACACGGCCACGAGTATGACCGGCACGCACGCGATTGCCGCGAACGCCCAGGTCAACTTCTGCTTGATATTCATGACTTTCACCTGCGGGTATTTGTAGTTTTGGCAAGGAGAAACGCTAGTGCTGAACGCCGCATGTGTTGTTATGAGGGGATATGCCCATGCGTACCCTCGGTTTATCGACCGCAAGGGCACGCACTTTAGGGCGCTGGGGGGCGATCAGCCGATTTGGTCGTCGGCCAGGGCGTCGCGACGCATCGATTGAAGGTTCTTTTCGATGGTTTCGCAGATGGCTTCCATCTGGATCTGGTGTTCGCTGGAGCGGAACGGGCTTTGCAGATCGGTGCCGATGCGTTCGATGGCCAGCAGCATGAAGCCCACCACCGTCGACGCCAGCGGCGTGAACCAGCCCAGGGATTCCACCAGGCCCACCGGTACGATCAGGCAGAACAACGAGATAAACAGGCGCGGAAAATACACGTACGGGTAGGGCAGGGGCGTGTTGGCGATCCGCTCCATGCCGCCCTGGGCGTTGGACAGGTCCACCAGGGTCGACTCCAGCCGTGCCAGGCGAATGCTGTCCAGGTGCCCGGCCTTGTATTCCCGGGCCAGCAGCGCGGCCGAACCGGTGAGGATATCGTTGGCGAAGTTATTGGTGGCGCCATTGCGCGCGAATTCGTCGGTGGGGATAAAGGCGCGAACTTCCTCCGGACACGGCTCGCCCTTGAGGTGCGCGGCCAGGCAATTCACGTAGGCCACGTGACGGCGCAGCAGGGTCGACTTGATCGGGTTGACCTCGCTGCCGGGGTCGTCCAGCAGCGTCAGCACCTGGCGCGCAAAGCTGCGTGAGTTGTTGACCATCGCGCCCCACAGCGTGCGGGCCTCCCACCAGCGGTTATAGGCGCTGCTGTTGCGAAAACTGATTAACACGATCAGCGCCGAGCCGAGCAAGGTGAGCGGCATCAGCGGCAGGTTGATCTTGGCGTTGAGAAACAGCATGAAATCCACCGTCACGGCGATATCCCATAGCAGCAGCCAAAACAGCGACCAGCCGACGTAGCCCATGGTCTTGATGATCAAACGGTACTTTTTGATGATGGCGGCTTTCAAGCGACAACCTCGCGGCGAGCGGTAAGCAACAGTGCCTTAGCTCGGACGCTGGGGTGGGGTGAAGGTTCGCCGTGAACCTGAAACGTTTAAGTGACGTGCGCTTCGGTTGAGGTTGACGGAGGGCACCATGCTATGCTCTGGAAGCCAATTTGAAGGATTTCAAATGACTAAAACAGCCGATGTCAGTGTTGCCAGCCAAGTGCGCCGCCTGGCCAAGGCTCATCATGTTACCGCTGAGCGGGATGGCATAAGCCGAATGGCTGCTGCGATTACTAGCCTGGCTGGTGATGTGGTCGAGTTGGATGGTGTCGAGCAGTTGTTGGTCAATCTCAAGAGGAAGGGCGTTCCGAGTAAATCGAAAACTCTAGCGCTTCAGGGCAGTTACCTCCAAGAGAAGCGGCGCGCCAAGAAGAAACTAAGCGCATGAAGTTTGATCCCTTCGGCGATTTTGAGACCGCTGGGTACCTTCAAAAATGCTCTACAGCTAAAGGTCATCTGAATGATTACCTGCAACCCTTCGTGGTCGATATTGCACATCGTGATGAATGGCCAGGAATGATCGGCGGTCTAAAAGGTTTGGATGGGCTCGATAAGGAAAGGATTACATACGAAAGCCTTGATAATCCTGAGGTTCAAAAGATTTACGCAACCTACAGAGCGCAATCGCTCGCTGTGCCTTCATCCGAAAAATAGGACCCGCGATGTCCAGAATTGGCGTGATTTCCGACACCCATGGCCTGCTGCGGCCTGAAGCCGTGGCGGCCTTGCAGGGATGTGAACAGATCATCCATGCAGGCGATATCGGCAGCCCTGAAATTCTCGATCAACTGGCACAGATCGCGCCCCTGCACGTGGTGCGGGGCAATAATGACCAGGACGCGCCGTGGGCACAGCAGGTGCCCGACCATTTAATGCTAGATGTGGACGGATGGCGGACGTTGGTGGTGCATGACATCGCCGATGTGCCGGCGTTACTCGATGCGCAGACCCGCCTGGTGATCATCGGTCACTCGCATAAGCCGCTGATCGAGTGGCGCGGCGCGGTGCTGTATGTGAACCCCGGCAGTGCGGGTCGGCGGCGCTTCAAGCTACCAGTGACCCTGGCGGTGCTGGAGGTGCAGGCGGAGTCGATTCAGTCTCGGTTGATTTCGCTGGTGGACTGAAAGGTGATCACTGCTGGGAAAGAATACTCGCCAGCAACCCTGGAAAACGGCTTTCCAGCTCATCGCGACGCAACGAATTCAGATGGGTGGTGCCCACGCTGCGCGTGTTTACCAGGCCAGCATCGCGCAATACCCGGAAATGATGAGACATGCTGGACTTGGGCCGTCCGCCGTCCAGTTCGCCGCAGGTCGCCTCGGGCACCTCGGCCAGGTGGCGGACGATGTCCAGGCGCACCGGATCGCTCAGGGCGTAGAGCACGCGTTCGAGAGTCAGGTCTTGCGGGGCAGGGTGTTTGAAGGCTCGCATGAAGCGGATCATAACAGGGGGGTATCGCAGAATACCATTGTTCGATTACCATCGAACTATCGAATCACTCAACTGCTTCTGGAGTTCCCGATGTCCGCCTTGTTCGAACCGTTCAAACTCAAAGACGTCACCCTGCGCAATCGAATCGCCATCCCGCCAATGTGCCAATACATGGCCGATGATGGCAGGGTCAACGATTGGCACCACGTGCACCTGGCCGGCATGGCCCGTGGTGGTGCCGGTCTGTTGGTGGTCGAGGCCACCGCGGTATCACCGCAAGGCCGTATCACCCCCGGCTGTGCCGGTATCTGGAGCGATGCCCACGCCGAGGCGTTCGTGCCGATGGTCAAGGCCATCAAGGCTGCTGGCTCGGTGCCAGGCATCCAGATCGCCCACGCCGGGCGCAAGGCCAGCGCCAACCGCCCCTGGGAAGGCGATGACCACATCCCGGCCTCCGACGCGCGCAGTTGGGAAACCATCGCGCCATCGGCCATCGCCTTCGGTGCAAACCTGCCGACCGTACCGCGCGCCATGACCCTGGACGACATTTCCCGGGTCAAACAGGACTTCGTCGACGCCGCCCGCCGTGCCCGCGATGCCGGTTTTGAATGGATCGAACTGCACTTCGCCCACGGTTATCTGGGCCAGAGCTTCTTCTCCGAGCATTCCAACCAGCGCACCGACGCCTACGGTGGCAGCTTCGACAACCGCAGCCGTTTCCTCCTGGAAACCCTGGCCGCCGTGCGTGAAGTCTGGCCGGAAAACCTGCCGCTGACCGCGCGTTTCGGCGTGATTGAATATGATGGCCGCGACGAGCAGACCCTTACCGAGTCCATCGAACTGGCGCGTAACTTCAAGGCCGGTGGCCTGGACTTGCTGAGCGTCAGCGTCGGTTTCACCATTCCCGACACCCAGATCCCATGGGGTCCGGCCTTTATGGGGCCGATTGCCGAGCGCGTGCGCCGCGAAGCCGGTATCCCGGTGACCTCGGCCTGGGGCTTTGGCACGCCGCAATTGGCGGAAGGTGCGTTGCAGGCGGGTCATCTTGACCTGGTGTCGGTCGGTCGCGCGCACCTGGCCGACCCGCACTGGGCTTACTTTGCGGCCAAGGAACTGGGCGTGGACAAATCGTCCTGGACCTTGCCGGCGCCTTACGCGCATTGGTTGGAGCGTTATCGCTGAGGCGTAGGTACATCTCGGATGCGACTTTGAACTCGTGGAGAGGGCGCTTGCTCCCGATATAGGTAATCCGGCGTTTCGCTAAGGCAAGCCAGGCAGTTTCCCAGCCACTCAATCGAGTGGCTTTTTTTCGGCCCGGTTTTGATACAAAGCGGATACGCAAAAAATAACGAATGAGAATAGATATCAAACAAGAATGCGTTGGTATACCATGCGCCGCGAATTCTTGGCAGGTTTGCCGCCCCATCTGGCTTTTTCACTAGGTGCAACATCCATGCGTCGTACCCTGATTTCCCTCTGCGTGCTCCAGGCGTTTTCGCCCTTTACCTGGGCAGAGGTTGCCCCCACCGATAACGCCAGCCTCGAATTGCAAGCGACCACTGTGACCGGCGCTGCGGACTCTGAGACGGCGCAGGGGCCGGTCAAGGGGTATCACGCCACACGTTCAGCGAGTGCGACGCGCACCGATACCTCGATTCATGAAACCCCGCAGTCCATCAGTGTGGTATCCAAGGACGTGGTCGAAGACATCGGCGCGACCCGTCTGCAGGATGCCCTCGATTACGCGGGCGGCGTGGGCCGGGCCAATAACTTTGGCGGCCAGGGCCTCACCACCTTCACCGTACGTGGCTTTACCACCGGCGAGTTCTACCGCAACGGTTTCCCGATCAACCGTGGCTACCCGAACATGCCGGACGCCAACACCATCGAACGCCTCGAAGTGCTGCGTGGCCCGGCGACCATGCTCTATGGCCGTGGCGATCCCGGCGGCACCTTCAACGTGGTCTCCAAGCAACCGCTGGCCGAGCGGACCGTGACCCTTGGCAGCCAATTGAATGACCAGGGCATGAAACGCGGCACCCTGGATGCCTCCGGCCCGCTGGATGAAGAAGGCCGCCTGGCCTATCGCCTCAACGTGGTGGGCGAGGGCGGCGATACCTTCCGTGATCATGTCGAGACCGAACGCTACGGCGTGACCCCGGTGATTGCCTGGCAGGCCACCGATGCGACCAAGGTGATCTTCGAAGGCGACTTCATGCGCAACAACCACCCGCTGGATCGCGGCCTGACACGCTTCCCCAACCAGCGCGGCACCCCTTCGCGCGATACGTTCTGGGGCGACAAGGATGCGGGCAAGTTGCACAACGACAACAACATGGCGCAGTTGCGTTTCGAGCATATGCTCAACGACAACTGGACCCTGGGCGGTGGGTTTCAGTGGCTGGATGGGACGCTGGCAGGCAACGCCATCGAGGCCAACGGCCCGGGAAGCCTGGGCGCCGATGGGCGTACGCTGCAACGCAACTTCAACTACCGCAAGCTGGAATGGACCGACAAGGACTACCAGCTCAACCTGACCGGGCATTTCTCGACCGGCAGTTTCGAGCACACCTTGCTGACCGGCATCGAGTACGAAGACTACGACTACAAATCGATCATCCAGCGCTCCAGCGCCGCAGTGGGGACTTACCCGATCGATATCTTCAACCCTGTCTACGGTCAGGCGCGCCCACCGCTGACGCGCACGCCGACCCATGACAAGGAAAATCTCAAGACCTACGCGGCGTTCGTGCAGGATCAGGTGGCCCTGACTGAACGCTTGAAAGTCCTGGCCGGCGCGCGTTTCGAACGGTTTGAGCATGACTACGAAAGTTATGTGACCGGCGTCAGCCCTTTTCAGACCGCAGAAAACGCCGTCACCCCACGCGTGGGCGTGATCTATGACCTTACCGATACCGTCGCGGTCTATGCCGACGCCGCACGCTCGTTCAAGCCGAACACCGGTGCCGCCCGCGAAGGCGGTGGCTTCGAGCCGGAGAAGGGCAAGTCCTACGAGATGGGGGTCAAGTGGGAAGCCCTGGATCGCCAACTGAGCGTCGACGCGGCGATCTATCAGATCGAGAAAAAGAACGTGCTGACCACCGATCCGGTGGTCAACACCTTCAGCGTCGCGGCGGGTGAAGTGCGCAGCCGAGGGTTTGACCTGAACGTGGCCGGCAACCTCACCCCCGAGTGGCGTGTGATCGGTGGCTATGCCTACGTGGACGCCGAGGTCACCAAGGACAACTCGATCCGATCCGGCACGCGCCTGCTGAACATCCCGCGCAACAGCTTCAGCCTGCTCAACGTGTATGAGTTCCAGGACGGCGCGCTCAAGGGCCTGGGCCTGGGTGCCGGCGGCAAGTACGTCGACCAGCGCGCGGGCCAGACCGCCAACACGGCGTTTTCGATGGACGCCTACACCGTCGTCGACCTGCTCAGCTACTACAAGGTCAACGAGCAGGTGCGCCTGAACCTGGACGTGAAGAACCTGTTCAATCGTGAATACGAAGAGGGCGCCTTCGGCAATATCTACGCGTATCCGGGCGCGCCGCGCACGGTGCAGGTGGGTATCTCGTACTCTCTGTAATGGCTGCCTGGTGGCGTGCATCATCCGGGGCGATTGCACGCCGCCTCACAGTCCCGGCAGAAAACCCCGCGTTCTCTTAAATAAGCGTTTACCTCTTCTCCAATAGGTGAGAAAAACGTGCCCATTTCCCCGGAGATGGATATCCCATGCCTCGTTCAACCCTTATCACCCGCCTGGTCGTCGCGCTGCTGGTCGGCGCTGCGCTGTGGTACATGTGGATCATCGCCAGCCCCAAGCTGGAAATCGGCGGCGCCAGCCCGGATCAGCAGGAGGTGGGCGTCTTGCAGGGCCTGACGCCACGTGATTTTGGCGAGTCGGGCACCGGCGTGGTGGTGACGGCCCAAGGCACATGGTTGGTGGGGCTGGTAGACGACGAATATCACACCTTCGAACCGTCCGCCGAACGGGTCAACCTGACCGAGCAGCTCTACGGCAAGACCCCGAAGGCGCCGGAAGAGCAAAACACCTATTCCGGCTATTTCTCGCGCAGCAAACCCCAGACCACAATCGTGTCGCGCCTGGAGGCTGACGGCCAATTCAAGCCAGTGGCCCAGCTCAGTGGCGCCGCGTCCCTGGTGGCCAGTGCCGATGGTGCGCGCGTGTTGCTGCTCACCGACCTCAAACGGCCCAACGGGGCCGATGGCCAGGTGGTGTTCAGCAGTGATGACCAAGGCAAGACCTGGACCTTGTTGGCCGGCGAGTTATTCCCCGCGATAGGGGGCGCGCTGATGCTGCTCGATCCGTACTTTTACAGCAAGGACGAGGTCTGGGCCTGGAGCTTTCCCGATGAGATAGAGGATGAATCCAACCGTGTATCGACCGGGGTGTATTACTCCGCCGATGGCGGTCTGCACAGTACGTTAATCACAACGCCACACCCCCTGGTGGTAGGGGGTGAATACGTGAGCGGCAAACGTCCGGATATCAAGCAGTGGCACGATTCCAACGATCAGGTGACCCACGTGCTGCAACTGGATGCCCGACGCGCCTATATCTGGGTGTCCCAGCGCTTCTGGGGCGTCGCCCCTAATGACAGGGGCGACAATGTCGGGGTCAGCGTCACCACGCGTGTGGAACTGACGCGAGTGGACGGAAAATGGCAGGCGGGCGCTGCCCAGCGTGAAGACGACCTGTACATCACCGACCTTGCCAACAATGGCGCGGGGCGTGTGCTCGGCCTGATCGACCACGGCCCGGATGGGCAGGCCGTGGTCGCTGAAATGAACACCACCACCCTGGCCTGGCAACCCCTGGGCGACGTGCCCAATGTGTTCTCGCCGTTGGCCGCCAGCACCGTGGCCCAGAAGCTGTGGGTGGGGCGCAACAGCCTGATGATCAGCACCTACAGCGAACACCATCCGCCGCGCTGGCTGTACTGGTGGGGCAAGGCGAACATCTCGTCCGGGGCGGTGTTTTATTCCACGAACTGGGGCCAGTCCTGGAGACGCCTGGCGCTGGACGGCGGTGCCCACGGCATACGCGGCTTCGACGGCGCCAGCGACCGCGTTTTCTGGGCCAAGCAAAGCAAACTTTACGATGTCGGTATTCACGCCTACGGCTTGCGTTAAAGCGCTTGCGGGACGGTCGTGGCGGATGGCGTTATTGTCAGCAGGCCCACGGATCTTCACCTGGCTTTAAAGCGGGGTGAGCACATTCACCATCCCCTGACCGTTATCAATTCTGCCAGCACTGCGCGTAGCGCTCACACACGCCATAACGTTTGTCCAACTCAGCCAAGTGTGCCCAGTTGTCGGCCATTGCTTCCTTTTCCAGCGATTCGTTGAGCCTGCGGTAGAACTGCAGCATCGCGCCGTTGAAGGCCAATGCCTGGGTGACGTCGGTTTCCGGAGTATCGGGCACCAGGGTTTTCAGCGTGGGCGTGTCCAGCCGCGAAAGCCGCGCACGGTATTCAACCTTGTATTGTTCAAGCGCCTTGGCCTTTACGCCCTGAGCCTGAACCAGGTAATTCGCGACGTTCTGACGATACTGCGTCCAATAGGCATCCGGCAGATCGAGGTTCATCTGGGCCTTGCGCTTGTTGACCACCAGATCAGTTGCGTGATCGCGCATGCCGTTATCCAGCGGACTGGCCTGGGGTTTCATTTCCGCAATGATGCTCGGCTCGATAACACAACGTGGATACCGGCAAAGACTATGGCTGGGGCCCCAAGGACTACTACTCGGCATGGCTGCCGGGAGGTACGTATGAAGTCAGTGACCTTGGCTCGCGTCGTGGCGTGATGGGGCCCTACTCAAAACCGCTGCGCTTTACGGTCACCAATGGCCAAATCAATTATGTGGGTGAAATGACCTATGGTTGCCCGCTCGCGGCTCACCCGGCAGCGATCTATGGCGTGAAAAACTGTGGGATCCTGGCGCTGGGAACGTGCACCGTTGATTACCCCAGCATTGCCCTATGCGTGGTGGATCGCCAGGAACAGTCCGTTCGAACTTTCGTCAAGCAGCACCCGCAATATTCCGAGCTGCCGGTCAAATCAGCCGTGATGTCGACGCGTTCGCCGAACTGAGTGTAGAAGCTCAACACAGGTTAAAGCGGCGTCAACACATTCATCACCGTATCCAACGCCACCCGCGTGTCATCCAACTGCACCAGCGACGCATGCCGCGCGCCCAGGGCATCGCGGTTCTTGATCGCGGTGAGGATCGCCTTGTGCCGGGGCAGGCTCAGGCCCTGGATGTCCGGGCGACGGTTGGTGATGTTGATCGACTCGCGCAGCGGCAGCGACAGCATGTTGCACATGTACGCGAGCAAATCGTTGCGGGTGGCGTCGGCGATGGCACGGTGGAAGTCCAGGTCGGCCTGCAACAGGTCTTCGTGGGTCTTCGCGGTTTCCATGCCGGCGTAGGCTTTTTCGATGATGGCGATGTCTTCATCGGTGGCCGTGGTCGCCGCCATGGCGGCGATTTCCGGTTCCAGGATGCGCCGCACACCGGCCAGGGTATTGAAGAATTCGCTATGGGGCGTGGATTGCATCAGCCAGGACAACACATCCGGGTCGAGCAGGTGCCACTTCAAACGCGGCCGCACCACCGCACCCACCCGTGGCTTGGAATACACCAGGCCCTTGGCGCTGAGCACGCGCGTGGCTTCGCGCAACACCGAACGGCTGACCTTGTACTCCTCGCAGAGCGTGGCCTCCATGGGCAGCCTTTCTTCAGGCTTGAAGCGACCGGAAACGATGTGCATGCCCAAGTCCTGAACGATCTGGGCATGCATGCTCTTGCGCGGCTTGGACGGCTGGTGATCCATAACGGGCGGGATGCTCTGGCTTAAATTCGCGGCATCATAGCATCCCAATTAGTGGGAATGACGGGGGACTTCAGCCCCACGGCACCCTACCAGGAAGTCAAAGTCGCAACCCTGGTCGGCCTGCAGCACATGGTCGATGTACAACTGGCGGTAGCCGCCGACGATCAGTTTCTCCGGTGGCGCCAGGTCAGCCATGCGCGCCGCCAGCTCTGCGTCGGGGATGTCCAGGTGCAAGCGGCCGTTGGCGCAGTCCAGTTCGATCCAGTCGCCTTCCTTCACTGCGGCCAATGGTCCGCCCGCCGCGGCTTCCGGTGCCACGTGCAACACCACCGTGCCATAGGCCGTGCCGCTCATGCGCGCATCGGAGATGCGCACCATATCGGTCACGCCCTGGGCCAGCAGCTTGGCCGGCAGGCCCATGTTGCCGACTTCGGCCATGCCTGGGTAACCCTTGGGCCCGCAGTTTTTCATGACCAGGATCGAGTTGGCATCCACGTCCAGTTCCGGATCGTTGATGCGCGCCTTGTACATGTCGAAGTTCTCGAACACCACCGCGCGGCCGCGATGCTGCATCAGCTCGGCGCTGGCCGCCGACGGTTTGAGCACGGCGCCCAGCGGGGCAAGGTTGCCGCGCAGCACGCAAATGCCGCCGTCGGCGCGGATCGGGTTGTCGAGGGTGCGGATCACTTCGTCCTGGCCGTAGATCGGCGAGTCCTTGGTGTTCTCGCCCAGGGACTTGCCGTTGACGGTCAAGGCGTTCGGGTGCGGGATCAGGTTGGCTTCACCCAGGCGACGCAGCACGGCGGGCAGGCCGCCGGCGTAGTAGAACTCTTCCATCAGGAAACGCCCCGACGGCTGCAGGTCGACGATGGTCGGCATGCCGCGGCCGATGCGGGTCCAGTCGTCCAGGTCCAATTCCACGCCAATGCGGCCGGCGATGGCTTTCAAGTGGATCACGGCGTTGGTCGAACCACCGATGGCGGCGTTCACGCGAATCGCGTTTTCAAACGCCTCCTTGGTGAGGATCTTCGACAGCTTCAAGTCTTCGCGCACCATCTCTACCGCGCGCATGCCGGACATGTGCGCCAGCACATAACGCCGCGCGTCCACCGCCGGGATCGCTGCGTTGTGGGGAAGGGAGGTGCCGAGCGCCTCGGCCATGCAGGCCATGGTCGACGCGGTGCCCATGGTGTTGCAGGTGCCCGCCGAGCGCGACATGCCGCCCTCTGCCGCAAGGAAATCATCCAGGGTAATGGTGCCGGCCTTGACTTGTTCGCTGAGCTGCCACACCACCGTCCCCGAGCCGATGTCCTGGCCCTTGTGCTTGCCGTTGAGCATCGGCCCGCCGGTGACCACGATGGCCGGCACGTCGCAACTGGCGGCGCCCATCAGCAGGGCCGGGGTGGTCTTGTCGCAGCCGGTCAGCAGTACCACGCCATCTATCGGGTTACCGCGAATGGCTTCTTCCACGTCCATGCTCGCCAGGTTACGGGTGAGCATGGCGGTGGGGCGCAGGTTGGATTCGCCGTTGGAGAACACCGGGAATTCCACCGGGAAGCCGCCGGCCTCGATCACGCCACGCTTGACGTGCTCGGCGATCTGGCGGAAGTGCGCGTTGCACGGGGTCAGTTCTGACCAGGTGTTGCAGATGCCAATGATCGGCTTGCCATGGAACTGATGGTCGGCGATGCCCTGGTTCTTCATCCAGCTGCGGTACATGAAGCCGTTCTTGTCGGCGGTGCCAAACCACTGGGCGGAGCGTAGGCCGGGCTTTTTATCAGACATGATCGATTCTCTTATTGTATGACTATATGTTCTCTCTGCGGCTAAACATAAGCGCAAATTCTTCCATTTGGAAGTGTTGTTTCGTAAATAGTACTACTATATAGTCAATCTCAACTGAGGTACGACCCTGGCGGATTTCCGCGAGAGGCGTCCCCGATTCCTATAAGAACAACAATCGGAGATCGACCCCCATGAGCGAGGAATTGCGGCTTATCCGGCGCATCACGCTGAAACTGATTCCCTTCCTGATCCTGCTGTACTTGATTGCCTACGTGGACCGTTCCGCCGTGGGCTTTGCCAAGCTGCACATGGGCGCCGACGTCGGCATCGGGGATGCGGCCTATGGCCTGGGGGCGGGGTTGTTCTTCATTGGCTACTTCCTGTTCGAGATTCCCAGCAACCTGATGCTCGACCGCTTCGGCGCACGGCGCTGGTTCGCGCGCATCATGATCACCTGGGGCGCCATCACCATCGGTATGGCCTTTGTGCAGGGGCCGCACAGTTTCTATGTAATGCGCTTTCTGCTCGGTGCAGCCGAAGCCGGGTTCTTTCCGGGCGTGCTCTACTACATCACCCAATGGTTCCCGGTGCGCCACCGCGGCAAGATCCTCGGGCTGTTTATCCTTTCCCAACCTATCGCGATGATGATCACCGGTCCCGTGTCCGGCGGCCTGCTGGGCATGGACGGTATCCTCGGCCTGCACGGCTGGCAGTGGCTGTTCATTGTGATCGGGACTCCGGCGATCCTGCTGACCTGGCCGGTGCTGCGTTACCTGCCGGATGGTCCGAAGCAGGTCAAGTGGATGACCGACGCCGAAAAAGCCTGGTTGACCGGTGAGCTGGACAAAGACCTGCAAGCCTACGGCCAGACGCGTCATGGCAACCCGTTGCATGCGCTCAAAGACAAGCGCGTGTTGCTGCTGGCACTGTTCTACCTGCCGGTGACCCTGAGCATCTACGGCCTGGGCCTGTGGCTGCCGACCCTGATCAAGCAATTCGGCGGCAGCGACCTCACCACCGGCTTCATCTCCGCCGTGCCGTACATCTTCGGCATTATCGGTTTGCTGATCATCCCGCGCAGTTCCGACCGTTTGAACGACCGCTACGGTCACCTCGCCGTACTCTATGTACTGGGCGCCGTCGGCCTGTTCTGCAGCGCCTGGCTGAGTGCGCCGGTGCTGCAAATGGCGGCGCTGTGCCTGGCGGCGTTCGCGCTGTTTTCCTGTACGGCGGTGTTCTGGACCTTGCCGGGGCGTTTCTTTGCCGGCGCCAGTGCGGCGGCGGGTATTGCATTGATCAACTCGGTGGGCAACCTCGGCGGTTATATCGGTCCGTTCGTGATCGGTGCGCTCAAGGAATACACCGGCAACCTGGCCTCGGGCCTGTACTTCCTGTCCGCGGTCATGGTGTTTGGGCTGGTGCTGACCGGCGTGGTCTATCGCGTCCTCGAGCGCAAGCATGTGCTGCCGGCCGACCAGTTCGCCGCCAGCGCCCGTGGCGCCACACGTACTTAAATTTTGGAGAACCTTCATGCGTTTAGTGCAGTTTGAACTCAATAATGGCGAGCGTCGGGTCGGCGTCGTAGACGGCAGCCAACTGCGCGAAGTGCTGGGCGCGCAGAGCGTGCGCGAACTGGCGCTGGCCGCCATCGAAGCGGGCATCAAGTTGCAGCAGCAGGTGCAAAGCCTTGGCCTGGGCGACGCTCACGATTACGCGGCGTTGCTGGCCGAGCAGAAAATCCTGCCGCCGCTGGACCACCCGGATCCGGCCCATATGCTGATCAGCGGCACCGGCCTCACGCATCTGGGCAGCGCCTCGGCGCGGGACAAGATGCACCAGCAGGCCGGCGACGACAACGCCATGACTGACACCATGCGCATCTTCAAATGGGGCGTGGAGGGCGGCAAACCCGCCGCCGGCCAGGCCGGTGTGCAACCGGAGTGGTTCTACAAGGGCGACGGCAGCATCGTGGTGCGCCCAGGCCAGGCGTTCCCGGTGCCGCCGTTTGCCGAAGACGCCGGTGAAGAACCGGAAATCGGCGGCCTCTATGTGATCGGCCATGACCGCAAGCCTTATCGCCTGGGTTTCGCGGTGGGCAACGAGTTCTCCGACCACGTGATGGAACGCAAGAACTACCTTTACCTGGCCCATTCCAAGCTGCGCAGCTGCAGTTACGGCCCGGAGCTGCGCGTGGGCGAGTTGCCCCAGCATCTGGCCGGCACCAGCCGTATCCTGCGCAACGGCGAGGAAATCTGGCGGAACGAATTCCTCAGCGGCGAGGCCAATATGTGCCACAGCCTGGAAAACCTCGAATACCACCATTTCAAATACAGCCAGTTCCTCAAGCCGGGCGATGTGCACATCCACTTCTTCGGTACCGCTACCTTGTCATTTGCCGACGGTATACGTACCCAACCGGGCGATGTGTTCGAGATCAGCCAGGCCGAGTTCGGCGCGCCGCTGGTCAACAGCGTCGGCAGTGCTGATGCGGCATTCGAACCCGGCAACGTCATCACCCTTTAAAGGAGATCAGCATGACCCAGTTCCTTGGCCACAATTTCATCGGCGGCCAGCGCAGCGCCAACGGCAGCGTCAAGCTGCAGAGCGTCGATGCCACCACCGGCGAGGCCTTGCCGCAGGATTTCTACCAGGCCACCCCAGAGGAAGTCGACGCCGCCGCCCAGGCCGCCGCGCAGGCTTATCCGGCCTATCGTGCCCTGAGTGCCGCGCGCCGCGCGCAGTTCCTGGACGCCATCGCCGATGAGCTGGATGCGCTGAGCGACAACTTCGTCGAGCTGGTATGCCGCGAAACCGCACTGCCCGCCGCGCGTATCAACGGCGAGCGCGGGCGCACCAGCGGCCAGATGCGTTTGTTTGCCACGGTGCTGCGTCGCGGTGATTTCTACGGTGCACGTATCGACAGGGCGCTGCCGGATCGTCAGCCACTGCCGCGCCCGGACCTGCGCCAATACCGCATCGGCCTCGGCCCGGTCGCCGTGTTCGGGGCCAGCAACTTCCCCCTGGCGTTTTCCACCGCCGGCGGCGACACCGCCGCTGCGCTGGCGGCCGGTTGCCCGGTGGTCTTCAAGGCGCACAGCGGCCATATGGCTACGGCGGAACAGGTCGCCAATGCGATCATCCGCGCGGCAGAAGCCACCGAGATGCCGGCCGGCGTGTTCAATATGATCTTCGGCGGCGGCGTCGGTGAGGCGCTGGTCAAGCACCCGGCGATCCAGGCAGTGGGCTTTACCGGTTCGCTCAGAGGCGGTCGCGCCCTGTGCGATATGGCGGCGGCACGCCCGCAGCCGATCCCGGTGTTTGCCGAGATGTCGAGCATCAACCCGGTGATCGTGTTGCCCCAGGCCCTGCACGCCCGCGCCGAAACCGTCGCCCGCGACCTGACCGCTTCGGTGGTGCAAGGCTGCGGTCAGTTCTGCACTAACCCAGGCCTGGTGATCGGCATCGCCTCGCCGGCATTCACCGCGTTCACCCAGCAGGTGGCGCAGCTGATTGGCGCGCAACCGGCGCAGACCATGCTCAACGCCGGTACCTTGAGCAGCTACGGCAAGGGCCTGGAAAAACTCTTGGCCCACCCCGGTATCCAGCACTTGGCGGGCAATGCGCAATCCGGTAATCAAGCACAGCCGCAACTGTTCAAGGCCGATGCCAGCTTGCTGATCAACGGCGATGAAGCGCTGCAGGAAGAAGTGTTCGGCCCCACCACGGTGTTTGTCGAAGTCGCCGACCAGGCCCAACTCAGCGCCGCCTTGCACGGCCTGCACGGTCAACTCACCGCGACCATCATTGGCGAGCCGGCGGACTTTCAACAGTTCGCCGAACTCACGCCGCTGCTGGAACAGAAAGTCGGGCGCATCCTGCTCAATGGCTACCCGACCGGCGTGGAAGTGTGCGATTCGATGGTGCACGGCGGCCCGTACCCGGCGACGTCCGATGCCCGTGGCACCTCGGTCGGCACCCTGGCCATCGACCGTTTCCTGCGCCCGGTGTGCTTCCAGAACTACCCGGACAGCCTGCTGCCCGATGCGTTGAAAAACGCCAACCCGTTGCGTATCCAGCGCCTGGTGGATGGCTCACCGTCGCGCGAGTCGCTCTAAGGAATCCGGAGGTTTCATGGCGTGGAATGCGGTCACTGCACACCGTGCACAATTGGGCGAAGGGCCGTTCTGGGACGTGCCGACCCAGGCGCTGTATTGGGTCAACATCGCAGGTTCACAGGCGCTGCGCCTGATGGGCGGGCAACTGCGCATCTGGCAGTTGCCCGAGCATGTCTCGGCGTTTATCCCGTGTGAACGCGGCGATGCACTGGTGACCCTGAGCAGCGGCGTCTATCGGCTGGACCTGGCGACCGAAGCCTTGACCCTGCTCTGCGTGGCCGACCCGCAACCGGGCAACCGTGGCAATGAAGCACGCTGCGATGCCCAGGGGCGCCTGTGGCTGGGCACCATGCAGAACAACATCGGCGAACAGGGTGAAGACCTGCCGATTACCCGGCGCTCCGGCGGCCTGTTCCGTATCGATGCCGATGCGCAGGTCACGCCGTTGCTGCAAGGCCTGGGCATTCCCAACACCTTGCTGTGGAACGAGGAGGGCAGCCAGGTGCACTTTGGTGACAGCCTGGACGGCACGCTCTATCAGTATTCGATCCACGCCGATGGCCAGCTCGCACCGCCACGGGTGTGGTTCGGGCCGCACGCGCGCGGCGGCCCGGACGGCTCGGCCATGGACGCCGAGGGCTTTATCTGGAACGCGCGCTGGGACGGCAGTTGCCTGCTGCGCCTGACGCCTGCGGGCGAGGTGGATCGCATCATCGAACTGCCGGTCAGCCGCCCCACCAGTTGCGTGTTCGGTGGGCCCGACCTCACCACCCTGTTTATCACCAGCGCGGCCAGTCCTTTGAATCACCCTTTGGACGGTGCCGTGCTGGCCATCGAAGTCGATGTACCTGGCAAGCCTTGCCATCGTTTTGCCGGTTAAACCCAACATTCAAAAACAACAACAAGAGGTGTCGTTCATGAAAAAGGCTCTACGCGTCCTTGCTGCCGCCGTTGCTTTAAGCAGCCTCAGCAGCCTCGCATCCGCTGAAGAAGTGAAGATCGGTTTTCTGGTCAAGCAGGCCGAGGAGCCGTGGTTCCAGACCGAATGGGCCTTTGCCGAAAAAGCCGCCCAGGACAAGGGTTTCAAACTCATCAAGATCGCCGTGCCCGACGGTGAGAAAACCCTCTCGGCCATCGACAGCCTGGCCGCCAACGGCGCCAAGGGCTTTGTGATCTGCCCGCCGGACGTGTCCCTCGGCCCTGCCATTGTGGCCAAGGCCAAGCTCAACGACATGAAAGTCATGGCGGTGGACGACCGTTTCGTCGATGCCAAGGGCAATTTCATGGAAGACGTGCCGTACCTGGGCATGGCCGCCTTCGAAGTGGGCCAGAAACAGGGCGCCGCGATGGCCGCCGAAGCGAAAAAACGCGGTTGGGACTGGAAGGAGACCTACGCGGTAGTCAACACCTTCAACGAACTCGACACCGGTAAAAAACGCACCGACGGTTCGATCAAATCCCTGGAAGAAGCCGGCATTCCCAAGGATCACATCCTCACCGCCCCGCTGAAAACCCTCGACGTCCCCGGCAGCATGGACGCCACCAACTCGGCGCTGGTCAAGCTGCCGCGCGGCGCGAAAAACCTGATCATCGGCGGCATGAACGACAACACCGTGCTTGGCGGCGTGCGCGCCACCGAAAGCGCCGGTTTTGCCGCGGCCAATGTGATCGGCATCGGCATCAACGGCACTGACGCCATCGGCGAATTGAAGAAAGCCAACAGCGGCTTCTTCGGCTCGATGCTGCCAAGCCCGCACATCGAAGGCTACAAAACCGCCGAGATGATGTACGAGTGGGTGACCAAAGGCACCGAGCCGCCTAAGTACACCGCCATGGACGAAGTGACCCTGATCACCCGCGAGAACTTCAAGGAAGAACTGACCAAAATCGGGCTGTGGAAATGACTGCTGCGGCCCTTCGGTTTGACGGTATCGGCAAAACCTTTCCCGGGGTCAAGGCGCTCGACGGCATCTGTTTCACCGCCCACCCGGGGCA